>NZ_JBFAHF010000007.1:0-202471 GCF_040654015.1 Nocardia sp. NPDC050799
AGACCCCGCCAAACAGGCCAGGTGGCCGGGTCTTCCCAGTCGGGTAGCGCAGCGTGCAGGAGGTCGACGGCGCGGGTGTGGGCATTGCCGATCTTTTCGGTACTGCGGTGGGGATCGTCGGGGTCGGGGGTGCGGGCTACCGCTTGGACGAGCCGGTGGATCGATACCGTGGCGGTGGCCGGGTCCGGGGTGATCATGCTGTAGGCGGTGAGCACACCGAGCGTTCCGTCTAGGGCGAGGGGCTCTGCCAAATCTTGGATCAGCGTAAGAGGGATGGCGTCGGGGCTGTACCAGGCCAGGGTGCGGAGGAGGTCGGCGGCGACAGGTTCGGCGGCGGTGATGCGGTCCAGGCCGACTCGCCAGATCCGGGCGATGGTGCGTTCGGCGTCGGCACCGACCGCGGTCCGGTCGTACATAGCGGCCGGGTATTCGGCGAGCAGGCGCAGGTATGTCCGTGGTGTGGTGAGCGGGTTCTGCGCCATGTACGCACCGGCCTGTTCGATGGCCAGAGGCAGGAACCCCAGCTCGGCACACAACTCGGCCGCCCCATCGCAATCGCGGGGGCCGGACGCGGTGAGGATGCCGGTGAGCAGAGCCAGCGCCTCCTGCGCATCGAGCACGTCCAGCCGTACGACCGTGGTGGCCGGCTGCCACCCCGAGGCCAGACGACTGGTGATCACGATGCGGCCGGTTCCGGCGCGGGCCAGGACCTCGGCGATATCGGCGGGGTCGGCGACGTTGTCGAGGATCAGCAGCCACCCGGAATGAGTGGCCAGCCATTGCAGGGCGCGGTCGGCCAGCTGTTCGACCTCCAGCGCTTGTGCCAGGGCGGGTTGCAGTGCGGCAGCGAATTTCGCCAACCCCTGCTCGACACCGGCAGCGGTATCGGCGGTGATCCACCGCACCGGACTGTGACCGTGGAGACGGGTCGCAGCCCAATGCGCGACCAGGGTGGTCTTGCCGATCCCGCCCAGGCCGTGCACCGCCTGCACCACCACCTGGCCCGGAACCGACAACACGGCATCGAGCCGGTCGAGTTCGTGTGCGCGGCCGACGAACTTGGCGCCCGGCTTCACGGGCAGGTTGTCCAAACCTGGCGGGGCGTCGACCTCGGCGATCGGCCGCCACGCCTCCTCCGGCAGATGCACCACCGGCCGAGACCGATCCCCCACCTCCATGAAGGTGACATCGCCATGGAACTGGTTCCCGGTCAAAGAGATCATCGCGCCGCCGCCGGCGGGGGCCGGGGCGGAAGGCGCGGGGGGACCGGGAGTCAGGGCCGCGCCGTATCGGGGTCCGGCGCCTCCGGAAAACCCGCACGCACCCCGCTGATCCTCACCGCCCCCGCGATCTCACTACCGGTCACCCGCACACCGTCCCCGGCAGAAGCGATATCGGAGATCTCCAGCACCGCGGCCACCAGACCGGACACCTCCGCGCCCACCACCTGCGGGTGATGCTGCTGCACCGCCTGCAGGACCGCGACCGCCGACGCCCCCAACTCCGCATCACCGGCCGCGCCGGCATCATCGAGGTCCTCGGCCAGCGACGCCCGCTTCGACTCCGACTCCGGCTTGCGCTCCACCCCCGACACATCCACACCGCGGTACTTACGCGAGATCAAGTCCTTCAACCCGAGGTAGGCGTCCTTCACCACCTGCGCCGCGGTATCACTCACCCCCGCCGCCGCACCCGCCGCGATCGCCGAAACCACCACTGCCGTCACAGGATCCATCCCGCGATCTTCCCATCCACACCACCACCAGACACCGACAAACCAGCACAACGCCCTACGACCACCGCGGCGCGGCCTTGGCAACCAACCACCATGCGACGCACCCTCGATGGTGTCCAGGAAAAGGGCATTTCTGGACGGAGGCGAGGCAACGATGATCGCTGACCAGCGATGATCAGGGCCACAGTGTCCAAGAGCGCATCGTTTTACGACACCCGGCGGCCTCGCACCGCAACGGGCGGGCCCGAGCTCAAAGAAGCGGCCCGGCGGAGGATAGGCGCTCTACCGTGAGGGGCGCGCTCGGCAGCCCGAGCGGATCAGGGCGAAACCCGTTGCTCTACAAGCGTGCCCACGCCCGCGCGTCGACGCTTAGGATTACCGGCATGGCCGCGGTGATCACGACTGTCGGGCTGGCGTTCCTCGGGTACCTGGCGACTTACCTCAACGGCCTACGGCTGGCGCAGAAACAGGCACGGCTGACGCGGGTCAACCTTCAGCTGAGCGAATTCTACGGACCCCTGTTCGCCCTGATGGAGGCCAACAGCCGTGTCTATGACACCTTCTCTGAGCGATACGCCCGACCCGACGGCCGCGATCCCTTCCGTCACGACATCCCGCCGACCGAGCACGAACTCGCCGAGTGGCGCACATGGGCCGGCACGGTCTTCATACCGAACATCCAGGCCATGCGCGATGTGGTGGTCAGCAAGGCCGACCTGCTGATCGAAGAGGAGATGCCGCAGGTTCTGCTCGACCTCTGCGCGCATGTATCCGGGTACGAGATCACCGCCGCCGGCTGGGCGCACGGCAATTACGACGAGCACCTATCGCTCATCCCCTTCCCTGGTCAGGAACTGCGTCGATACACCCGCGAGCGGTTCGCGCTCCTGAAAAGCGAGCAGGCGCGACTCCTGGGTCATCGAACTCGGCCGCGCCGTTGAGCGACCGTCTCCACCTCCACTCAAGTGGGTGTCCATAAAAGGGGGTGTATTTGATCAAATCTCCGGGAAATATATCGATGAACAGCGATTATGCCGGTCTTCAGTGTCCACCAATGCATCGTTTTACGACACCAGGTCGACCAGCTCAGCAGCGGCCGTTCAGCTGGGGCTCAGTAGATAGTGAATACGAACGAATACCAGTCTCCGGAGATACTTTCGAACTGTTGGGTGCCACTCCCCAGTGGCTCGGCGCCAGGTGAGTAGACCCAGCCGGAAACCGTGGAGCCCACATATCCGTCGGCGTCGTAGAAGTAGACGCGTTCATCGGGCGCGCGGTGAACCAAACTGATTTCGAGCCCGGCGAGACTCAAGTCCTGTCGGGTATGTGGTCTATCCTCGCGCAGCATCTCGATCGCGACCTTGTCCATCTCCGGGCGTGCGGAATCGAAGCCCGCCGGCTGAAAGACCGAACCGGCGACCAGCCCCGCGAGCACAATCACCGGCACCACGGCGATCTTCCAGGACCACCGATGCTCCCTGCCGAGCAGATACAACGTCTTGATTGCCCACACCAGCAGGGAAACACCCAGGAGAAGCCCGCCGGCCAACAGGGCAACAAGCTGGTCGGGCCCGGTCAGATTCTGAACGAACGGAGCCCAGTCGAGGTGGACGCACATCAGAACCGCAACACCGAGAGCTGTCCCCGCCAAGACCACGGAACCCGGGGCGGTGGCAGTGCCACGTTCGACCTCGGTATGCCCGAGCTGCGCACCTGATGTTTCGATCGGGGGCCTCCTCACCTCTACGACCGTGACCTCACGCCCGATTCGCGTTCGGCGTCTTCAACCGCACTTTACGGCGGGATAAGCCCACTGACCGGACCGCTACAGGGCAGAGCGTTCGCCCGGCCCCTCACCCTCCGGGTGCTGCTGCGTGCAGCACTCGCTCAACCTCTCACCGACCTGCGCCCGCATCCCGACCTCGACACCACCTGACCACACGAGCTGGACGTGTCTCAAAACCTTGGTATTGAGACGAACTCTCATTCACCGTGCGCGGGGGGTTACGGGCAGACCACCGCGGGGCAGTCCGCTGATGCCCGACCAGGAAATCAGTACTGACGGGCGGAGCGTCGGATGACAGTTGTAGGTTGCGACCGTGGTGATCTACGACGACAACGCCCGCCCCCGGGTCGTAGTCCAGGGGTTCGATTCCTCCCACCCGTTCGCAGCAGTTCTAGAGAAGTATGCCGGCATGGTCGATTACCACGACGGTATGCAGCCTTTGCGTTGGCAGAGTCGTGACGCGCTGGTCAGCATGGGTCGCCCGGACGTCCTTCGCAGCGATTCCAGGCATCTGCGTGTGATTCAAATCGGGGGCACTCCGATAGGTGTGCGGCAGTACGAAAGGAACATGAGCTACCCGGGGATCGATCTGCCGTTCGGCGAGGATACGTCCTACGGTGAGGAGCTTGAGCTCCCTGACGACGTTGAGGGCGAGTGGAGACATCTGACCCGCACGCAGCTCGTGCCGGCGCTCAAAGAGATGAAACAGCGGCCGGGGTTCCGATGGCGAGATGAAGATGAGACCCGCGCCTGTACCCCTTTCGTGCGCGACCTCGACGGTTTAGCCTTCGCGATGCGCTACAGGCCCCACGACGGGCCCCTTGACTGCATCTACCTACCTGAGGACGCGATCGAAGACTTCACGCCTTGGGTTCTCGCTGCATTCAAAGACTGGGCTGTAGACGCACCAGGCATCTTTCCTGCCGAGCCTGAGTGGGTGGCAGATCCCCAGTGGATGACTCCGGCGGAGATAGAGGCGGCGGCCACTCTTGCTGGCTGCCAGGCCGAAGCCTACAGGGTCGCTCAGGAGATGGAACTGAAGGTCACCACCGCCGAAGCGCATTTTACGGAAGCGAGAGAAGCTGCCGACGCCACCACACGAGTGCTTCTGACTGGCACGGGGGACGGTCTCGTCAACGAGCTCGAAGCGCTGTTCACGCGGCTCGGGTTCTCCGTCCTCAACATGGACGGGCAGGGGAACCGGGAGAAGCGGGAAGACCTTCGGGTGAGTTGGGAGTCGTGGACTGCGATAGCTGAAGCCAAGGGCTACACAGCTGGAGGTAAACCGGGCGACCTGCCGAAGATTGAGCGTTTCGCAGGGCTGTACGCCGTGGAAAACCGCGAATTGCCCGCGGCCAAGTGGTACATCGTGAACCAGTTTCGCGATCGTGACCCCAGCACCCGTCGGCCACTCATGCGCAACCACAGCGCAGACGTCGAAGACTTCGCCCAAGGAGGAGGGCTTGTGCTCGACACACGCGACCTGTTTCTTCTCGACAAGGCCGTAACGTCGGGACAGGTCAGCCAGGATGTGGCCCGACAAACCCTCATGAAGTCGGCCGGGTTTTTCGAGCTACCTACCACTCTGACCGAAGGACCCGAGAGCGAGTAGCTCCTGCCCTCGCCGGGTGTCACACCGTAGCGCCCCACGTGGACCGGTGTTAGGGGTCGGGGAACATCGGCGGGAAATCCGGCGCTAAGCAGTTATGGCAGATAGTGACATACTATGTGCGGTAATTCGGACGCCGACCTGGGCGGATGCTCCGCACGGGCGATGCCGACTCCGGAAACTAGGGGTCCCGGTAGTAACCGCCGAAAATTGGGCGGATATGGATACAGTCCCTGGTCAGGGGGGCTGCGGTCATCACCGAGGTGGACCCGGGATAACAGCCCGATATCCGGGGTAGTGCATCTGCCTACCTGCGGCTATAGCGCTCCATCCGTGCGCGAAGCTGCCCCGTTATCTATGCCAAGCCCCATATCCGTTGTTTCTTCGGCGGTTACTACCGGAACCCCGGCAGCCACGGCGAGAATGGGACAGCGGCCGGACGCCGGGGAGGGGTAGTGACGTGCCTTCGATGAGGTCTTTCGTGGTCGGATCGGCTCCGGGTCACGCCCTTCACCCATTCGGCCGCCGGCTTGTCAAATGGTCCATTCAGAGTGGAAATTGTTCTATATGGACTTTCCAGAGCCTCACCCAGGGCCGATGCGTAGATCAGCTTCGGAATCGCGCGAAAGTGACATCGCCCCATCAGACATTTGCATCATGTCCGTTCGGACCTCAGAATAGTCCGTATGGGTTCAAAACAGGCGGCTTCGGCGATCAACCGGGCAGTGGGGGCCGAGCTCCGGGCCGCCCGGGCGCGACGCGACTTCACGCGACAGCAACTCGCGGCGCTGACCGGCCTCGCCGTCAGCACAATCCAGCGATTCGAAAACGGCGAGCGCTCGCCGGATATGCAGCAGCTGCACGCACTGTGCACCGCACTGGAGATTCCGATGCGGGAATTCGTGGAGCTGGCACTCAAGGGAATCGAACCGGCCGGCGAGTGACCGGTCCGGCCGGTTCCGCCGACAAGCGCGGGTGGCCGGGCGGACATTCGTCCCGCCCGGCCACCCGGAAACATCGCACTCAAGCAATGACCAACGTGACGAGCAATGCGACCAGAGCGAGGGCCTGCAGGATCACCCGGGGGTAGAGAATGCTGTCCCACCGATCCTGCAGCGCACGG
Source organism: Nocardia sp. NPDC050799 (assembly GCF_040654015.1). Lineage (NCBI taxonomy): Bacteria > Bacillati > Actinomycetota > Actinomycetes > Mycobacteriales > Nocardiaceae > Nocardia > Nocardia sp. NPDC050799. Next base: position 6,254 of record NZ_JBFAHF010000007.1, read on the forward strand.
GCGTTCGGCGGAATCACACCGGATCGAGCGGCGGCCTTCTGTGCCGTATTGATCGGCTTGGCGATCCGCACATAGAGAACGAGCCACACCGCGAGGGCGAGTACGGCGAGCCCCGCGGAAACAGCGGCACCGGCAGCACCGGTCAGGGCGGCGACGACCGCGGCCCCCAGCGCCGCCACCACTCCGGTGACGCCGACCGGCGGCATACGCGAATCCGCGTAGTAATGCCCCCAGCCCGCACTGAACGTCATGGTGGCGTCGTCGAGCCGGCGATAGACCGACCGCATGACCAGCGCACCCAAGACATCGGTGCCGTACACGACGGCATTGGCGAGAACCGCTACGGCGGCGAGGATCTGAATGGACATGGACATGGCGGGCTCCTGGGTCTTACGGATTTCAGCTGGTAATGGTCGATTCGGCAGTTACGCCGGAATGGGGGCGGACGCAGCGGACTCGCGGATGAGCAGCAGTCCGGTGACGCCCACGAGCAGTGCCGTGAGGCCGTGGACCCCGAATGCGGTTGCCGTGGAGCCGTCGTAGGCCAGCACGGTGGCCATATCACCGACCGGGATCAGGGCCACGACAAGCATGACGACCCCCAGCGCGAAACGCTGCCCGAGCGCCAGCAGCGCGAGGAGCAGGATCCCGCTGACCGTGTCGCGTACACCCTTCAGATTCAGGAATGCGGCGGCGTCACCGGTCGGCCGCGCGGGCAAGCCGAATCCGGTGGCGATCGACTCGGGAGCGATCAAGTAGTTGATCCCGATGTAGAGGATGAACGCTGCCCCGATCAGCGACAGTGCGGTGGCGATACGCCGAGTGGTGATCATTGTTGCTCCGAAATCTAGCAGTGCTATGGGATGGAGCAACGATAACTCAGCGCCACCCCCTTGTCTAGCGGTGCTAGAGTTTCGAGCATGAGTATTCAGAAAAGACGGGAGCGGGAGCGGGCGGAACGCCACCGGCTGATCATCGATACCGCGCGCGAACTGGCGGAGACCGAGGGCTGGGACGCGGTGACCGTCCGTAAGCTGGCCGACCGGATCGAATACAGCCAACCCGTCCTCTACAGCCACTTCGCCGGCAAACGTGCCATCGTCACGGCCGTCGCCGAGGACGGCATCGCCGAACTCGCCACAGCCCTGCACCGCGCCCGGACCACCGCCGAGTCGGAGGCCGACGCACTGGCGGCCCTCGCCCGCGCCTACATCGAATTCGCCACCGAGCATCCCGCCGTCTACGACGCCATGTTCGCCATGTCCACCGATCTGAAGTTCGGCCCCGAGGCCACCCAAGTCCTACGCGACGCGTTCGCCGAACTGGTCGCCGCACTGGCCCCCTTCGCCGGCGACCACGACGTGGAAACCTTCACCGAAACCGGCTGGAGCGCACTGCACGGCCTGGCCACCCTCGAACGCGGCCAACGCCTGCGCCCGGGCCTGCGCGAAAACCGGCTGGAAATCCTCAGCCGGCTATTGGAGCAGGCCGGCTCCGCGCAGCACTCGTAACCCGCCGGGACCGTCCGCTCAACCGAAGAGCGCCCAGATCACCCCGAGCGCAACGGTCACCAGCGGCGCCGCCCCCTGCTTGACCGCCGACGCGCGCTTGTCCGGCGACGAGAGCAGCAGCACCAGCGCGGCACCCAGCATCGCCCCGGTACCGGCGAAGATCAACGCCACCCCGATACCTCGGTTCCCGGCTGCCGCCACCACGATCCCCACCGCGGCGATAGTCGCCAGGAACAGGTTGTAGAAGCCCTGATTGAAGGCCAGCTCCCGGGTCGCCGCCGCTTCCTCGGCACTGGTGCCGAACACACCCCGCGCCGCACCGGTCCACGCGAACGACTCCAAATACCAGATGTAGACATGGAGTAGCGCCGAAACCGCCGCGAACACTGCAATAGCGATGAGCACGAGCACCGACACTAGTCCACAAGCCAACCCGACCAGCGGTTATCGCCGCAGCACCACCCAGCGGGTCGGTCGACTGTGGCGCCGGCGAACACCGACGCCGCAGCCATCGCTCCCCTTCCAGGCCGCGGCGCCCCCGGCCACCCTGTCTGAAACGGTGCAAAACGTTCGCCGCAGGGTGATCACGGCTGAGTTCGTCCACAATGTGCACGTGGCATCCAACGAGCCCGCCGGCTGCGGTGTCATGTGCCGGCTCCGTCCCAGGGGCAGATGCGGGCACCGTCGCCGCGCTACACCAAAGGAAACCTGACATGGCGATTCAACGTATGGACAACGTCCTGATCGTGGTCGAGGACTTGGACGCGGCCATCGCGTTCTTCGTCGAACTCGGTATGGAACTGGAGGGCAAAGGACCACTCGAATGGCGTGGGGCGGAACGCGTCATCGGGCTCGACAACGTCCGGCAGGACGTCGCCATGCTGCGGATCCCGGACGGTCCCGGCCGAATCGAGCTGGCCGAGTTCCACAAGCCGAAGGCCATCACCCCCGAACCGAAAGACGCACCGGCGAACACGCTGGGTATCCGTCGCGTCATGTTCGCCGTCGACGATATCGACGATGTCATCGCCCGCCTGCGCCACCACGGCGCCGAACTCGTCGGCGAGGTGGTGCAATACGAGAATGTCTACCGGCTCTGTTACGTCCGTGGCCCCGAAAGCATCATCGTGGGGTTGGCCGAACAACTCAGCTGAAAATTGCCGCGGGGCGCCATCACCGGGTTCGGCCCGCCGAGCGCCTCCAGAGCCTTTGTGAAGGGCCGGCCATGACCCTGCCCGGGCGGACCGGAGACGAAAAAGGCCCTTCCCTGTAACTGGGAAAGGGCCTCTGACCTGGAGCCGCCTAGGAGAATCGAACTCCTGACCTTTTCATTACGAGTGAAGCGCTCTACCGACTGAGCTAAGGCGGCGTGCCTTTCGGCGTGGCGAGTCTATCGTCTCCGACCTGGGAACGCGAAAACGGCTGGTCAGAAGGTTTGGGCGATGAGGGTGGCGGCCATGGCGGCCACCGCGAAACGGGGCTTGACGTTCTGGTCGAGAGCCTCGCGGCAGGCGAGCACGGCGTCGATGGAGCGCAGCAGGCCTTCGGGGCGGACGCGCTGGGCCAGCTCGCGGGCGCGGTCGGCCATATCGGGGTGGGTCATGGTGATACCGGCGGGATCGCCGAAGGCGATGGCGAGGGCGTCGCGGTAGAGGCCGGCGATATCGAGGAGAGCGCGGTCGAGGGCGTCGCGGCCGGTGCGGGTGGCGCGGGATTTCTGGCGGCGTTCGAGGTCCTTGAGGACGCCGGCCGAACCGCGGGTGGCACCGGCGGCGCCTTTACCGGTACCGCCGGCACCGAGGGCGGTGGCCAGTTCTTCGCGTTCGCGTTCGTCGCGCTCGGCGCTGAGCTGTTTCGCCTCGTCTTCGGCGGCCTTCACCAGTTCGTCGGCGGCGAGGTAGGCGGTGCCACGGGCCACCGCGGTCACGACGTCCAGGGCGCGACGGCGGCGGGCGCGGGCCTCGTCGTCGGTGGCGAGGCGGCGGGCGCGGCCGATATGCCCGCCACTCACTGCGGCCGCCCAGTCGGCCGTTTCCGGATCGAGGCCGTCGTGTTCACGCAGGACCTGGGCTATCGCCGGAGCGGAGGGGGTGATCAGGTGGACGTGCCGGCAACGGGATCGCAGGGTGACGGAGATGTCCTCGGGATCCACCGAAGGGGCGCACAGCAGGAACACGGTCCGCTGGGGCGGCTCTTCCACCACCTTGAGCAGTACGTTGCCCGCGGCTTCGGTGAGCCGGTCGGCGTCCTCGATCACCACCACCTGCCAGCGGCCGGTGCTGGGGCGCCGGGCCGCGATCTGCACGATCCCGCGCATCTCCTTGGTGGAGATGCTCAGGCCCTCGGGGACCACTCTCCGGACATCGCCGTGCGTGCCGGCCATGGTGGTGGTGCAGGCGTGGCAACGGCCGCACCCGGGCTGTCCGGGATCGGTGCACTGCAGCGCGGCCGCGAAGCACAGCGCGGCGACCTCACGACCGGATCCAGGAGGGCCCGTGAACAGCCACGAATGCGTCATGGCGCCCTCGGCCACACCGGATCGGCCCGCGACCGCGGCGGCGGTCAGATCGGCGGTCACCGAATCCTGACCCACGAGACGCTCGAAGACACCCACCACGCTCACACCCTAATACGCTCGACCCGGCCACGACCGGCCACCGGGGCACACCAGTACAGGTGCTCCCACCGTCCTGCTCTCGGCTGCCGGAATTCTCCGGCCGGACTACCCGGCGCGCTGCGCGGTGGTGTTCGCCCCGTCCAATTGTTCGCGGATGATATCGGCGTGCCCGCTGTGGTGGGCGATCTCACGGAGGATGTGCAGGATCAGGAACCGCGCGGACCACCACACCCGGCCGGGCACCCACGGGTTGGTGGGTGTGGGAATCGAGGCGTCCAGATCGTCCACGGCGCGGACGATCTCGGCGGTGTTCGCGGCGACGCGCTCCCATTCGGCAAGCAGACCGGTGACCGTCTCGTCGTCCCCGATGACGTATTCGCCCGCGTAGTCCTCGAGCTTCGTTTCGGCGTTCTCGTCCCGCTCGACCAGCACCTTCGTCCAATCCCGCTCACAGCGGATGATGTGGTGCAGCAGGCCGCCGAGGGTCAGTTCGCTGGCGGTGGTCCGCTGCCGCGCCTGCTCGTCGTCGATACCCCGCAGCGTTATCCGGAACATCTCACGCTGTTCGTCGAGCAGTTGGACGAGATCTTCGCGTTCCCGGCTACCGGGCATCGGCGCTCCTTGTCATCGGACGGTATCCGCGCGCGACGTTACTGCGACGGTCCGACAGGCAACCGCCATTTAGTCTTCGCTCTGGGAAGACGACCGGGCCGCGGACTGCTTCGCCGGGGCCTTCTTCGCGGGAGCCTTCTTGGCCGCGGTCTTCTTCGCGGCCGCTTTCGCGGTGGTCGTTTTCTTCGCCGCGGTCGTGGTCTTCTTGGCGGCGGCCTTCTTGGCCGGAGTCTTCTTGGCGGGAGCCTTCTTGGCCGCCTTCTTCACCGGGCCGCGCGCCCGCCGGTCGGCCAGCAGTTCGGAAGCGCGTTCGTCGGTGATGGATTCGACTTCGTCGCCCTTGCGCAGGCTGGCGTTGGTCTCACCGTCGGTCACGTAGGGCCCGAAGCGCCCGTCCTTGATGACCATCGGCTTCCCGGTGGCGGAATCGTTGCCGAGTTCCCGGAGCGGCGCGGCTGCCGCGGCCTGTCTACCTCTGCGTTTGGGTTCGGCATAAAGTTTGAGGGCCTCGTCGAGGGTCACATTGAAGATCTGATCCTCGGTGGCCAGCGACCGCGAATCGGTGCCCTTCTTCAGATACGGCCCATACCGGCCGTTCTGCGCGGTGATCTCCTCGCCGGAGGCCGGGTCGTTGCCGACCACGCGCGGCAGCGACAGCAGTTTCAACGCGTCCTCGAGCGTGACCGTGGCCGGGTCCATCGATGTGAACAGCGACCCGGTGCGCGGTTTCGGCGCGTTCTTCTTCGCGGTCTTCTTGGCCGCTTGGTCCTCGTCGGTCTCCGGCAGGATCTCGGTGACGTACGGGCCGAAACGTCCTTCCTTGACCACGATTTCGTGCCCGTTGCCCGGGTCGTTCCCCAGGGTGCGCCCCTCCTGCGGAGTGGAGAAGAGTTTTTCCGCCACCTCCGGGGTGAGCTCGTCGGGCGGCAGGTCATCGGGGAGATTGGCGCGCTGGGAGGTCGGCTCGGCATCCGGATTGTCGGGGTCGGCGACCATACGTTCCAGGTACGGCCCGTACCGGCCGACCCGCACCACCACATCACGACCCGCGTCGTCGCTGAAGAGCTTGATGGAGTTGATCAGGCGGGCATCGATATCGTCGAGCCGCTCCCCGACCATCCGCTTCAGACCGCCGGACCGCGCGACCGAGCCCTCGGCGCCGTCGTCACCACCGAAGTAGAAGCTGGACAACCAGTTTCCGCGTTGCGCCCGGCCGCCGGCGATGGCGTCCAGATCGTCTTCCATGGCAGCGGTGAAATCGAAATCGACCAGGCGGCCGAAGTACTGCTCCAGCAGCCCGGTCACGGAGAAGGCCACCCAGGACGGCACCAGCGCACTACCGCGTTTGTAGACGTAGCCGCGGTCCAGGATGGTCTTGATGATCGACGAATAGGTGGACGGCCGCCCGATGCCGAGTTCCTCCAGCGATTTGATCAGCGAGGCCTCGGTGTAGCGGGCGGGCGGGTTGGTGCTGTGCCCGTCGGGGTTCAACTCGACGGCGGTGACGCCCTCGCCCTCGGCGAGCTGCGGCAACCGGGTTTCGGCGTCGTCGGACTGGCCGCCGGCCTCCTCGTCGACACTTTCCACATAGGCCTTCAAGAAGCCCGGGAAGGTGATGGTGCGACCCGAGGCGGAGAACACGCATTCCTCGCCGGTGCCGGCGGTACCGGTGATCCGCAGAGTGAGGGTGGTGCCCCTGGCGTCGGCCATCTGCGAGGCGACGGTGCGCTGCCAGATCAGCTCATAGAGCCGGAACTCGTCGTTGTCCAGCCGCGCGTGCAACTGGCCCGGGGTGGCGAAGGTGTCGCCCGCGGGACGGATGGCCTCGTGCGCTTCCTGCGCATTCTTCACCTTCCGGGTGTACTGCCGGGCGGTGGGATGCACGAATTCGGCACCGTAGAGCTGGGTGGCCTGGGTGCGCGCGGCATTGATCGCCGACTCCGACAGCGTGGTCGAGTCGGTTCGCATATAGGTGATGTAACCGTTCTCGTACAGCCGCTGCGCGGTGCGCATGGTGCGTTCCGAGGTGAACCGCAGCTTGCGGCCGGCCTCCTGCTGCAGCGTGGAGGTCATGAACGGCGCATACGGTTTGCGGGTGTAGGGCTTGGACTCGGCGGAGGTCACCACCAGGTCGGCGCCGTGCAAAGCCTCGGCCAGGCGGCGGGCCCGGACCTCGTCCAGGACCAGCGCCCGGGAATCGGCCTTGAGCCGGCCGTCGGACCCGAAATCGCGGCCGGTGGCGACCCGCGAGCCGTCCACGTCGACGAGGCGGGCGGAGAAGACGCGTGGATTGGCGGAGTCGGCTTCGCCGCCGGCATCCAGTCTCGCGGCGATATCCCAGTACTCCGCCGACCGGAACGCCATCCGTTCCCGCTCGCGCTGCACGATCACCCGGGTCGCCACGGACTGTACCCGGCCCGCCGACAGCCGCGGCATGACCTTCTTCCACAGCACCGGACTGACCTCGTAGCCGTACAACCGGTCCAGGATGCGCCGGGTTTCCTGCGCGTCGACCAGGTCGTTGTCCAGGTCGCGGGTGTCGGCGGCGGCCGCGCGGATCGCCGGCTCGGTGATCTCGTGGAAGACCATCCGCCGGACCGGCACCTTCGGCTTCAGCGTCTCCAGCAGATGCCAGGCGATGGCCTCGCCCTCGCGGTCGGGGTCGGTGGCCAGATACAACTCGTCGGCGTCGGCCAGCAGACCCTTGAGTTCGGTGACCTTGCTCTTCTTCTCCGGGCTGACGACATAGATGGGTTCGAAGTCGTTGTTGACGTCCACCCCGAGCCGCGCCCAGTCCTGGCCCTTGTACTTGGCCGGGACATCGGCCGCACCGCGCGGCAGATCCCGGATATGGCCGACCGATGCCTCGACCGTATAGTCCCGCCCCAGGTAGGGCGCGATTTTGCGGGCCTTCGTCGGGGATTCGACGATGACGAGACGACGCACGGGACGACCCGCCTCGGCTGCGTTTCGGTCTCGTGTTGCCACCGGCGAATCCCTTTCCTTCTCGACCCGCTGAACACTGCTCGGTACGCAGGACGCGGCTGATTGAGCAGATGGTGACGCCTTACATCACCACCAGTCACGTTTATACCTCGACGCCGCGCGTGGTCGAACGGTTGCGACCATCGGGCGATGGCGCGTCGATGCCGTTCAGTATGCAGGGCCGCGCCGACAGTCGGCACGCACGGTGCGTCACGAATCCCCGCAGTATCGACTTGACCGGTGTGCGCGGAGGCCGATCCGCCTCCGGTCCGCGCGTGGCGCGGAGCACGTTCGACGGATACGAGTGGCGAGAGATGGGAGTGCCCTGCCCCACGGCGGCACGCCACCCTCCGGTCCCGGTCGGCGCCACACTACCCGCCGAGCATACGGCAGGTGCCGGCCCCGGAAAGCCCGCGTCCACAATAGATACGAAACGTCCCGGAAAGCACGCCGTATGGCACCGCCGCGCGCGGAGAGCGCGGGTTCAGCGGACGCACCGTCACACGGATGTCGCCCCGGTTCGGCTGCGCTGATATGCCGAACGCGCACGGCGGACGGGCCGCCGGGCGATAGACATACCGGCGCGGCGTCCACCCGGGGGCCGCCTGGACTCACGAACGAAGCGTCTACCCGGGGGTCGTTCGATCGCACGACGGGAGCCGATGCCAACGAACGCACGGCCGGAGCGAATGCGGAGGTACGCAAAGAGCGCACGGCCGGAGCGAACGCGGAGGTACGCAAAGAGCGCACGGCCGGAGCGAATGCGGAGGTACGCAAAGAGCGCACGGCCGGAGCGAACGCGGAGGTACGCAAAGAGCGCACGGCCGGAGCGAACGCGGAGGTACGCAAAGAGCGCACGGCCGGAGCGAACGCGGAGGTACGCATACTCCACATATAGTTCGTCCCTCGCTCCCGTTACGGGAGGCGAGGGACGGACTGGGAGGTGGACTCGCTCAGCTGAGCGCGCGAACTCCGGTGGCCTGGGGGCCCTTGGTGCCCTGGCCAACCTCGAACTCGACCTTCTGATTTTCTTCGAGGGTACGGAAACCCGAACCCTGGATCTCGGAATAGTGGACGAAGACGTCCGCAGAACCGTCTTCGGGCGCGATGAAGCCGAAGCCCTTCTCCGCGTTGAACCACTTCACAGTTCCCTGTGCCATTCTGTTCCTTCTCTTTTCTTACTCGGAACGGCGGACAACTGGGTTTCGTCCACCGGGCCTGTTGCGGTCGGCGCTACTCTGGACTCCTATGGGGGCCAACGTATGCCATTCGCAACATCGATCCTGCCAGGGTTAGGACTTTGCATCCGTCCCTCGAACACAGAAGCTTGCGACCGAGAACCAGTGAACCATGTCTTTGGGAAATTCAACAGCGGAGTTACCGACAATTTGCAAAAAAAATGATCTCGCGAATGCGGGGGTAAGGGATAGGCCGCCCGATTCCGAACCTCCGGTATGTTTGCCTTCCGATAACCAGCGTCCGGACCGCGTACCCGGTTGTGACCCAGATCGCTATTGGGTATCGAACCCGCAGGTGACACGAGGCGGACGGTGGTGTTTCACATTGTCCGAAGACCCGGAAGGCGCCCAGGCATGACCCGAGAGACCCGGACCGATCAGTCCTATGGGCGATCGTTGCTGAATCGTGTCCTCGATGGCGTTCCGGCCACTGATTCGCGTCTGACCCATATCGCCGAGGTACCCGGCCGGGCCGCCACACCGGCCGATTGGCCGGCCTGGTCGGCGCCGGAAGTCGTGAACGCGCTGCGCGCGGAAGGTATCGAGGCGCCGTGGAGTCACCAGGCGGCCACCGCCGACCATGCCGCCCGTGGACAGCACGTGGTGGTGGCGACCGGGACGGCGTCCGGAAAATCGCTCGGCTACCAGCTCCCCGTTCTCACCGCACTGCACGAGGACCAGCGGGCGACCACGCTGTACCTCGCCCCGACCAAGGCACTGGGCGCCGATCAGCTTCGAATGGTCGGTGAACTCACCCGGCACGGATCCCTGCGCCGGATTCCCGTCGCCGCCTACGACGGCGACACCCCCACCGAGATCCGGCAGTGGGTGCGCGCCGAGGCCCGCTGGTTGTTCACCAACCCGGACATGCTGCACCTGAGCCTGCTGCGCTCGCATCGCAGCTGGTCACGCTTCTTCCGTCAGCTGCGCTATGTGGTGGTCGACGAGTGCCACGCCTACCGGGGACTGTTCGGTTCCCATGTGGCACTGATTTTGCGCCGACTGCGCCGGCTGGCGGCCCACTACGGCGCCGATCCGGTCTTCGTCCTCTGCTCCGCGACGGCCGCCGAACCGGCCGCGGCAGCGTCCAGGCTGGTCGGCGCCGACTGCGTGGCGGTGACCGAGGACGGGTCGCCGCGCGGGCCGCGCACCGTCGCGTTCTGGGAACCGCCGCTGCTCACCGCAGTGACCGGGGAGAACGGTGCGCCTGTCCGGCTCGGCGCCACCACAGAGGCGGCCCGTATCACCGCCGACCTGGTCCTGGAGGGAGCGCGGACGCTGACCTTCGCGCGGTCGCGCCGGGCAGCCGAGCTGATCGCCGTCCACACCCGGCAGCGCCTCACCGAAATCGACCCCGACCTGACAGACCGTGTCGCCGCCTACCGCGGTGGATATCTACCCGAGGACCGGCGGGCCTTGGAAGCCGGGCTCTCGAACGGGTCCCTGCTGGCCGTGGCGACCACGAATGCCCTGGAACTCGGGGTGGACATCGCCGGGCTGGACGCCGTGGTCCTGGCCGGATTTCCCGGCACGGTCGCCTCGTTCCGCCAGCAGATCGGCCGGGCCGGACGCCGGACGCAAGGCGCACTGGCCCTGCTGGTGGCCCGCGACGACCCCCTGGACACCTATCTCGTGCACCATCCCGAAGCCCTGCTGGACCGCCCGGTGGAAGCGAGCATCATCGATCCCTCGAACCCGTATGTACTCGGTCCGCAACTACTCTGCGCGGCCATGGAATTGCCCATCGCCGACACGGAGGCCCGAGCATTCGGCGCCCCCGGATTACTTACGGAATTAGCAGGTCAGGGGCTTGTCCGGCGACGAGAAGCCGAGGGCGGTAGCCGGTGGTTCTATACGGGCGCCGAACCGCCGCACGACCAGGTCGACGTCCGCGGCGGCATCGGCACCCAGGTCGCGATCGTGGTGGCCGAGACGGGACGCTTCCTCGGCACGGCGGACGCCGGAAGGGCCCCGGCCACCCTGCACGAAGGTGCCGTCCACCTGCACCAGGGCGAGAGCTATGTGGTCGAGGAACTGGACCTCGATGGCGGTGCCGCCCTGGTCCGCGCCGATGCCCCGGGCTGGACCACCAGCGCCCGCCGGATCACCTCCCTCACGCTGGACGCGGTGCGTGAGAGCACGACCTCCGGCGAGGTCACCGCGGCTTTCGCGGACGTGACGGTACGCAGTCAGGTGGTGGGCTACCTGCGCACCCTGGTCACCGGGGAGGTCCTCGACCTGGTTGAACTCGACCTGCCCGAGCAGACTCTGCCCACCACCGCCGTGCTCTACACCGTGACGCCGGAACTGCTGGACCGAGCCGGGATCGACGCCGCGGCGGTACCTGGCGCGTTGCATGCCGCCGAACACGCGGCGATCGGACTGTTGCCGCTGGTGGCGACCTGTGACCGATGGGATATCGGCGGGGTTTCCACAGCTCAGCACGCCGATACCGGTCTGCCTACGGTTTTCGTCTACGACGGGCAGCCCGGCGGGGCGGGGTTCGCCGAGCGCGGCTACACGATGCTGCGGCGCTGGCTCGCCGCCACCCTCGCGGCGGTCGAGGCGTGTTCCTGCCGTAGTGGGTGCCCATCCTGCGTGCAGTCGCCCAAGTGCGGGAACGGCAACGATCCCCTGGAGAAAGCCGGGGCGATCCGGTTGTTGAACGCGATTCTCACCGAGCTGACGGGCCGGGAGCGTCACGACGTTGCCGGGTGAGCCGGAGCGGCCGCAGTAACGCCGGTCAGGCCGTCGAATTTAAAGGATAAGCATCATATTAACTGTATTGTTGCTAAAGGACCGGTCGGTAGCTACAGAGACCCCTTTCGTATCAATTCCGGAACAAAAGATGAATGCGAGTAACGGACCATTAATTGCCGTCGCTAAGTGAATACCGAATTCTTCGTTAACAAAATTCGGTATAGGCCGATCACGTCGCTTCTCCGACCGGCCCGGCTCGCGCAACCGCTCGTATACTCCGCGTCCCGAACGGACCCAACGGTACTTTTTCTTCGACCGTGATCACGGCATCCCAGCCGTCTATCTCGCACCGTGCGAGATGAGCCGCCATTCGCCGGCCGAGTGATTCCGCCGCCGCACATCCGGCTTCCGCGCCATTCCACAGTTCCCCCGCGGCGGCCAGGGCGGCGAGATCCGCCGCGGCCTGCGCCCGGTGCCGCGCCACGACCACCCCACCGAACTGGACGACGAGCACGGTCACCACGACCAAGCCCGCCAGCGCCAGACATGCCGTGACCGTCGCTGAGCCCTCCTCTCCTGCCGGATGCCGTGCCCGATACCCAATACTCGGGGGCCGAGCCGCCCGTTCCGCACGCACGCAGCCCGCACACCGAGTCGGCGACGTTCGGCCTCGGTGGCTCACGGACCCGGATCCGGCTCGGTCGCGGCCACCGCCTCGGCGTGCAGCCGGAGAACGGGTAACAGCGGAGTATCGGACGCTACGACGGCGATCACCCGACCGCCCTCGTAGCGCACCGAGATCTCCGCCCCCTCCGGCGCTACCCGGCGCGCGGCGACCTCCGCGGCACCGCGATCGCCACGGGCCGCCAACCGGGCCGCCTCACGCGCGGCATCCACACACCGCACCTGGGTCACCGCCGCGAGTACCGCGCCGACGCATAACGCGGCGGTCGCGGCGATCGCGGCGAGTGCAATCGCCGCTTCGACGGTCACCGACCCGGTCTCGCCGGTCACCGGGCGCCGGAACGCACCGACGGCCCTCTTGCCGTCGACGGCGACGCCGCCCGGTGAACCGACCGGATACCTCAGACGCTGGTGTTCAGCGCCTTCTCGATGATCCCGGTCAGCGCGTCGGGGATGCTCTCGCCGGTCACCACGGTGTACAACACCGCGCCGAAAGCGGCCGCGGCTATGGTCCCGATCGCGTATTCGACGGTGCTCATCCCCTCCTCCTCCGACACCACGCGCAGCAGCCGGTTGTTCGCCCTTCGCCATGCTCCTCGCATCAGATCCCGTGCGTTCCACATCGTCGTTCGGCTCATCAGCATCCCGACCCCCTCTCTCCTCGGCTCGCACAGCCGTTCCGTACGAGCACATCTCGATATCCGCCGCCGGCCGCGGAGTCACAGCAGGCCCCCGCCGAGCACCCCACCCGCCAAGCCGATGATCACCGGCACTATGCCGAGGCAGATGAACGCCGGTAGGAAGCACAGGCCCAAGGGTCCGCCGATCAGGACGCCGGCCCGTTCGGCCCGCGCGGTCGCCGCTTCCTCCACCAGGGTGCGGCGCTCCTCGGCGAGTTCGCCGATGGCCGCGGCCAGTGACGAACCCGAGCGGGCCGAGCGCCGCGCCAGCCGGGCGAGCGCGTCGAATTCGGGAGCGCTCGGGCCGCCGGCCTCGGCGGGAGCCCACGCCACGGCCGGGTCGGCACCGAGGGCGAGCAGATCGGCCACCCGTTGCAGCCGATCCGACAGCGAATCGGCTGCGGCCGGCGCGACCGCACGCAGCGCGGCGGCGGTCGGCAAACCAGCCCGTAGACAGGCGGCCAGCAGATCGAACAGCGTCGCGATCGCGACCGGATCGGTGGCCGCGACGGGTTTCCGGGATCGCACCCGCCGGGGAGGTATGCCGGGGCTCAACCGGGCAACCGCCGGAGCCGGGGCCGGTACCAGCAGTATTGCTGCCGACAGCAGGAGGAACGGCCAGCCATGGATCGCCATCGCTTTTCCTTTCGGTGGCGTTCGATGAGGACGACCAGGCGGACATCGATCCGCGCAGTCCGTGTCCGCCGAATCGGATTCGGTACATCTGCCCGAGTCGCCACTTCGCATACCGGGGCGTCCCCGCCGGAAGAAGGACCACGTGGCGGCACGTCGGATGGAGTCGGCGGCATGTCCGGGTTCACCGCGGGGCCACCCTCCTGGTGATCTCGTCCGCCCAGAGCAGCCCGGCACAGGCCAGGCCGGCGCCGAGTGGCAGGAGAAAGCGGCCCGCCGGGGCGACGAACAGCACCTGGAGCGGATGGGCACCCATCAACTGCCCCAGACCGATACCCAGCACCGGTAGCACCGCCAGAATCGCCGCGGTGGCGCGAGCACCGGCCAGCGAAGCGTCGGTCCGGGTCCGAAATCTCATCCGGGCGGCGAGATCGGCGCGGGCCGCCGCCAGGAGTTCGGCCAGAGCCAGACCGTGCCGCTCGGCGACCTGCCAGGCATCGGCCACGCGGCCCAGTTCGGCGGCGATCACCGAATCGGGACGGAGCAATCCCTCCGCACCGGACCCACCCAGCCTGCTGCGCGCCGAACCGACCGCGAAGGCCGCCGCCGCGACACCGCCGCTCTCCCGGGCGGCGGCTGCGGCCGCGGCACTCGGGTGCGCGCCCACCCGCAGTTCGGAGACCACGGCCTCGAGCCCGTCGAGGAGGTGCTCGCACTCGATGCGGTGCAGACGAGCCCGACGGGAGCGGCGCAGCCGCACCGCGACAGTGCCCGCGACGAGCAGCGCGGCCAACAGGCTGCCGCTCCCCAGCGCGAACGCCGACACACATCCGATACCACCTGCCCCGCGAACCAACCACCGCATCGGAAGGGCCGGGGCCGTACGGGCTTCGAACACCCTGCCGAATCGCCGCCTGCCCGCGTGACCCGGTACGAACAACAGCGCCAGAGCAGTACATCCCAGTGCCGCCGCGACAGGGCCGACTGCTATCACGACCGGGAACATCACCCGGCCCGTTCCGCGAGTACGGCGTGCAGCACCCCGGCGGCGGGTGCCGGACCGGCCGCGCGCCATGCCGGGCGGATCTCCACCCAGCCGGCGTTGTCCCGCTGCACCACCCCGATTTCCGCGAGATACCGGAACCCGTCGGCTCGCCGCCGGACGTGCAGTACCACGTGCACGGCAGCGGCCAATTGACTGTGTAGCGCCGGCCGATCCATCCCGCCCAGCCCGGCCAGCGCCTCGAGCCGCGCGGTCACCTCCCGGATCGAGTTGGCGTGGATCGTTCCCGCACCGCCGTCGTGCCCGGTGTTCAACGCGGTGAGCAGGTCGACGACCTCCGCACCGCGCACTTCGCCGACCACTATGCGATCGGGACGCATACGCAAGGCCTGCCGGACCAGATCACGCAACGTGATCTCCCCCGCCCCTTCGATATTGGGCGGCCGGGCCACCAGCCGGACCACATGCGGATGCGGCGGTGCGAGTTCGGCCGCGTCCTCGACACAGATGATGCGCTCTTTCTGGTCCACCTCGGCGAGCAGTGCGGAGAGCAAGGTGGTCTTCCCCGCACCGGTGCCCCCGACCACGAGGAAGGCCAGACGAGCGCGAACAATCTGTTGCAGCAGAACTTTCGCGCCGGACGGCACCGCGCCGGATCGGGAGAGCGCATCCAGACCCTGGGTCGCCGGACGCAGGATCCGGAGCGACAGGCAGGTGCCGCCGCGAGCGACGGGGGCGAGCACGGCGTGCAGCCGGACACCGAAGCTCTGCCCCAGTACCAGTTCCCGGCCGGACAGCTGCCCGTCGACCCACGGCTGGGCATCGTCGAGGCGACGACCCGCCGAGAGGGCCAGGCGCTGCGCCAGCCGCCGGACGGCGGCTTCGTCGGGAAAGGTCATCGATGTCCGTTCGACCCCGCGGCCCCGATCGATCCACACCGCGTCCGGAGCGGTGACCAGCACATCGGCGACCGCGGGATCGTGCAGTAGCGGTTCGAGCACGCCTGCTCCGGTGAGTTCGGTCTGTAGCAGCCGCAGGGCGCGCAGCAGATCGGTATCCCCCAGCATGCCGCCGGCTTCGGCGCGGATGGCCGCTGCGACCCGTGCGGGTTCGGGCTCCGCGCGGTCTCCGGCCAGCCGTTCCCGAACCCGTTCCAGCAGTTCGGTCGTCACCACCCCCGGGTGTTCGGTTCCGGCGCTCATCCGGCCCGCCGCGAATCGGGTGGGCTCAGCACCGCCAGTACCGCATCGCAGGCGTCCCGCAAGGGCCCGCGCCGTAACCGCAGACCCCGGCGTTCGAGCCGCGCGGCCAGACCCGGTTGCGCCCGGACCGCAGCCAGCAGCGGCAGTTCCAGCACGGCGGCGATATCGTGGCCACGCAGGTTGCCGGGCGCCGGACCGCGCACCACCAGGCCGCGGTTGGGGTTGCGCTGCGCGATCCATTCCGCCGCGGCACCGGCTGCCGCCACCGCGCGCAACTGCGCGGGCACGACGAGCACCACGAGATCGGCGGCATCGAGTATCCGGTCCGTATGCGAACCGCGCTCGCTGGAGATATCGCACACCACGAGATCGCCCGCGCCCCGGGCGGCTTCGACGACAGCGTGCACGGCGGCCGCGCCGATAGGACCGGTCCGGCCCCGGCCTCGGCCGCTGGACAGCACCGACAGCCCGCCGCCCGCGGCTGGGAGCGCATTGTGCAGTTCCGCGGCGGCGACCCGGCCGTCGTCCACGACCAGATCCGGCCAGCGCAGGCCCGGCGCGCCCTCGATGCCGAGCAGCAGATCGAGGCCGCCGCCGCGGGGCGCGCCGTCGACCAGCACCGTATGCGGCCGGAACCCGGCGGTGGCCGAGCGCAGCGCGGTCGCGGCGGCGAGGACGGACGCCCCGGCGCCGCCGCCCGCGCCGGCCAGGGCGATCACGACTCCGCCGTCGGTGCGCTGTTCTCCGTATTCGGCGAATTTCTCGATGAGCTCTACCGCGGCGGCCGGGAGCGCGATCACCCGTTCGGCGCCGAGCACCGCGGCCGCCTGCCAGTCGGCCAGTCCGGGTTCACCGTCGGTGACGGTGACCACGCCGCTGCGCCGCGGGGGCGCCGTGCTCGCGGACACCACGGCGGCCTCGGTGTCGAGTACCACGAGTGGTGCCGCCGACCAGGGATGCCTGCCGGCCGGCGCCTCGGCTTCGTCGATTCGCCGGCCGGCCGCGGCGGCGACCCGGCGCACTTCCTCGCGTAACCGGTCGTCCCGGATGAGCACCAGCACCGCGGGTGGCTCCCCGGCGGTGGGCGTCGCGTCGTGATCCATGGACCCCAGCCTGGCCCGTTCGGACCTGCTGGAACCGGTGGCTGCGGCGATTGTGGACAACTCGCGGGCTGTGGAGAACTTTTCGGAGCCGGCGATCGTCCCCTGGATAGAGGACGGCCCCAGCCGGGGGGGGAGGAGGCTGGGGCCGTCGGGGTTCAGCCCCGGGGGGTCGGGCTGAACACGCCTGGAACATGTCCAGGTGCCAGCAATACTACACCCAAGAACGGGCCGGAACGCAAGCCCGACGACAAAGAAGTTGCACAGGCCACCCTCACTCCCCTCCGGGTGGGAAAACCGCTGGTCAGTCCGTATACAGGCGCATAGCGGGCACGACACGCGACGCGCTGATGCCTATCCTGGATCGGGTGACGGGCTCCGGTGAAACGACACCATCTCCCGGCGATCGGCACCACGAGAACGGCCGCATCGCCGCCTTCTTCGATCTGGACAAGACGGTGATAGCCAGATCGAGCACTTACGTGTTCAGCAAACCGTTTTTCGACCAGGGCCTGATCAACCGACGGGCCGTACTGGAGAGCAGTTACGCCCACTTCTTGTTCCTGCTCTCCGGCGCCGACCACGATCAGATGGAGCGGATGCGGGCGCACCTCACCGATATGGTCGCCGGCTGGGATGTCGCCCAGATCCGGTCGATCGTGGCGGAGACCCTGCACGAGCTGGTGGACCCGCTGATCTACGCGGAGGCCGTCGACCTCATCGCCGACCACCGCATTCGCGGACACGACGTGGTGATCGTCTCCGCCTCGGGTGAGGAAGTGGTGGCCCCGATCGCCGAAGCGCTGGGCGCCACCCATACCGCCGCGACCCGGATGGAGGTCGTGGACGGCAAGTACACCGGTGCGGTCGATTTCTACTGCTACGGCGAAGGAAAGGTCACCGCGATCGAGAAGCTCGCCGCGGCTGAGGGTTACGACCTCACGCGCTGCTACGCGTATTCCGATTCGATCACCGATCTGCCGATGCTGACCGCGGTCGGGCACCCCACCGCGGTCAACCCCGACCGCGGTCTGCGCCGCGAGGCGACGAACCGGGGCTGGCCCGTACTCGGCTTCTCCAACCCGGTCTCACTGTGGTCACGCTTTCAGTCGCCGTCGAAAACCGTGGCCACGGGACTCGCCGTCGCGGTCAGTGCGCTTGTCGCGGGAGCAGTGACCTACCGACTGCTGCGACGACGATGAACATCCTCACGACCTGGACTTATAGCATAAGACTCCGACCGTTGTGCCCGATTTCCATTTGTTCCACGAAGTTGCGTCAGCCCTTGATGTGAGTGCAGTCACAGTGTAAAAATGGAGGCACGGAAGGAAGGAAGGCCAAGGCGGAGCCGGAAGAGAAGGCTCAGTCTCCCGACCCACCCTTCCCAGCACGGACGCCCGGTACCCACGCGGAGCTCGCCGCTACAAGGGCAGAAGCGTTGTGGGCCTGCGAAATCCGGTCCGTTGCCGGCGATGGCCTCGCATAGCTGCGGGGATGAGCTGCTGCGGAGCCCGGAGGAACGCCGAGGCCGGAGAACACAACCCAATTCAGCACGCATGGTAACCAGGTAGTCCGTGCTCGCGGGCGGTGAGGTCGCACGACCAAGCCGCCCGCTTTGACGTTCGAGGCAGATCTACCCGCGGGCGCATGCGCCCTGATCAGCCGGCAGCGGCGTCCGCTATCGATGTCGCTTCGCGCGCGCCGTCCTCGAGCGCGCCGCAGCAGAAAAGCACCCAGCCGCCGACGCCCTCGGCGGTGCCCGACCCGAATCCGGCCGCCGCGTCCAGATAGGCCTGGCGCCGGCGCAGCCAGAACACCTCGGGCACGCCGAGCGAGCGAGGGTCGAGCCCACTGGCCACCGTCACCAGCCGGGAGGCGGCCCGCGCGACCAGTCCGTCGGCCGAACCGAACGGTTTCAGGGTCAGCAGCTCACCGTGCACCACGGCCGCGGTGACCGGTGCGGGCGCGGAGGTGGTGAGCAGCGTCTGCGCCAGCACGTCCAGGCGCCCGGCGACGCCGCCGTCGGCCCGCGGACGACCCAATTCGTTCTCCTCGGCGACCAGGTCGGCGGCCGCCAGCAGATGCAACCGGGCCAGTGCCTGCAGCGGCGCGCGTTCCCAGATGCCGACCAGGTTGCGCAGCGCGTCGCCGTCGAGTGCCTGCCCCACCCGCAACGCACCGGTCAGGATCGGGTCGCTGATCGCGCCGTCGGCCGGCAACTCCGTACTGCCGCCGGCCAGCGCCGCCGACGAGCGGGCGGCGCGCACCGAGGCCTCGGCGGCGGTGGTGGCCCAGCCGCGGCGGTTCGCCCGGTGCCGGTGGACCTCGGCCAGCGCGTCACGGGCCTTGTCGGCGGCGGCCCGGACCCCGGGCAGTTCGATGAGCGGCGCGAGCGGATCGGTCACGGATCAGCACGCTACCGCCGCCGGATCACGGCTCGAGCGCCGGCCCCGCAGGCGAGAACCGCCTCGCCGGCGGCGGTAGCGGCCCGCTTCAGCCGGTGAGCAGTTCCCGGCCGGGGATGGCCTCGAGCAGGCGGCGGGTGTACTCCTCGCGCGGGGATTCGAAGATCTCCCCGACCGGCGCCGCTTCGACGATTCGGCCCCGGTGCATCACCAGGACCTCGTCGGCGAGCTGACGGACCACCGCCAGATCGTGGGTGATGAACAGATAGGTCAGGCCCAGTTCGTCTTGGAGCCGGGTGAGCAGATCGAGGATGTTCTGCTGGACCAGGACGTCGAGCGCCGAGACCGCTTCGTCGCAGACCAGTAGTTCGGGTTTCAGGGCCAAGGCGCGCGCGATGGCGACGCGCTGCCGCTGGCCGCCGGAGAGCTCCTCGGGATAGCGGTCCAGCACGCTACTGGGCAGCGCGACGTGTTCCAGCAGTTCGCGGACCCGGCTCTGCCGTTCGGCGCGGGTGCCGATCCCGTGGGTTCGCAGCGGTTCGTCGATACAACGATGGATCGAGTACAGGGGGTCCAGCGAGGCGTATGGGTTCTGGAAGATCGGTTGCACCCGGCGGCGGAACCGGGTCTGCTCACGCCCCTTCAGGCGGCCGATATCCCCGCCGTCGAAGACGACCGACCCGGAGCTGGGTTCGAGCAGACCGAGTACCAGTTGCGCGACCGTGGACTTGCCGGACCCCGACTCCCCGACCAGCGCGGTGGTGCGCCCGCGGTGCAGCGTGAACGAAACTTCCTCGACAGCCACGGATTCTCCGGATCGCCACGGCACCGAACCACGGGCCCGATAGCTCTTGGTGAGCCGGTCGGCCACCAGGACGGCATCCCCGGTGGCGAGTTCGCGAACTCGCTCCGGCCGTCGGGCGGACGCCAGGGACGGCGCCGATTCGACCAGTTTGCGGGTGTACTCGTGCCGCGGGTCACGCAACAGTTCCAGTGCGGGCCCCGACTCCACCACCCGGCCGCGATACATCACCACCAGGTGTTCGGCGCGTTCGGCGGCCAGGCCGAGATCATGGGTGATGAGCAACATCGCGGTCCCGAATCGGCCGGTGAGGCTGTCGATATGGTCGAGGATCCGGCGCTGCACGGTGACATCGAGAGCGGAGGTGGGTTCGTCGGCGATCAGGAGCCCGGGGCGTCCCGACAACGCCATCGCGATCAACGCGCGCTGCCGCAGGCCGCCGGACAATTCGTGCGGGTACTGGTCGACCCGCTGCTCCGGGTCCGGTATCCCCGCGGAGCGCAGTAGTTCCACCGCCTGATCCCGGGCGGCGCGGCCGCGGGCGATACCGTTGGCCGCGAGGGTTTCCCGGATCTGGAATCCGATCTTGTGCACCGGATCGAGGTTCGACATCGGGTCCTGCGGAACGAAACCGATTCTCGTACCCCGCACCTCCACCAGTCGTGATTCGGCCGCACCGGTCAGTTCCGTGCCGTCGAATTCGATACTGCCCGCGACGATCCGGCCGGCGCGCGGGAGCAGGCCGATGATCGCGTGCGCGGTGGTCGATTTCCCGGAACCGCTCTCGCCGACGATGGCCACCGTCTCCCCGGGGTACACCGTGAGGTCGACGCCGCGTACCGCGTCCACCCGGTTGTCCCCGTCTCCGAACGCGATCCGCAGATCCCGGATCCGCAGCAGCGGACGCTCCGCCCGGGCGTCGTCGGTCATATCTGCTCCCCGCCTCGAATCCGCTCGCCCACAGTGGTCACCTCGACGCCCGGCCTTTCGGATCCAGGGCGTCGCCGAGTGCGTCACCGAGCATGATGAAACCGAGAACCGTCAGCGCCAGCGCGGTGGCCGGATAGAACAGGATCAGCGAACCGCCGCGCAACTGCTGCTGACCGGTGGCGATATCGGCACCCCAGGAGACCTCGGTGGGCGGCAGGCCGACACCCAGGAACGACAGTGTGGCCTCGGTGACGATGAAGACCCCGAGCCAGATCGCGGTCACCACGATCACCGGGCCCAGCGAGTTCGGGAGCACGTGCCGGACCAGGATGCCGAGGCGGGAGACGCCGAGCGCCCGGGCCGCCAGTACGTATTCGCTGTTCTTCGCGGCGATCACCGCGCCGCGGGCGATCCGGGCCGCCTGCGGCCAGGTGAAACCGGCGAGGGTGACGATCACCAGCCCTACCGTGCGCGTGGTCGACAGCTGCATCAGCACGATGGCGGCGAGCATCAGCGGGACGGCGTACACGATCTCGGAAATCCGGGATATCACCGAATCGAGCAGGCCGCCGTAGTAACCGGCCAGCGCGCCGAGCGTCGCGCCGATCAGCACGAACAGCAGCGCCGCGCCGACCCCGACGAGAACCGAGGCCCGCGCCCCGTAGACGGTACGGGAATAGATATCACAGCCCTGCAGGTCGAATCCGAACCAGTGCGCCGAACTGGGCGGCAGCAGACTGTTGTCGACCACGCAGTAGCGCGGGTCCTGATCGGTGAACAGCCCCGGAAAGACCGCGACCACCAGGACCAGGGCGATGAGCGCCATCGAGACCAGGAACAGCGGATTGCGGCGCAGACCGTGCCAGGCCTGCCCCCAGAATCCCCGCGGCGCGCCCGCCACCCGCACTCGATCGGTGGTTTCGACGGTGACGACGTCCGCCGCGGCGACCCAGCGTTGCCGGTCGGGCCTGATCGGGCGGGCCGGCTTCTCATCGGACATGACCGCACTCCTGTTCAGGCATAGCGAATCCGCGGATCGAGCACGGCGTACAGCAGGTCCACCAGCAAGTTGGCGAGCAGGAACACCACGATCAGGACCGTGACGAACGAGACCACCGTCGGGGCTTCCCCCCGGACGACCGCCTGATAGAGGGTGCCGCCGACGCCCGGGATGTTGAAGATGCCCTCGGTCACGATCGCGCCGCCCATCAGCGCGCCCAGATCGGCGCCCAGGAAGGTGACCACCGGGATGAGCGAATTGCGCAGGATGTGCACCCGGACCACCCGGCGTCGCGGCAGGCCCTTGGCGGTGGCGGTACGCACATAGTCGGCGTCCCGGTTCTCGGCCACGGCGTTGCGGGTCAGCCGCAGTACATAGGCGAAGGACAACGAGCCGAGCACCAGCGCCGGCACGATCAAGCGACCCCAGCTCGCATCGGCACCGACGGTAACCGGCGCGATCCCCCATTCGACGCCCAGCAGGTACTGCGCCAGGAAACCGAGGACGAACACCGGCACCGCGATCACCACCAGGCTCAGCACCAGCATGGTGGAGTCGAACAGCTTGCCCTTGCGCAGCCCGGCCAGCGTCCCGAACAGCACGCCGAACACTGCCTCGAACAGCAGCGCCAGCAACGTGAGCCGGATGGTGATCGGAAAGGCGCGGGCCAGTTCGTCCTTCACCGAACGCCCGGAGAACGTGGTGCCGAGATCGAAGGTGAAGATGCCCTTCAGGTAGTAGAAGTACTGCACCAGGAAGGAGCGGTCGAGGTGGTAGCGCGCCTTCAGCTGCGCCTCCAGCGCGGGCGTGAGGGTGCGGTCACCGGCCAGCGCGGCGACCGAGCCGCCGGAGATCTTGTAGATCAGGAAGTAGATGAGCAGGGTCGCGCCGAAGAACACCGGGATCATCTGCAGCAGCCGCCGCACTACATACCACGCCATGGGCACTCCTGCGGTCGGGGCGAGGATTCGCGGGCGGCGGTCATATCAGCTCGATGTTCTCGAAATCGGCCAGGCCGTTCCAGCCGAAGACCACACCGCGCACCCGCTCGGAGTACCCGGCCGAGTTGACGTAGTCGAAGATCGGGATGGTCGGCATATCGCGCAACAGCAGCGTCTGCGCGCGGCTCACCAGCGCCCACGACTCGGCCTCGGTGGACGCCGCCTCGGCGGCCGCGACGAGCGCGTCGAATTCCGGGTTGTGGTAGTCGAAATCGTTGGTCTCGGAGTTGCTCAGGAAGCCCGGTTCCAGGAACTGCAGCATGGTCGGATAGTCGCCCTGCCAGCCCGACCGGAACGCTTTGCCGACGGTCCGCGTGGTGATCTGATCGCGCAGTTGTTTGAACGTCGGCAGGGCCGCGCCCACGGCTTCGATACCGAGGGTGTTCTTGATGCTGTTGGCGACCGCGTCCACCCACGCCTGATGGTCGCCGTCGGCGTTGTAGGCGATCTCGAAACGCCCGGACCACGGTGCGATCTCGTCGGCCTGCGCCCACAGCCGGCGCGCCTCGTCGGGGTTGTAGTCCAGCAGCTGCGCACCCGGCAGATCACCGTCGTAGCCCGGGAGCACCCGGGAGGTGTAGTCACGGGCGGGGGCGCGGGTGCCCCGGAAGATTTTGTCGCCGATTGCCTGCCGCTGGATGGCCATGGAGAGCGCGTGCCGGCGCAGCCGGCCTTCCTCTCCGCCGAAATGCGGTAGACCCGGCTGGGTCCCGATCCACTGGTTCTGCGCGGTCGGGGCCGAGACCGCCCGCTCCCCCAGATCGTCGTCCACCACGGTCAGCGCGCTGGAGGGGACCGTATCCAGCACATCGAGGTTGCCGGCCAGCAGATCGGCGTAGGCGGCGTCGAAGTCCGAATAGAACACGAAGGTCAGGCCCTTGTTACGGGCCGGACGCCCACCCCGGTAGCTCTCGTTGGGCACCAGGTCCAGTTTCACGTCGTGCTGCCACGCGTCGGCGGCCGCGAAGCGGTACGGCCCGTTACCGATCGGTCGCTGCCCGAACGCTTCCATATCCGGGTACGCCGCCGCGGGCAACGGATAGAACGGGGCATAGGCCAGCCGGGTCCGGAAGTCGATGGTGGGCTCTTTCAGGGCGACGGTGAAGGTGAGATCGTCGAGAACCCGCAGCCCCGACATGGTCCGCGCCCGGGGCGGGTCGGCCTGTACATCCTCGAACCCGGCGATCGGCGCATAGGTGTAGCTCTGCAGCTGCGCATTGGTGATCAGGGCGCCGTAGTTCCAGGCGTCGACGAACGAATGCGCGGTCACCGGGGAACCGTCGGAGAACGTCCAGCCGGGTTTCAGCCGGATCCGGTAGAACTGCTGATCGGTGGTCTCGATGGATTCGGCGACCTCGTCGTGCAGACTGCCGTCCGCCGCGATGCGGCGCAGTCCGGCGAACAACCGGTCCACGATGCGCCCGCCGCCGTTCTCGTTGGTATTCGAGGGGACCAGCGGGTTCTGTGGTTCGGAACCGTTGACCGCGATCGCTTCACCGAGAGCCGGTGTCACCGTGCAGGCCGGAAGCACCGTCGCGCCGACCAGAACGAGTACCAGGGCGGCCGCCCGCAGCACCCACGACGATCCCCTCACACGCCCTCCCGGCTCGTCACGACCACGGCCTCGGCACCCCGCAGAGTTGTCAGCAGACTATAGGGCCCGTTGCGCGTTCCTGCCGGGTTCGTGAACTCTCGTATCGACGGCGCGACCGCCGGGACCGCGCCGCGGGGCGGCCGTTCGTCGGCCGCCGACTGCCGCTCACCGGGCACCGGCGACCATTCGTCCCGGGATCACCTCGACGGGCCGGAGCGAGAGTCTAGGGTCACATATGGCCCCTTATGGTGCAGGTAACGCGAAGGAAGTGACTCAGATGACCGAAACCGCCGATCACCCGGACGCCTACCCGCCGAGTGCGGAGTTCGCTGCCGCGGCGAATGTCGATGCCGGTATCTACGAGCGGGCTGCGCAGGACCGCGAAGCGTTCTGGGCCGAGCAGGCCGACCGCCTGCACTGGCACGAGCGGTGGAACCAGGTACTCGACTGGACCGACGCACCGGTCGCGAAATGGTTCGTCGGCGGCCGGCTCAATGTCGCCTACAACTGCGTGGACCGCCATGTGCTGGAGGGGCGCGGCGACAAGGTCGCGCTGCATTGGGAGGGCGAGCCGGGCGATTCCCGCACCATCACCTATTCCGATCTGCTCACCGAGGTGAGCCGGGCCGCCAACTACCTGACCGAACTCGGGCTGACCGCGGGCGACCGGGTCGCGATCTATATGCCGATGATCCCCGAGACCATCGTGGCGATGCTGGCCTGTGCCCGTCTCGGGCTGCCGCATTCGCTGGTCTTCGCCGGTTTCTCGCCCACCGCGCTGCGCCAGCGGATCGACGACGCCGAAGCGCGCCTGGTCATCACCGTCGACGGTCAGTGGCGACGCGGTAATCCCGCACCGCTGAAAGAAGCCGTCGACGAGGCACTGCTCGCCAAGGGCGATGTGCCCTCCAGCGTCGAACACGTCCTGGTGGTCCGCCGGGTCGGCACCGAGGTCGAGTGGACCGAGGGCCGCGACCTGTGGTGGCACGAGACGGTCGCGCAGGCCGATCCGGTGCACGAGGCGAAGGCCTTCGACGCCGAACATCCCCTGTTCATCCTGTACACGTCGGGGACCACGGGTAAACCCAAGGGCATCCTGCACACCAGCGGCGGCTACCTCACTCAGACCAGCTACACCCACCGGGTGGTCTTCGACCACAAACCCGAAACCGATGTGTACTGGTGCACCGCCGATGTGGGCTGGGTGACCGGGCACAGCTATATCGTCTACGGCCCGCTGGCCAACGGCGCCACCCAGGTGCTCTACGAGGGCACGCCGAATTTCCCCGACGAGCACCGGCACTGGCAGATCATCGAGAAGTACGGCGTCACGATCTACTACACGGCGCCGACGCTGGTGCGCACCTTCATGAAATGGGGCCGCCAGATCCCTGACGCGCACGATCTGTCCAGCATCCGCGTGCTCGGGTCGGTCGGCGAACCCATCAACCCGGAGGCCTGGCGCTGGTACCGGGACGTGATCGGCTCCGGCACCGCCCCGATCGTGGACACCTGGTGGCAGACCGAAACCGGCGCCATCATGATCTCGCCGCTGCCCGGTATCACCGCGACCAAACCGGGCGCCGCCATGACCCCCGTGCCCGGTGTCTCGGCCACGGTGGTCGACGAAGAGGGCAAGACCGTGCGGCGCGGCGAGACCGAAGCCAACGGATATCTGGTCCTGGACCAGCCGTGGCCGTCGATGCTGCGGGGTATCTGGGGCGATATGGAGCGGTACCGGGCCACCTACTGGGATCGTTTCGCCGACCAGGGCTGGTACTTCGCCGGCGACGGCGCCAAACTCGATGTCAACGGCGACCTCTGGGTACTGGGCCGGGTCGACGATGTGATGAATGTTTCCGGTCATCGCATCTCCACCGCCGAAGTGGAATCGGCGCTGGTCGGGCACTCCGGTGTGGCGGAGGCGGCGGTGGTCGGCGCCAGCGACGAGACGACCGGTCAGGGCATCGTGGCCTTCGTGATCCTCACCGCCGAGGCCACCGATACCGGGACCGCGATGGTCGACGAACTCAAGGCCGAGGTGGCCCGCGAGATCAGTCCGATCGCCCGCCCGCGCGAGATCCATGTGGTGCCCGAACTGCCGAAGACACGCAGCGGCAAGATCATGCGGCGGCTGCTGCGCGATGTGGCCGAGGGCCGGGAACTCGGTGACACCTCGACCTTGGTCGATCCGCAGGTCTTCGAATCCATCCGGGCCGGCCGGGCCGACTGACCGAAACCGATCCGGGCGCCCGCCCACGCGAACCTACGGCCTTCTCCGGCCGGTCGGCTTCCGTGGCCGGCGCCCGTTTCGGTTTCGGAACGCGTGCCGTCGACCGTTCACAGAACGGCGACCACCGAGGCCGGCAGCGCCGCGAACCCATCCGGGCCGATCGAAGTGCACATCCACATGCATCTCCTGTCTTCACCGGATGGTCGGCATCCGTAACCGGGGTCCCGAGGGCCCCGATCCGTAGCGCCGGAGGCGACGCCAATAGAATTGCGGAAGGTGTGCCGGGAAGTCTGGTCGGCGAGATTGGGCGCGCGTCTACGGAAGGATTCTTTCACGGCGGGCGCGGTAGACGTCCGTGCGACCGAAAGGTTTCCCCGTGGTCACCAACTCCCGGTTGGAACTCGCCCGATATCTGCGCACCGAAACTGTCGGTGGCGCACTGCTGCTCATCGCGGCCGCGGTGGCGTTGCTCTGGGTGAACTCGCCGTGGGGCCAGAGCTATCTCACGTTCACCGAAACCCACCTGGCCGTCCCGCCGCTGCACCTGGACCTCACCCTGGCGGACTGGGTACAGGACGGGCTGCTCGCGGTCTTCTTCTTCGTGGCCGGTCTCGAACTCAAACGCGAACTCGTCGTGGGCGAACTCGCCGACCCCAGACGCGCCGCGCTCCCGATCATCGCGGCCGTCGGTGGGGTGGTGACTCCGGCGATCATCGCCTACACGGTGGGCTTCGGGGTCGACGGAATGGACCGCGGCTGGGCGATTCCGGTCGCCACGGATATTGCCTTCGCCCTCGCGGTGCTGGCCATGACCGGTTCCCGGATCCCGGCCGGCGCACGAGTCTTCCTACTGAGCCTGGCCGTGGTCGACGATCTGATGGCGATCGTGCTCATCGCGGTACTGTTCACCACCGGATTGGCTTTCACCTGGCTGGCGGCCGCGCTGGCCTGTTGCGCGGGCTGGTGGATCGCACAGCACAAACGGTGGACCTCCCCGCTGATCTATATCCCGTTGGCCCTGGTCTGCTGGTATGCGCTGCACGAAGCGCATATCCATCCGACGCTGGCGGGCGTGGCCTGTGGCCTGCTCACCCGGGTCCGTCCGGACGAGAGCGAAGCCGAAGCTCCGGCCGCCCGCTGGGAACACCGGTTCCAACCCATTTCGGCCGGGCTGTGCGTACCACTGTTCGCGCTCTTCGCGGCCGGGGTGCCGATCAACGCGGAAGTCTTCGGCGATCTGTTCACCGACCGGCTGTCGCTGGCGATCATTCTCGGTCTGCTCATCGGCAAGACCACCGGCATCTTCGGGATCAGCTGGTTGGCCGTCCGCACCGGAATCGCCGAACGGCCTGCGCATCTCGGTTATCGGGACATGTTCGCCCTGTCGGTGCTGGGCGCGATCGGGTTCACCGTTAGCCTGCTGGTGGCGGAACTGGCACTGGAGGACTATCCCGATTCCGCCGAACTCGCCAAGGCCGCGGTCCTGGTGACGTCCATGGCCGCATCGCTGGCCGGTTCGGCGCTACTGTTGCGGCGTGGGCGTGTCCACCGAGCACGGCGCGACGCGGATGCGCTAGAACCAGAACAGTAAGACCGAGCAGGACCGGGACAGGGAGAGGGTCGACCACGTGAGTGTCACACAGGGCGGTAACGGAGACGGTGTACGAGGCGGCACGGTCACCTCGATTCCGCTGTCCGAGATCGACCCGCACGCATCGGCCAGTTTCGGCAGTCTGGTCCGCGACGCCTCCGAGCAGGTCTCGACCCTGGTCCGCGCCGAGGTGGCCCTGGCCAAGGCCGAGGTCACCGGTGAGATCAAGAAGGGCATGCAGGGCAGCGTCTTCTTCATCGGCGCCCTGACCGTGCTGCTGTTCAGCAGTTTCTTCTTCTTCTTCGCCGTGGCCGAGACCCTGGACATCTGGCTCACGCGGTGGGCCGCGTTCTGGATCGTCTTCGCGCTCATGATCCTGGTGACCGCGCTGCTGGCGTTCCTCGGGTACCGCAAGGTGAAGAAGCTGCGCGCGCCGGAGAAGACCATCGATTCGCTCAAGCAGACCCGTACGGTCCTGCCCTCCGGGTTCGGCAGCCACGACGAGCCCAGCGCGCTGGAGAAGACCACGCAGCGGTAGGCGGGACCGGCACACCGCGACGCCCCGGCGTTCACTACGCTCGGACGGCGTGGCGTCGAACTTTCCACCGGACCCGTCCAGCGTGCGCTTCGGCGGCCCCTGGACGCACCGCGATGTGCACGCCAACGGGATACGCCTGCACATCGCGAGTGCCGGACCGGAGCATCCGGACGCGCCGCTGGTCGTCCTGCTGCACGGGTTCGCGGACTTCTGGTGGTCGTGGCGCCATCAGCTCACCGCACTCGCCGAACTCGGCAACCATGTGGTCGCGGTCGATCTGCGCGGCTACGGCGACAGCGACAAACCGCCGCGCGGCTACGACGGCTGGACGCCGGCCGGTGATATCGCCGGGCTGATCCGCGCGCTCGGGCACACCGGCGCGACCCTGGTCGGGCATGCGGACGGTGGCCTGGTCTGCTGGGCGACCGCGGTCCTGCACCCACGGCTGGTCCGGTCGATCGCGGTGGTGTCCTCGCCGCATCCGGCGGCCCTGAAGAGTTCGCTACTCCGGGACAACTCCCAGCGGCGAGCGTGGTTACCGGAGTTCCTGCGCGACCAGCTTCCCCGCTACCCCGAGCACCGGCTCACCCGCGACGACGGTGCCGGAGCCGTGCGGATCCTGGCCGGCCGCGGCGCGCGGTCCTGGGCGCGCACCGCGGAATTCGCCGACAGCGCGAACCGGATGCGTTCGGCCATCCAGATTCCCGGGGCCGCCCACTGCGGGCTGGAATACCGGCGCTGGGCCTTCCGCAGCCAGTGGCGGGCCGACGGTCGCCGGTTCATGGCCGTGATGCGTCAGCCGATCGATATCCCGGTGGTCTCCATGCGCGGCGAATTCGACCGCTACATCCTGCCCGCCACCGTGCACCGCGGCCCGCAGCTGTCGCCGCACCGCCGGGTGGTCACCATCCGGGACGCCGCGCATTTCGCGCATCTGGAGAACCCGGACGCGGTCACCGCGGAGATCGCGAAACTGCTCGCCGGGACGGACCGGCAAAGCCCGGGTCGTTACGCCTGAAGGCTTCGCGGGACCGCCGCGCCTCCGGCGGCGTGCCGGCCGACCAGGCCGGCGTCGTCATGCCGAGGCGCGCCCGACCCGGCCGGCTCCCGGCGTCAGCTCAATACGCAGGGGCCGGTGTCCACCGGCGAACCGGCCGAGGGTGCGATATCGATACGCTCCCGGACCTCGTCGAGGGTGAGCACGTAACCTGTGTCGTCGTCGGTGACGGCAGCGCCGAACACCACGCCCAGTACTCGGCCCTCGGTATCGACCAGTGGTCCACCCGAATTCCCGGCCCGCACCGAGCCGCGCACGGTGTACACCTCACGCTCCACCGTGCCGTCCCGGTAGATGGTGGGGCCGGTCAGGTCCAGCGTCTCGCGCACCCGGGCCGCGCTCGCCGTGTACCGGCCACCGCCCGGATAGCCGAGCACGATCGCGCTCTCACCCGATCCGGCCGGCTCCGGGGCCTGCGGAATGACCGGCGCGACCAACCCGGGCACCGACAGCACCGCGATATCCATGGACGGGTCGAATTCGACGACCGTGGCATCCAGCGGTCCGGCCGCGGAATCCACCGTCACGCTGGTGGTTCCGGCCACCACGTGCGCATTGGTCATCACCCGCTCCGGCGCCACCACGAACCCGGAACCCTCCAGCGCCCGCTGACAGCTCGGTGCCACACCGCGGATACGCAACACGCTCTGCTGCAGGGAACCGGCGACCGGGCTGGCCAGCACACTGGGATCCGGCGGTTCCACCGCGGCGATGGGCGCGCGCCCGAACGGGCCGATCACATCCGGCAGGCCCGAGGTGTTGAGCAGTTTGGAGAACTCGTTGGGTAAGTGGCGCAACCAGTCCGGGGCGACCCGGTTGACGTCGGCGAGTACGCGGGAACTGTTGATCGCCGAGGCGATGGCGGGCTGCGACGAGGTCGCCAGCGGCAGCGCCAGCAGCCAGGCCGTCACCAGCACGGCGCCGGTCTGCAGCACCGCGCCGACCGCGCTGTCGGCACTGCGCGCGAACGGATGGGTCATCCCGCTGCGCGCCGCCCGGCCCAGCACCATGCCGGCGACCTCACCGACGATCACCAGCAGCACGATGAGCAGGACCCCGGCCAGTACCCGGCTGCGGCCCTCGTCGATGTGCACGAGAATGTGCGGGGCGATCAGGATGCCGGCGACCGCGCCGAGCACCACCCCGAGAAAAGCCAGTGCGGACGCCACCGCCCCCTGCCGCCACCCGGAGGAGGCGGCCAGGAGAGCCAATATGACAACCGCTATATCGAGCCACGCCGAGGAGCTCACAACACCATCCCCACCGCGGCCAACGCCTCTTCCAGATCACGCACGTCGGTTCGGTCCCATTCCGATTCCCAGCCCAGTGAAGTCATGAGTCCGGCCAGTATGCCGCCGGTAAGCCCCCAGACCAACATTCCGTCCACCTGGAAGGCCGGACTCCGGTACCCGAGCGCGCTGCGCACCAGGAAGCGGTTGGCCGGGTCGAGGAGGTCCGCCAGCGGAACCCGCACCACGCGATCGGTTTCCGCCCGGTCCACCACCCGCACCTCGCTCGGGGTGCGCCAGTAGGAGATGACCGGGGTGACGTCGAAGCGCGACGGCGGGACGAACAGTTTCGGCAGCGTGGTGATCGGCTGTACGCCGGTCCGCTCCAGGCCGGTTTCCTCCCATGCCTCCCGCAGCGCGGTATCGACCGGGCCGTCGTCGCCGGGGTCCACGGCGCCACCGGGGAACGCCACCTGCCCGCGGTGCTGTCGCATGGTGGACGCGCGCTGGGTGAGCAGGACCTCGGCGTCCGCGGGCAGCCCGCCGGGTGCGGCCGGGTCGCCGGCCGGATCACCCGCGAAGAGCACCAGCACTGCGGCCTCGCGGACTTTGCCCGCCACTGTGCGCCGCAGGATCCGCGTCCGGCCCAGGGTGTCGGAGAAATCGGGCCGGCCCGGCCCCGCCGCCCCACTCAGCCAGGGCGGCACTCGATCGTCGCTCACGGGGCCTCCCTGACTCCCAGCGCGCCTGCCACACTGGCGGCGATATCGTCGGCGTCGCGGAACGGGCGGGCGACATAGTCCGCGATCGAACCGTCCGGGCGGACCAGAACGGTGATCGGCAGGGCCGTCGGGGCCTGTGCGGCGGCGCGGACCCGGGCGTCGGAATCCTGCAGGCCCGGCAGGTGCAACTCGGCGCGTCCCTGCGCCCGCAGATCGTCGTTGAGGGCGGCGAGCAGCGCGAGCGCTTGCGCCTCGTCCGGGTCACTGTGCACGGTGACCACCTGCACCGCGGAGCCCGCCCGGTCGGCGTACTCCTGGAAGTGCGGCAGTTCGGTACGGCACGGCCGGCACCAGTACGCCCACAGGTTGAGCACGACGGGCCGGCCGGTGAGGCGGCCGGGGTACGCCGGCGAGGCATCGGCGAGACAGCTGAGCACCACATCCGTCAGTGGGCCCGGCCGCTCCGCCGGTGCCGAGGCGGTGGGGCATTGCGCGGCCCCGGACGCCGCCCGCAGCGCGGGATCGATCGCCCGGGTGGGCTGCGCGACAGGCCCGGTATTTTCCGAACCACCGCGCGGCCAGAAAGCGATCGCTGCCGCCAATGCCACGATTACCGCCGTCAATGCCCATTTCCAGGAAACCGGTACGCGACTCACCGGCCCACCAGTTCGAGCAGATGCGGCGCCTCGGGTCCCTTCAGGAGTTTGGCCGCCGCTTCCGGATCGGTGGGCCCGGCCCCGAACGAGGGGCAGTCCTTGGCCAGCAGACAGACCCCGCACGCCGGCTTCCGGGCGTGACAGACGCGGCGCCCGTGGAAGATCACCCGGTGCGACAGCATCGTCCACTCCTTGCGCTCGATCAGCGCACCGATCGCGTGTTCGACTTTTACCGGGTCCTCCTCGGCGGTCCACCCCCAGCGACGCACCAACCGGCCGAAATGGGTATCGACGGTGATACCCGGAATTCCGAATGCGTTACCGAGAATCACATTGGCGGTTTTTCGGCCGATGCCCGGTAAACGGACCAGCTCCGCCATCGTGTGAGGTAATTCACCGTCATAGTGTTCGAGAAGTGCCTGTCCGAGGCCGATGAGTGAATTCGCCTTGTTGCGATAGAAACCGGTGGGGCGGATCAGTTCTTCCAGCTCCGCACGGTTGGCCTCGGCATATGCCCGCGCGTCGGGATAGGCGGCGAACAGAGCGGGAGTGGTCATATTCACTCGTACATCCGTGCATTGCGCCGACAGGATGGTGGCCACCGCGAGTTCCAGCGGAGTACCGAAATCCAACTCGCAATGGGCGTCGGGAAATGCGCGCGCCAGAAGCCGGTTCATCCGGCGGGCGCGACGCACCAGACCCAAACGTGTTTCCGCCGGTCGAGTACTGGATTTACGGGTGCGCGCCCCGTCGGCGGCCGGGCGCACGACAGCCGCCTCGGCGGTGCCGGAAATGTCGCTTCCGGCGGTTTCTGAGGGGGAGGTACGCACCCGTCCACCATACGGAACCGTCCGACAACGTTGTCTTCTCAGTTCTACTCCCGTATTCCATCTGAGACCTCGACCGTGTTAACTACCCGGCATGCAAGGACTCGCTGTGGTGCTCTTCCCAGTGGTGTTGATGCTGTTCGCACTCGGCATGGAACGGGTGGAGAACCGTCTGCGCAAACTTCTCGAGCCCGACGAGGAAGTCCAGGCCTACCTGGACAAGGCCAGCAACGCCGAGGTCAACGAGCTGACAAAGCTCGGACTACCGGCGGCGGTCGCGCGTATGCGCCGCCGCCGTAATCGCAGCGAGGAGGCGCGCGAGACCGTCGACATCGCTCGTGCGAGCTGATCGGCATGCCCGTGCGGGCCGATCACACGGGCGGCCGTACCGCCCGGGCTCGTCCACGGTTAACCTTCCTTACGTGGTGTCTGTCACTGCGCGTCGATAAGGCCGCGTAGACTGCACTGTCGGCCGAACCGCATCGGTCCGCCCGACGACTACAGCCATTTCCCTAAGGAGCACATTCGTGGACGAGGCCCTCGCCAGAGCAGGCATCTTCCAAGGCGTTGAGCCCACCGCGGTGGCTGCGCTCGCCAAACAGCTGCAGCCCGTGGATTTCCCTCGCGGCCACGTCATCTTCAACGAGGGCGAACCGGGTGATCGGCTGTACATCATCACTTCCGGCAAAGTGAAGCTGGGCCGCCGGTCCCCGGACGGCCGGGAGAACCTGCTGACCATCATGGGTCCGTCGGATATGTTCGGCGAGCTGTCCATCTTCGATCCCGGGCCGCGTACCTCCACCGCCACCACGGTGACCGAGGTACGCGCGGTGACCATGGATCGGGATGCGCTCAAGTCGTGGATCGATCAGCGACCCGAGATTGCCGAACAGCTGCTGCGGGTCCTCGCCCGCCGGCTGCGCCGGACCAACAACAACCTGGCGGATCTGATCTTCACCGACGTCCCCGGCCGGGTCGCCAAGGCGCTGCTGCAGCTCGCACAGCGGTTCGGCACCCAGGAGGCCGGCGCGCTGCGGGTGACCCACGACCTGACCCAGGAGGAGATCGCCCAGCTCGTCGGCGCCTCCCGCGAGACGGTCAACAAGGCGCTCGCCGATTTCGCGCATCGCGGCTGGCTGCGTCTCGAGGGCAAGAGTGTGCTGATCTCCGATTCCGAGCGGCTGGCCCGCCGGGCTCGCTGACACCGCGG
This sequence comes from Nocardia sp. NPDC050799, assembly GCF_040654015.1. NCBI lineage: Bacteria > Bacillati > Actinomycetota > Actinomycetes > Mycobacteriales > Nocardiaceae > Nocardia > Nocardia sp. NPDC050799. The sequence goes on from NZ_JBFAHF010000007.1 coordinate 41,014, forward strand.
CACCAACTGCCCGGCACGCCCGGGTTCCGCCCGATTGCGGAGAGCGGACCGGCTCCGCCGTCACCGGTTCATACCGGCGCGCTCGGTACTTCCGGCGCTACTACGTAGAACGGGCGGCCCTCCGAGGGTTATCGTCCCCTCGGAGCGCCGCCCGCTGCCGAATGCGCTCGACTCAGTTCTGCGTGTCCCGCTCCGACCGCAGATACGTGAGCTGTGATTCCACCGAACTGCGGGCGGCCGGCCACAGGCTCTCGTCGACGTCGGAGTACACCGTGCGCACCACATCCATGGCGTCCGCGTCGGCACCGAGCTCTGCCAGCGCCGTACGGACCTGTGCGAGCCGCTCGTGCCGATGCGCGATGTAGTACCGCGCCACCGGTTCCACATCCGGATGATCCGGGCCGTGGGCGGGCAGCAGGGCCCGCCCGGCACCGGCTTCGAGCAACCGGTCCATCGACCCCAGATAATCCCGTAGCGTGCCGTCCCGGTCGAGCACCGTGGTGCCGCGGCCGAGAATGGTGTCCCCGCTCAGGACCGCGTCCTCCAGCAGGAAACTCACCGAATCGGCCGTATGCCCGGGAGTGTGCAACACCGTGATCCGCAGCCCCGCGGCCTCGACCACTTCACCGTCGGTCAGCACCGCCACTTCGCCGCGCAGGAACTCCGGGTCCATGGCCCGTACCGGTGTCCCGGTCAGACGCACCAACTCGTCGATACCACCCGTATGGTCGGGATGCCGATGGGTGATCAGCGTGAGCGCCACCGCGCCGCCGGTCGCCTCGGCGATCGCCGCGATGTGCTCCGGGTCGTCGGGGCCCGGGTCCACCACCACACAGTCCGCGCGATCGGGTGATCGCAGGATCCAGGTGTTCGTACCGTCCAGAGTCATCGGTCCCGGATTGTTCGCGAGCAGTACCGACGCCGACGGCGTCACCACACGCAGTTGCCCATAGGCCGGATGGGTGAGTGTCACCACAACACCTCCAATTCGAAAGTCGCCCGTTCGAATCTATGGGCAACGCGGCGGGTCTGCCGAACCGGGAGCGTCCGTGCCGCTCAGCGCACCTCGGCGATGAGTTCGACCTCCACCGGGGTGTTCTTCGGCAGTTCGAAGACGCCGACGGCCGAGCGGGCGTGCGCGCCCGCGGGGCCGAACACCTCACCGAGGAACTCCGAGGCACCGTTGATCACCAGCGGCTGATCGGTGAATCCCGGTGCCGAGGCGACGAACCCGACCACCTTCACGATCCGCACGACCTCGTCGAGGCCGACCAGGTCGTGGACGGCGGCCAGCGCGTTCACCGCGCACCAGCGGGCCGCGGTCACCGCCTCGTCGAGCGAGACCTCGGCCCCGACCTTCCCGATCGCCGACAGCTCACCCGCCACGAACGGCAACTGCCCGGAAGTGTAGACGTGGTTGCCAGTGCGTATCGCGGGCACGTACGCGGCCACCGGAGCCACCACGGGAGGCACCGTCAGGCCGAGCCGGTCGAGGTTGGCCCGCCATTCGGTCCCGGGCCGATTCGATTCGGATTCCGCCATGGCGCTTACTGCTTCGGCCGCTTGAGGTAGGCGACGTGCTGCTCACCGGTCGGCCCGGGCAGCACGGTCACCAGCTCCCAGCCATCGGCGCCCCACTGATCCAGGATCTGTTTGGTCGCATGCGTCAGCAGCGGTACGGTCGCGTATTCCCACCGGGTCACATCGCTCATGCGCACGGAGCCTACTGGGTGCGGCCCGCGAGGCCCACGGCGCGACCTCGGGTCCGGTGATAGAGGGGCGGTCCCGGTGTCTGGTACACCACATCCGCACAAACCGCAGTATGCGGGCATCCGTCCAATGCGAGTTATAGGCTCGCGACCGTGGCAGAACCAACGACGATGTCGGAATCGGCCGAACCGGGCCTGAAGACGGGGTGGCCCGACAGCGCGACGAACGCCCGCCTGCACTACGTATCCGGTAAGGGTGGCACCGGTAAGTCGACGGTGTCCGCGTCCCTGGCACTGGCGTTGGCCGCCGGGGGGCGGCGGGTGCTGCTGGTCGAGGTGGAGAACCGCCAGTCGATCGCCCAGCTGTTCGATCTGCCCCCGCTGCCACCCACCGAGACGAAGATCGCCACCGCCGACGGCGGCGGTGAAGTGGTGGCCCTGGCACTCGATATCGAGCACGCGTTCCTGGAATACCTCGATATGTTCTACAACCTCGGTTTCGCCGGCCGGGCGATGCGCCGGATGGGCGCCATAGATTTCGTCACCACCATCGCGCCGGGCCTGCGCGATGTCATCCTGACCGGCAAGATCAAGGAATGCGTGGTCCGGTCCGACAAGACCGGGCGTCCCGTCTACGACGAGGTGGTCGTCGACGCGCCGCCGACCGGCCGGATCGCCAGTTTCCTCGACGTCACCCAGGCCATGGCCGAACTCGCCAAGGGCGGCCCGATCGCCGCCCAGGCCGACGGGGTGTCCAGACTGCTGCATTCGGACCAGACGGTGATTCACCTGGTGACGCTGCTCGAGGCGCTGCCGGTCCAGGAGACCCTGGATGCCATCGCCGAGCTGCGCGGAAACGATCTGCGTATCGGCAGCGTGATCGTCAACCGCGCCGCGCACAGCCCGCTCGGCGCACAAACCCGGGCCGCCGCGGCAGCCGGTGAACTCGATACCGACGCCGTGCGTGCCGGATTGGAATCCGCCGGGATCACTCTGTCCGCCGCCGACTTCGCGGGTCTGCTCACCGAGACAGTGGAGCATTCGGCCACCCTCGGCGCCCAGGACACCAGCGCGGCCGAACTCCTCGATCTGGAGGTCGCCCGGCTGCTGCTGCCCGCCCTCCCCAACGGTATGGACCTGGGCGGTCTCTACGAACTGGCCGCCCATCTGAGCGAGCAGGGAGTCCGATGAGCACCCGACCGGCCGGTACGGCCCCCCTCGACATCTCGACCATCCTCGGCGACCCGACGGCTCGCGTCGTGGTGTGCTGCGGTTCCGGCGGCGTCGGGAAAACCACCACGGCGGCGGCGATCGCGTTGCGCGCGGCCGAGCAGGGACGCAAGGTCGTCGTCCTCACCATCGACCCGGCTCGCCGACTGGCCCAGTCGCTGGGCGTCGCGGACCTGGACAACAGTCCGCAGCGGGTCGAACTGGGGCCGGAGGCCAAGGGCGAGTTGCACGCCATGATGCTGAACATGCGGCGCACTTTCGACGAGATGGTGCTGGAGCACACCACCGCCGACAAGGCCGAGCAGATCTTCGCCAACCCCTTCTATCAGGCGGTGGCCTCCTCGTTCGGCGGCACCCAGGAATACATGGCGATGGAGAAACTCGGCCAGCTCGCCGGGCGCCGTAAATGGGATCTGATCGTCGTGGACACCCCGCCCTCGCGCAACGCCCTGGACTTTCTCGACGCCCCCAAACGGCTGGGCAACTTCCTGAACGGCCGCATGATCCGGGTGATCATGGCGCCGGGGCGGGGCGTCGGACGGTTCGTCACGGGTGCGATGAGCCTGGCCGTACGCGGGGTGTCGACCATCGTGGGCGGCCAGATGCTCAAGGACGCCTCGAATTTCCTGCAATCGCTGGAATCGCTGTTCGGCGGCTTCCAGGAGCGGGCCAACCGCACATTCGCCATGCTGGCCAAACCCGGTACCCATTTCCTGGTGGTCGCCGCGCCGGAACCCGATGCGCTGCGCGAGGCGTCGTTCTTCGTGGACCGCCTCTCCACCGAACAGATGCCGCTGGCCGGGCTGGTACTCAACCGGACCCATCCGGTGCTGTGCTCGCTGCCCTCGGATCACGCTCTCACGGCCGCCGACGGGCTCGATGATTCGGATCCGCTATCGGCGGGAGTACTGCGCGTCCACGCGCAGCGGGTCGCGACCGCACGGCGCGAACAGCATCTGTTGCACCGGTTCACGGGCGCGCATCCGCGAGTGCCGATCGTCTCGGTGACCGCGCTGCCGTTCGATGTGACCGACCTCGACGCACTGCGAGCGGTCGGGGCGCAATTGGCCGGTACGCAGACTGCCGGGAACCGCTGAACCGTCCGGGCCGGCTCCGCTCGCCCCGACCGGGCAAACCGCCGGGCACTCGAAATCTCGAGTGCCCGGCGGTCGGTAGTCCAATAGGGATTTGGGTTTACATAGCCACCTGATGCTGACGCTGCGCGTGGAAGAAGTCCGACCACGAGGTCACCTCGGGATGCTGTTTGAGCAGCGCCCGCCGCTGCCGCTCGGTCATACCACCCCACACCCCGAACTCGACCCTGTTGTCCAGAGCGTCCGCCCCGCACTCCATCAGAACCGGGCAGTGCCGGCAGATCGTCGCCGCCTTGCGCTGGGCCGCGCCGCGTACGAACAGTTGATCGGGATCCACTTCCTTGCATCGGGCCTGGGCCACCCAGGCGATCCTTGCTTCGGCCTGCTCTACGTCCAATCGAGCGACGGGGGTTGTCATGTGCATTTGGTGTGCCCCTTTGCCAGTCCGAACACCGGGTCACGGCGCTCCGGAATCGCGTCCACAACGCAGCAACCCGAACCCCGCTGCGAAGTGCACCACATTCCACATTGAGTGTTAGCTCTATCACACTGAGCTCTCAATCTAGGTAAAGGTATGCCCATTGCGCAAGACCGAGTGATGACTTTTTGGTACGTCCGTGCCTGCGACCCGGCGGGCGCCACCTGCCCTCCGGCCCGTAAGCGCACGTCAAGAGCCCTGCGCGATACTCCCCGCTCAATACACTGATCAGCTGAGACAACACCCGGCGTCCACACTTCACGAACCCCGAACGGTGACCCTCTACGCTGGTGCTGTGCCGATCACACGTGCGCTCCTCAAGCTGGCGGGCAGCTGTGTACTCGCCTCCGTGCTCGTAGCCGGATTGTTGTTCCCGGTCGCCGGAGGTTTCGGATTCGTCTCGAACCGCGCCGCCGACGCCGTCGACAACGTGTCCGCGGAACTGGTCGAGGGAACCGTCCCGGCCGTGTCCACCATGGTGGACACGGCCGGCAATCCCATCGCCTGGCTCTACGAGCAGCGCCGGTTCGAAGTACCCAGCGACCAGATCTCCAACGATATGAAGCTGGCCATCGTCTCCATCGAGGACAAGCGCTTCGCCGACCACCACGGCGTCGACTGGCAGGGCACCATCCGCGCCTTCCTGACGAACACCAGCAGCGGCGAGGTCCAGCAGGGCGCCTCGACCATCGACCAGCAGTACGTCAAGAACTTCAACCTGCTCGTGGTCGCCAAGACCGACGCCGAACGCCGGGCCGCCATCGAGACCACACCCGCGCGCAAGATCCGCGAGATCCGCATGGCGCTGACCCTGGACAAGGAGCTCACCAAGGACGAAGTCCTCACCCGCTACCTGAACCTCGTCCCGTTCGGTAATTCCTCCTACGGCATCCAGGACGCCGCCCAGACCTACTTCGGTATCGACGCCAAGGACCTGAACATCGCCCAGTCGGCGATGCTGGCCGGAATGGTGCAGTCCAGCTCCAAGCTGAACCCCTACACCAATCCCGAGGGGGTCACCGCCCGCCGCAATACCGTGCTGGACACCCTGATGCAGAACATCCCCAGCCGCGCCGCGGAGTTCCACGCGGCGAAATCGCAGCCGCTGGGTGTGCTGCCCGAACCGAAGGGCCTGCCCCGGGGTTGTATCGCCGCGAGCGACCGCGGATTCTTCTGCGACTACGCCCTGCAGTACCTGGCCGAGGCCGGGCTCAGCAAGGAACAGATCGAGAAGGGCGGTTATCTGATCCGCACCACCCTGGACCCCGCCGTCCAGGATTCGGTGAAACGCTCTGTCAACGCGAACGCCGACCCGCATCTGGAGAACATCGCCTCGCTCATGTCGCTGATCGGGCCCGGCAAGGACAAACACCCGCTGCTGGCGATGGCGAGCAGCCGCACCTACGGCCTGAACCGGGATGCGCACGAAACCCTGCTCGGCCAGCCGTACACGATGGTCGGCGACGGCGCGGGTTCGGTGTTCAAGCTCTTCACCACCGCCGCGGCGATGGAGAAGGGTATGGGCACCAACGCCCAGCTCGATGTGCCGTCCCGATTCGATGCCCGCGGCATGGGTAACGGCGGCGCCCCCGGTTGCCCACCCGAGACGTATTGCGTCGAGAACGCGGGCAACTACCGGTCACCGATGTCGGTGACCGAGGCGCTGGCCACCTCGCCGAACACGGCCTTCGTGAAACTCATCCAGGCCGTCGGCGTGACCCCGACCGTGGATATGGCCGTCCGGCTGGGCCTGCGCTCCTACACCGATCCCGGCACCTCCGGACACGACGACAACCAGAGCCTCGCCGACATGATCAAGGGCCAGAATCTCGGCTCGTTCACCCTCGGCCCACTCGCGGTCAATCCGCTGGAACTGTCGAACGTGGCCGCGACCATCGCTTCCGGCGGAACCTGGTGCCCGCCCTCGCCCATCGCGGAAGTGATCGACCGCTACGGCAAGCCGGTTCCGCTCACCGAACAGGCTTGTGAACAGGTCGTCGAACCGGGTCTGGCGAACACCCTGGCCAATGCCATGGGCAAGGACTCCGCCGGTGGCGGTACCGCCTCGGCTGCCGCCGGAAACACCGGCTGGAACCTGCCTGTCTCGGCCAAGACGGGCACCACCGAAAGCCACCGTTCCTCGGCTTTCCTGGGCTTCACCAATTCGCTGGCGGGCTCGGTCTATGTATACGGCGACAGCCCAACCCCTGGTGAGATCTGCTCCTTCCCGCTGCGAAACTGCCCGGCCAGCGACGCCAACGGCTTGTTCGGCGGTAACGAGCCCGCCCGCACCTGGTTCGGTGCCGTCAAGCCGGTGGTGGGCAACTTCCCGCCCCCGGCCCTGCCGCCGGTCGACGAGAAGTACGTCCGGGGCGCGGAGAACGCACAGGTACCCGATGTCGTCGGCATGACCGCCGGCGAGGCGACCGGAGCGCTCACCGGCGCCGGCTTCAAGGTCACGTCGGTGACCTCGCCCGGTTCGGCGCCCAAGGGGACGGTCACCGGGTCGACACCGAATGGGTCGGCCATTCCCGGATCGCAGGTGACGATCTACCTCAGCGACGGCACCGTCCGCGAACCACCGCCGCCGGGCCGGCCGGCCGCAACGACCCCGAACGCCCCCGGGTTGCCGCTGCCGCCGTTCCTGCCGCCGATCCCCATTCCGGTGCCCATCCCCCGCTGACCCCGGTGGTGCGGGCGCGGTCCTACAGCCGCGCCTTCACCGCCGCCGAGATCCGGGAGCCGTCGGCCTTGCCGGCGGCCAGCCCGGAAGCCACCTTCATGACCTGGCCCATCTGCCGCATCCCGGGTCGTTCGCCGAGTTCCTCGGCCACTTGGGCGATCGCGGTATCGGCCAGGTCGGCGACCTCGGCGTCGGTCAACTGGGTGGGTAGATACTCGTCGATGATCCGGGCCTCGGCGTGTTCGTTGGCCGCCAGCTCACCGCGGCCGGCCTGGGTGTAGATCTCGGCCGATTCGTTGCGTTTCTTCGACTCCTTGGTGAGCACCGCCACCACCTCGGCGTCGGACAGTTCGCGGGCTTCCTTCCCCGCGACCTCGCTCGTCTGGATGGCGGCCAACAGCATCCGCAGGGTGTTCAGCCGCAGCGAATCCTTCGCCTTCATCGCGGCGGTCATATCGGCGCGCAGCCTCGATTTCAGTTCCGACATGGGCAGAACGGTAGCCGCTGCACCCCGCCACGCCCACCGGATAACCCGCGGGGCCGGGCGTGTTCGCTCCTGCGCCGGTCGGTCGTTTCCCGAGGCCACAGGCGTGTCCTCGGCCGCGGGGGTGGGTCATCTGCCCGTCATGTGGCCGAAACTGTGGCTCAACACGCTGCGCGCCCAGCAGCCTGGTCACCTATGCTGGGCAAATGCCCGTGATCTCGACGTCGGTCCTTCGCCGAACCGTATTCGGCGCCGCCGGAGCCGCGGCGGCCGGAGTCGGCTATGCCTCATTGATCGAACGCAATGCCTTTGTCCTGCGCGAAGCCACGATGCCGGTGCTGCGGCCGGGCTCGGCGCCGCTGCGGGTATTGCACATCAGCGATCTGCACATGACGCCCGGGCAGAAGCTCAAACAGCAGTGGTTGCGCGAGCTCGACCGGCTCGAACCCGACCTCGTGATCAACACCGGCGACAACCTGTCGCATCAGAAGGCCGTGCCCGCGGTAGTCCAGTCGCTGGGTGGGCTGCTGTCCCGGCCGGGCCTGTTCGTGTTCGGCAGCAACGACTACTTCGCGCCGGTCCCCAAAAATCCGCTGAAGTATTTCGACAAGAACCACAAACGGGTGCACGGCGCCCCGCTGCCCTGGAAGGATCTGCGCGCGGCGTTCACCGAGCGCGGCTGGCTGGACCTGACGCATACCCGCCGCGATATCGAGGTCGGCGGTATCCGCATCGCCAGCGCCGGCGTCGACGATCCGCATCTGCAGCGCGATCGCTACGACACCATCGCCGGCGCCCCGAACCCGCTCGCCGATCTCCGCATCGGCCTGACGCACTCCCCGGAGCCCCGGGTCCTGGACCGCTTCGCCGAGGACGGCTACGACCTGATCCTGGCCGGGCACACCCATGGTGGCCAGCTCTGCCTGCCGGGGTACGGCGCTTTGGTCACCAACTGCGATATCGACCGGTCGCGGGTCAAGGGCCCGTCCAAATGGGGTGCGCACACCCGGCTGCACGTCTCGGCCGGAATCGGCACCTCCCCGTGGGCGCCGTACCGCTTCTGCTGCCGGCCCGAGGCCACGTTGCTCACCCTCGTCGCCGTCCCGCCCAAACACCCCGCCGCCGATGCCGGCCACGGGGTGTCGGCATCGCGGGCAGTCGCCCGGTAGTCCGCGTCGCTACCGGAAAAGAGGCTCTGAACAGTCGGTTTCTTTTCCGGACCGGACCTGATGTAAGCTATCGCAGGTCCGCTTCACGGGGTGTGGCGCAGCTTGGTAGCGCGCTTCGTTCGGGACGAAGAGGTCGTGGGTTCAAATCCCGCCACCCCGACTCGTGTTGGTCGAGACACGACTAGGCCCCTGACCGTTGGTCAGGGGCCTTTTTCGTATTCCGGGCCGGGTTACACGCCGACGAGTTCGCATCTCGGGCTTCCGGGCTCGTCGAAACGATGACCCGCATAGTTTGCCCACCTTTCGGTTCGATAGCTATCGAACCGGGCCGACATGAGAACCAGCGGTGGTATTCCGCACCGGATGCTCACAGCCGGTGAACGCCGAAGGATTCCGACCTCGCGGCCCCTCGCCCGGACGCAGGATCGGAACGAAGGCCGAAGTCGTCGACGCCCGTGCGTGTCGGCGTTGCCGGAACCGGCCGGGAACTCAGCGTTCCCACGCCCTATCCCGGACGTTCGTCCGAGGTCAGGGCGCTTATCGCCGCTCCCAACCGGGCTCCACTGGGCACTTCCGCGCCCGGGCTGCTCATCCATTGCATCACCAAGCCGTTGAGGATGACGAAGTACAACTCCGCGACGGCCCGTGCCCGGGAACCGTCGAGGCCGGGATAGGACTCGGCGACCAGATCCGCGATCCCGGAGACCGCGGCCTCGTACATCTCCCCCATCCGTGGCTGTTCGCTGGGCGTCCGGTAGATGCGGACCACGTTTTCCATACTTGCCACCAGCACATCCCGATTGCGGTCGAACAGCTCGGCGATACCGTCCCAGATCTCCGGGAACGCCGCGCCCGCCGACCGGCCGGCGGTCGCTCTGATCCGCCTTTCGAGATCGTCACCGATGACCCGGCCGGTCTCGTCGGTGAACGCCTCGGTGAGCAGACGATCCTTCGAACCGAAGTGGTAACCGATGGCGGCCAGGCTTACTCCCGCGGTGGTGGCGATATCGCGGGCCGTGGTGGCGGCGAACCCACGTTCGTAGATGCAGGTACGCGCGGCCGCGAGTAGGTCCTCCTTGTTTCCCATGCCTCCACTCTAACCGCGCATTAGACGTTTGTTCTAGACGTTTGTGCTACATCTGTGTTAGACATACGTCTAAGACATTCGATCCATTCTCTGAGCGAGGACACCGATGACCACACAGACCACCCCGGCCACACTCCGCGTACTCATCTCCGGCGGCGGTATCGCCGGTAACGCGGTCGCCCTGCAACTGCTGCGCGCCGGAATCCGGCCCACGGTGATCGAACGCGCGGCCGCGCCGCGGCCGGGCGGTCAGGCCGTCGACCTGCGCGGACCCAGCCGGGCCGTAGCGGAGCGAATGGGTCTGATGCCGGGCATCCGCCGGCACCAGCTGGACGAACGGGGCATGGTGTACGTGGACTCCACCGGGCGCGAAGCAGCCCGGATGCCGGCCGAACTCTTCGAAGGCAAAGGCGCGGTGGCCGAAATCGAGATCACCCGCGGCGATCTGAACCAGGTCCTGCTGGACGCCCTCGCCGAGGAGACCGCGCGCCCCGGCGCGCCCGGTATCGACTACCGGTACGGCGAATGGATCCACGGACTGCGCGAGCACGCCCACGGCGTCTCGGTAAAATTCGCCTCCGGAGCCACCGAGGAATTCGACCTGGTGGTCGGTGCCGATGGCCTGCACTCCACCACCCGGCGGCTGGCCTTCGGGCCCGAAGAACAGTTCAGCACCTATCTCGGCGGATACACCTCGTACTTCACCATGCCGACCCCGGCGGGGATCCGCCCGCACTGGATGACCGTCCAACTGTTGCCCGGCGGTACCTTCCTCGGGTTCCGGCCGGACGCCGATCCCACGACGGCCAAGGCGATGATCACCATCCGGCGCCCCGCCGACCCCGCACTGCGGCGCGATACGGCGGCCCAGAAGCGGTTGCTGCGCGAAGGTCTCGCGGTCGGTGGCCTGCTGGTCTCCGAAGTCGACGCCGCCATGGACCGGGCCGAGGACTTCTACTTCGACGAACTCGCCCGTATCACCATGCCCCGCTGGACGACCGAGCGGATCGCGCTGGTCGGGGATGCCGGGTACTGCGGGTCACCACTGAGCGGACAGGGCACGGCCATGGCCCTGGTCGGCGCCTACGTACTGGTCGGCGAGATCGTTCGCACACCGGACCGGCCCGCCGCCGCACTGGCCCGGTACGGCGAGATCCTGCGCCCGTTCGTGGAATCCGCCCAGCAGCTCCCGCCCGGTGGGGTGAAGGCCATGACCCCGCGCACCCGAGCGGGTATCCGGGCTTCGCTGGCCCTGGTCCGGCTCACCACCTCCACAATCATGCAGCCACTGATGACCCGCATGCTGTCCGGCACCGACGATTACACGCTGCCCGACTACTCCACCGGCCTCCCCACGGCGGAACAGGGAACTCGGCCGCTGTAACCAGTGGAGAAGGATCGCCGCCGGCGACCGGACCGGCACGGACTCCACCGTGCGCCCTCGGTCCGGAGAACCCGGAGCGGCCGGGCGGCCACCCCACCGGGAGACCTATCTACTGTCGTCTCCACTTTCCCCACCGCAACCACCATCGCCGATTCCTCGAACGGTTACCTTCCGCTGGCAGCGGACCGGATCGACCACACTCGTCGCCGTTTCCGATTCCGCTGCCGAGCATCCGGAAGAGCCGAACTATCGCTCGATGGCCGTCCGAGCCGGTCACCCCGCGAGACCGGCCCGGACGGACGCTGCCGCCCGCCGAGGGGCGGTCTGCCACCTCGCGGGACAGACCGGCCCACCCACCCACACTCCCCGGCTCCCCACCGGTTCCCGCGGCCCCACCCCCAGGGGTTCCGGTGCCTCCCCAGCCCGGAACCGCCTCGCCCCTCCCGGCGGATCCCTCCCCGTATCCGCCCCATCCCCCACCGGGCACTTTCCGGTTCCTCCCCAGGCACCGGTCCGTACCCCACCCCCACCGGCGACGTATCCGGCCACCGCGGCAGCCGGCTACGCCGAGTTCGGTGCGACGACCTGGATCAGGCAGCCGGTCGCTTGCAGGGCGGCGCCCATCTCGCCCGGTTCGGTGCCGCCCGCGCGACCGATCTCCGGCTCGTCGACGCCGAGCAGACCGGCTCGCGCGGCACAGATGGTCGCGGCGCGGTACCGGCTCCGCCCGCCTTGCCGACGGCGACCGCGCACCGCGGCGCGGTCGTCGAATGGGCCGGTGCCGACGACCTCGTCGCCCCTGTTGCCCGGCCGGCCGGAGCGATGCCCGGCTCCTCTTCGGTCGCCGCGGCGGGCTCGGCAGCCGGCGCCACCGCGGCGGTGGCACCGCCCGGAGCGGGCGTGGCGGTCAGCTTGCTGATCATTGCGGGTTCCTCTTCGCGGTGTCCTCGTTACCGGTTGTCCCGGCCTCGACACCAACAATGCGGCCCCGCGCTTGGCAGGCACTTAACGTGAACTTATAACGCTGCGACCACGATTCGTCACAGTGCAGACAAGGTCGGGGCACAGCCGGGGGACCTGCTCCGGGATCGGTGCATCTCGGGCATCATGGAGTTATCCGCTACGACAACAAGTGGGAGTGTGGATGGATACGTTGGTGTTATGGGCCCTGGCCTGTGCGGTCTACTGGTTCGGTCTGCTCTGATCGGGCCCCGCGCCGACAACCCGCCGACACCGCGAGAATCGTGCCGGTAGCTCGCCCCTGAGCCGGTCTTCCGATCGGGCAGGGGCGTCGTGCTGTCCGGGCCCCGAGACAACCGGCCCTGAGGTCGCCCGCCCGTTAGGGTGATCCGCATGGTGCGTTTCGGTGGGCTCCTGGCGGGGGTCACAGCGGTAACACTGATGGCGGGACAGCTCTTCGCGGCGCAGGCACAGGCGATACCGGAAACCGATGGCACGACCGCTCGGTGCGAGGTGTCCTCCGGCCGGGAACCGGCCCGCGCCACGCCGGAACAGGTGGGACTGGACGCGGCCCGGCTGACCGACGCACTGACCTTGGCCGCGGGCCGCAATCGCCTCAACATCCAGGTCTTCCGGCACAACTGCCTGGTCGGTGAGGGCCCGGGCAACGCGCGCACCGGTAATACCCCGTGGAATGTATGGAGCGTGACCAAAAGCGTGGTCTCGCTACTCACCGGGATCGCGGCCGGAGCGGGACGCATCGATATCGAGGCGCCCATCGGCCGGTACCTGCCGCCGGGCCTCGGCGACGCGCAGCGCCGGGCGATCACGGTCGAGAATTTGCTCACCGAGACCTCGGGGATGCGCACCGGCGTGGTCACCGAGGGTCTCACCGGAGCGATACCGCTCGACCCCAACAGCGCGGTCCAGGCACTGGGCGTCCCGCTGGACCACGAACCGGGCACCGTCTTCACCTACAGTCAGCGCACCGTCGACCTGCTGTCGTATGTGCTGGAACTCGCGGTCGGTGAACCGCTACAGGACTTCGCGCAGCGGGAACTGTTCGGGCCGCTCGGCATCGAACGCGGCGACTGGTACTGGGCGCGAGACCGGTCCGGTCACACCTACGGGTACGCGCATCTGCTGATTCCGCCGAACGATCTGGCCAAGCTGGGATTGCTGGTCGCGGGCAGCGGCAACTGGAACGGCCGCCAGATCGTCCCCGCCACGTATCTGTCCCGCGCGACCGCCCCTTCGACGACCAACCCCTGCTACGGGTATCTGTTCTGGACCGGTCCCGGCTGTGCGGAGAACGCGTCGTTCCTGCCGCCGGACACCTATTCGATGGCCGGAATGGGCCTGCAGAACGTCTTCGTGGTCCCGGGCCTGGACCTGGTGGTGGTGTGGACCGGGGTGTTCGGGAACGTGAGCGCCTACGGCCCGGCCGGCGTCATCGCGCACACCGGCGAACTACCGCACGAGTTCTTCCGGCGGCTCATGGCCGCCTTCCTCGAACCTCTGGTCGCCGACCCCGGCCCGTACGTCGAACCGCCGCTGCGCACCGACCCGAACTCCTATATCGATACCGATATCCTGCTCGCGGTCTTCGGCATCGGCGAGTCCGCGTACCCGGGTTGCGATGTTTTCGCCTGCCTCGGGGAACCGCTCGCGGCGCCGTTCGGTGACGCGCCGCCCGGCTGTGTCCTCCTGGTGTGCCTCGGAAACGATCCGCGCACCCCGGGAATCCACTGAGCCGGGCGGCATACCACGCTGTCAGCGATCGGCGAGCAGCACCTCGGCGATCTGGATGGTGTTGAGCGCCGCGCCCTTGCGCAGGTTGTCGCCGGAGATGAACAGTGCCAGCCCACGCCCGTCCGGGACACCCGGATCCTGGCGGATACGGCCGACCAGCGATTCGTCCTTACCGGCGGCGGCCAGCGGCGTCGGTACGTCGACCAGCTTCACCCCGGGCGCCTTGGCCAGGATCTCCTGGGCGCGCTGTACCGACAGCGGATCGGCGAATTCGGCGTTCACCGACAGCGAGTGCCCGGTGAACACCGGCACCCGGACGCAGGTCCCGCTCACCAGCAGTCCCGGCAGACCCAGGATCTTGCGGCTCTCGTTGCGCAGTTTCTGGTCCTCGTCGGTCTCCCCGGAACCGTCGTCCACCAGCGAACCCGCCAGGGCCAGCACATTGAACGCGATCGGGGCGATGTACTTGTTCGGGGCCGGGAAATTCACCGCGCTGCCGTCGTGGGTCAGCTTCTCCGCGTCGTCGATGACCGCGCGGGCCTGCGAGGCGAGCTCCTCGACACCGGCCAGACCGCTACCCGATACCGCCTGATAGCTGGACACGATGAGGCGCTGCAACCCGGCCGCGTCGTGCAGCGGCTTGAGCACCGGCATCGCGGCCATGGTGGTGCAGTTGGGGTTGGCGATGATGCCCTTGACCAGATTGCGGGTCTGCTCCGGGTTGACCTCGCTGACCACCAGCGGGACCTCGGGGTCCTTGCGCCAGGCCGAGGAGTTGTCGATCACGGTGACCCCTGCGGCGGCGAACCGCGGCGCCTGCACCCGCGACATGGTGGCGCCGGCGGAGAACAGCGCGATATCCAGGCCCGCCGGGTCGGCGGTCTCGGTGTCCTCCACCACGATCTCACCGCCGCGCCACGGCAACTTCTTACCGGCCGAACGCGCCGAGGCGAAGAAACGCACCTCGTCGGCAGGAAAATCGCGTTCCTCGAGCAATTTGCGCATCACGGCGCCGACCTGACCGGTCGCGCCGACCACACCTACACGCACACCCATCGCTTATCGCCCCGTTCCGGCGTGAACGACGGCGACCTCATCGCCGCCGAGATCGAACGCGCGATGCAGCACCTGCACGGCGTCGTCGAGTTCGGTGTCCTTGACCAGAACCGAGATGCGGATCTCGGAGGTGGAGATGAGGTCGATATTGATACCGGCCTCGGCCAGCGCCTCACAGAAGGTGGCGGTGACCCCGGGATGGCTCTTCATACCGGCTCCGACCAGCGACACCTTGCCGATGTGGTCGTCGTAGAGCACCTGGGAGAAGCCGATGTCGCTCTGGTATTTGCTCAGCATCTCCACCGCCCGGACGCCGTCGGCCTTGGGAAGGGTGAAGGTGATGTCGGTCTTGCCGGTCTCCACCTTGGAGATGTTCTGCAGGACCATATCGATGTTGATCTCGGATTCGGCCACGTAACGGAACACCTTGGCGGCGTATCCGGGTTCGTCCGGCAGCCCGACCACGGTCACCTTGGCCTCGCTGCGGTCGTGCGCGACGCCCGTCAGGATTGCTTGTTCCAAGGGAATGTCCTCCATCGATCCGTATACGTAGGTGCCCTGCTTGTCGGTATAGGACGAACGCACATGCACGGGCACGTTGTAGCGGCGCGCGTATTCGACGCAGCGCAGCATGAGTACCTTCGACCCGCAGGCCGCCATCTCGAGCATTTCCTCGTAGGAGACCTGTTCGAGCTTCTGCGCATCACTCACGATGCGCGGATCGGCGGTGAAGACTCCGTCCACATCGGTGTAGATCTCACAGACGTCGGCCTCCAGCGCGGCGGCCAGCGCGACCGCGGTGGTGTCGGAACCACCACGACCCAGTGTGGTGACGTCCTTGCTGTCCTGGCTGACGCCCTGGAAACCCGCGACCAGGACGATGGTGCCCTCATCCAGGGCTTCGCGCAGCCGCCCCGGTGTCACGTCGATGATCTTGGCCTTACCGTGCACCGACGTCGTGATGACACCGGCCTGGGAGCCGGTGAACGACCGCGCCTCGGCGCCGAGACTGTGAATGGCCATGGCCACCAGCGCGTTGGAAATGCGTTCCCCGGAGGTGAGCAGCATGTCCATCTCCCGGGCCGGGGGCGCGGGAGAAACCTGCTCGGCCAGGTCGAGCAGTTCATCGGTGGTATCGCCCATAGCCGAGCACACGACGACCACGTCGTGGCCCTGCTTCTTCGTCTCGACGATCCGTTCGGCGACGCGACGGATCCGGTCGGCAGAGGCTACCGAGGATCCTCCGTACTTCTGGACAACGAGTGCCACGAGGGGTCCTCCAATGTCAGCGAACAGGCGATCAGTGCAATAGCGTACCGATGCCGGCCACGCTGTTCCGGAAGTATCCGGCCCGGCTGTGGAATAACACACAGCCGTGTGACGTCACGTTTACCTACTCGCGGACCCGCCGCACGCGCGGGCGGGCCCGACGGGGGCCCGAACGGCTCTTATACCCGATCGAACCAGGTCACCTGCGCTCCGTTGCCGAACTCCTGCCGCCGCACCGGCGTGAACAGCGTGGGCCGGAAAACTCCACCCAGTACGGGGACGCCGCTTCCGGCCAACACTGGATAGCTCTTGAAGACAAGCTGGTCGATCTCCTCGATCAGCGCATTGGCGAGTGTGCCGCCGCCGCAGAGCCAGATGTCCTTGCCCTGCGGCCCCTCCTCCTTCTTGAGCCGCCGCACCAGTTCGACCGGATCGGTGCGCACCAGTTCGATCTCCGGATCGTCTATCGGGTCCAGGCCGGTGGAGACGACATACTGCTTCAGGTGGGCGTAGGGGCTGGTGATCCCCGCCGACAATGCCGGTTCGTAGGTGCCGCGGCCCATGATCAACGTGTCCCAGTGCCGGTTCGGGGCGTCGGCGATACCCGCGTCTTCCCGCATATGCGTGGGGACGGATTCGGGATAGCGCTCGTTGATCCACTCGGCCATATCGGCGCCGAGGGGATAGAAGTCGACCTCTCCGCCGGGACCGGCAATATAGCCGTCGAGGGAGACGGCCACGTAGTAGACGAGCTTTCGCATGAGATACCGCCCTGTTCGTAGTACTACAACTGAAGCGGTTAGAACGTAGTACTACATACGGAGTGGCGTCAAGGGCGGCGCGACTTCGGGCGTATATCGAACCGGCAGCCGATCGAACGAACACGAACACACTCGATAACCGGCGCCCGAATTGATTACGAGCCGCCACCAATAGACCGATAGCGATCCCATCGGGGTTGTGATGCGTGCCATAGGGCTCGAATAATGGGCTGCATGATGGCAAACGTCGGAGACCGGTTGCACGTGCACGGGCACACCGTCGGCGAGGTCGACCACGAGGGAGAGATCGTAGAGGTTCACGGCCGCGACGGAACGCCGCCGTATCTGGTGCGTTTCGACGACGGACACGAGTCCCTGGTCTTCCCCGGCCCGGACGCGACAGTCGAACGAACACCCTGACCTGCCCACGCGGCAGGACAGCGGACCCTGGTTCAGGACCGGCCCCGCAAACATTTGCGGCCGGCATACCCCCCGGCGGAATCACCGCCGCGGCGAACGAGCGTGTTGACGATCACGCGACCCCCGAGGAAGAATCGTGGCCGATTCGTAATAACCGGGGGTGCGAGGGGCAGCATGCGTACGAAGACCGATATCAGATTCGCCGTCGATGCCGACCCCGGCCAGGTGATGGACGCGTTGCTGGCGGTCGAGATGCTGTCCGAATGGTCGCCCGATTTCGAGGACGCGCGCGTGGCGGGCCGCGACGAAGAGGGCCGGCCGCGCCGGGTATTCATCCAGGTCTCGGTCTCCAATACACCGGATATGCAGGTGTGGGAGTTCGACTGGTCGGAGAACCGGATGTCGTGGGAGGTCTCCGACAGCACCCGCGGTATCAGAGGCGGCGGATCCTTCGAGGTCACCGCCGGTGAAACCGGGACTGAGGTGCTCCTGCACGTCGAGCAGTACACGCCGCTGCCCGTGCCCGGATTCCTGGGCAGAAGAGCGGTCCGCAAATCCTATGAGGCCCTGGTGGAGAACTTCGTCGCCTACACCGAGCAGTTCCCCGAATCCGAGACCTACGACCTCGTCTGAGCCCGCCGGACGCGCCCGCGCCGTTGCGCGATCCCGACCGTGCTCATCGGCCGTGAGACTCTGCGGTTCGCGGAGAACCGCGACCACATCAGACATCCCGCTGAGTGATGTGCCGGGCAGTGAGGTGATGCGCGGTCGGACCGTAGGCCGACGGCGACACCTTGACCCCGGTGCGCACAGATTCGCGGATCTGGTCCACGTTCTCCCGGATCATGTCCGATACGA
Organism: Nocardia sp. NPDC050799; assembly: GCF_040654015.1. Lineage (NCBI taxonomy): Bacteria > Bacillati > Actinomycetota > Actinomycetes > Mycobacteriales > Nocardiaceae > Nocardia > Nocardia sp. NPDC050799. The sequence goes on from NZ_JBFAHF010000007.1 coordinate 59,408, forward strand.
GTTCATCGGTGCGCGGATCGGCCAGCACCTGGAACAGGATCCGGAAGACGGTGTCGGCGACCAGGCGGATGATCTCGTCGTGAAACGGGATGTAGCGGACACGGCCGGTCTGCGGATCGTTCTTGATCATCTCGACGATCATCTCGTCGATTTCACTGCGGTTCTCCTCCAGCGCCGCCGCGATATTGCGAGTGTAGTGCCCGGTCCGCAGGACCGCGGTGACCTCCTCCATGATCGCGATGGTCATCGGGCGCTTGATGACCTCCACGATCGTGCCCACCGAATGGTTGATCACCGCGGCGGTGACGCGATCACCGAACACCCGATCGGCCACACGGGCCAGCCGGACCAGGATCACCACGATCCGCAGCAACCGGAAGGCCCGGAAGAACGGACTGGCCACCGGGATCATGCCGAGGACTTCGTACCAGTAGACGAACGGGAAGGTCCACGGCCAGCCGCCCCGGCGCCAGCGCCACAGGAACTCGATCGCGAAAACGGCGCAGATGGCGTAGTCGACACCGACGATCATCCGGTGGGTCTCGGGCGGGACCTCGAAGAAGGTGATCCAGCACACCAGCACGACCGAGACCGCGGCCAGCGCCAGCATGACGAAATCGGTCCACAGGGCGGGTGGTTTCCGGGGAAAATTCTCGGGCCCGGGGGTTTCGGGCACGTACCCGGGACCGGACTCCGTGGACGACGGTGTTGACACCTGCATTCCCTTCGACGCCGAAAGATCGCCGCCCAGTATTACCCGCCGCCCCGTCACGTCGCCCGCGTACGGCGCCGGTCAGCGGCGGGTGCACCACTCAGCAGGACTTGCCCGGCGAGCGGCCGGGGTATTCCGGTAGCGCGGTCACCGCCGCTGTTCACCCCGGGGTCAGCGGCCCGCGCGGATGATCGCCTCGATATTGCGTTCGGCCAGCGCGGTAATGGTCAGTGACGGGTTCACGGTGCCGGTGCTGCCCGGGATCGCCGCGCCGTCCATGACATACAGGCCCGGATGCCCGTGCACCCGGCCATAGGAGTCGGTCGCCCTGCCCAGCACCGCGCCGCCGAGCGGATGCGCCGTGAACTGGGCGTTGGCGTCGTATCCGAGGGCGCTGTACTCGGCCAGCGCACCGGCCCGCTCGGCGATACGCCGGTCCACCGCACGCGCCGCTGCCGTCACCTCGTCCTGCGCCCGCCGCGGCCAGCTCAACCCGACACCGCCGGAAACGGGGTCGTAGCCGAACCGCGCGCGGGTCGGATCGAGGACCATCGCCAGGGAGGCCAGCGCACCCGTCTCGAACGGAATCCCAGGGATGTACCAGTTCTCCAGGGACAGTGCCGTACCGGTGTCGTCGAAGATCCGGCTGGCGCTGGGCACACCCTGCCCGTTGCCGGCGACCGAACTCCCCCCGCGAGCGAGCACCACATCGCCGTTGGTGCCCCAGCCGTCGCCGATATGTTCGTTGAGCCGCGGCAACGCGCCTGTCTCCCGGGCCCGGACCAGCAGTTCGGAGGTACCCACCGAACCCGCGCCCAGGAACAGTTTGTCGCAGGTGAGGGTCCGGTTTCCGCGAATCGCGCCGGTCGGGGCGAGATAAGTCACCGTGACCACGAACCGGCCGCCGGCTTCCTGGGCGATCGTATCGACGCGGTGGCCCGGGTAGATCTTCGCTTTCCCGGTGGCCTCGGCGTCTTTCAGATAATTCTGGTTGAGGTCGAATTTGGCGCCGTTGGAGTTGCCGAGATTGCTGCGCCCGGCGGTCGCCGAGGCCCGCACGGTCCCCGCCAGTTCCCCGCGCAGCACATTCCAGGTGAAGATCGAGTCGTTGGGCACCGGCCGGTAACCGGCCATGCGCACCTGGTCGTCCCAGGCCCGGGAATGGGTGAACGGCGCCGACCGGTAGATGTCCTCGGGCATCTGGTCGAGCCGCAGTTTCGCGCGCACTCGCGGGTAGTACACGGCGTCCAGTTCGCCGTAGTCGACCACACCGCCGAAGACATGGTCGAAGAACCGGCGTTCGGGGGCGATCATCGCACCGGTGAAAATCACCGAGCCGCCGCCCACCGCGGCGCCGCGCCAAACATCGATCCCCTGGAAACGGGTGCAGTCCAGCACACCGCCGAAATCGGCGAACTGCATCGGTACCTTGGTCACGCCGGTGAAGCTGGTGGTATGCCAGAAACCGCGGCCGTCGGGCAGATCGTCGCCGGTGAAGATTTCCCGCCACGGATCGTTGGGCCAGCGGGAGCCGCGTTCCAGCACTGTGGTCGGGATGCCGGCCTCGGCCAGCCGCAAGGCGCTGACCGCCGCGCCGAATCCGGAACCGATCACTATGGCCTCGGTGTGCTCGGGTGGCGCCGGCACCGGACCGAAGATCTCCGGAACCCACTGCGCGAACAGTTCGTGCCAGATCGGCCCCGCCGCGGCCCGCGGCAGACCCACCTCCGCTCTCGGAACCGCCGACCCCACCACACCGATAAGAGCAGCCGCCCCCGCGGCCTTGAAAAGGGCACGCCTATCCACCCCGGACACCTCTCTGGTAACGCAACAGCGCACGGATGGTACCGAGAATCGACCGGCGTGAACAGTCGTGGCGGCGAAGCCGATTCGGCTACGGGGCCGTTAGCCGAAGATCAACCGGACAACCGCGAGGGTGCCCACGACCACGATCACCGCGCGCAGCACATTCGGCGGCAGCCGTCGCCCGACCTTGGCCCCCAGCTGTCCCCCGATGATCGCGCCGGCCGCGATCAGGGCCACGACCGGCCAATCCACCTCGGCGACCACGATGAAAATGACAGCCGCGAGGCCATTGGTGAGCAGGGCCAGCACATTCTTCACCGCATTGAGGCGCTGGATGTCCTCGTGCACGAACACCCCGAGCAGCGCGAGCAGCAGCACACCCTGGGCCGCGCCGAAGTAACCCCCATAGATACCGGTGCCGAAGATGGCGGCGAGCAGAATCGGGCCGCCGTGCGGGGGCACGTTCTCGGCCTCGCCCTGCCGCTCCCGGACCCACGCCGACAGCCGCGGCTGCACCACCACGAGTACCAGCGCCACGATGATCAGTACCGGCACGATGGCGGCGAACGCGCCGGCGGGCAGCGTCAGCAGCAGGACCGCGCCGAGCGCGGCACCCAGCAGCGACGCCGAGCTGTAGCGCAGCACCCGGCCCCATTGCCCGGACAGTTCCCGCCGGTAGCCGATCGCCCCGCTCAGCGAGCCTGGAACGAGTCCGACCGTATTGGACACGTTCGCGGTCACCGGCGGCAGCCCGATGGCCAGCAGTACCGGGAAAGTGATCAGTGTCCCGGACCCGACGACGGTGTTGATGCCGCCCGCGGCGATACCCGCGCCGAATACGGCCAGCATCTCCAGCCAAGTCATGCTCGAACCCTCGACCTTTCCGGACCGGCGTCCGGTCACTCGCAACCCTGGAGGGGACGCTAGCGGTTGCCCGTCCCGGAGATCGCGACGGGTCCGGGCGACACCGCCGTGCGGAAGTCACGCCCGCCGGGCTCCGATCGGCCGGCCGACCGGGTCGGTGGGGGCGCGCGGCGCACTGTGAAGTACCGGCCCTCCGCACCGCCTCCGCAGGCCCGGCACCAGAGGAGGTAGACTCGCACGGGTCATGCAGCGGGCACTTCTTCTCAGCCGCCGCGACGGGGTCTGATCGGACCGGCTTCCCGTCGCGGGGTTCCGCCACGCCGGTCGACCCAATTCGGGAAACAATCTCACCCACGGAGAAATCGCATGTCACCCGCTGACGCCTTCGTATCCGGCACGCGCACCATCACCGCGCCCGCCAAGCCCGCGCCCGCCGACCAGCCCGCGTGGAACAAGCAGAAGAACTCGTCCCTGCCCGTCTTCCGCTATCGTCCGTTCGCCGAGGAAGTCGAGCCGGTCACACTGCCGGACCGCACCTGGCCGGACAAGGTGATCGACCGAGCGCCCGCCTGGTGCGCCGTCGATCTGCGCGACGGCAATCAGGCGCTGATCGACCCGATGAGCCCCGCCCGTAAGCGCCGGATGTTCGATCTGCTGGTGCGGATGGGTTACAAGGAGATCGAGGTCGGCTTCCCGTCCGCCAGCCAGACCGATTTCGATTTCGTCCGCGAGATCATCGAGGACGGCGCCGTCCCCGACGACGTCACCATCCAGGTGCTCACCCAGTGTCGTCCCGAACTGATCGAGCGCACCTTCGAAGCGTGCGCCGGTGCGGAGAACGTGATCGTGCACTTCTACAACTCCACCTCCATCCTGCAGCGGCGGGTGGTGTTCCGCGCCGACCGCGACGCCGTGCAGAAGATCGCCACCGACGCCGCGCGGCTGTGCCTGGAGACCGAGCAGCGCTACCCGGACACCAACTGGCGTTACGAATACAGCCCCGAGTCCTACACCGGCACCGAGCTGGAGTACGCCAAGCAGGTCTGCGACGCGGTCTCGGAGATCATCGCCCCGACCCCGGACAAGCCGCTGATCATCAACCTGCCGGCCACCGTCGAGATGGCGACGCCCAATGTGTACGCCGACTCCATCGAATGGATGCACCGCAACCTGGCCCGGCGCGATTCGATCGTGCTGTCGCTGCACCCGCACAACGATCGGGGCACCGCGGTCGCGGCCGCGGAACTGGGCTACCAGGCCGGCGCGGACCGCATCGAGGGCTGCCTGTTCGGCAACGGTGAGCGCACCGGCAATGTCTGCCTGGTGACCCTGGGCATGAACATGTTCTCCCAGGGCGTGGATCCGCAGATCAACTTCTCCGATATCGACGAGATCCGGCGCACGGTGGAGTACTGCAACCAGCTGCCGGTCCACGAGCGCCACCCCTACGGCGGCGACCTGGTCTACACCGCCTTCTCCGGCAGCCACCAGGACGCGATCAACAAGGGCCTGGACGCCATGAAGGCGTCCGCCGACGCGGCCGGTGCCGATGTGGACGATATCTCCTGGGAGGTGCCCTACCTGCCGATCGACCCGAAGGATGTGGGCCGCACCTACGAGGCGGTCATCCGGGTCAATTCGCAGTCCGGCAAGGGCGGCGTGGCCTACATCATGAAGACCGATCACGGGCTGGCCCTGCCGCGCCGGCTGCAGATCGAGTTCTCGCAGGCCATCCAGCAGATCACCGACGGCGAAGGCGGTGAGATCACACCCAAGGAGATGTGGGATGCCTTCGCCGACGAGTACCTGACCCCGATCCGGCCGCTGGAGCGGATGCGCCAGAAGGTCACCGCCGCCGAGACCGACGGCGGAACCGATCGCATCACCGCGGTGGTCAAGGTGGACGGGGTCGAACAGGAGATCACCGGCAGCGGCAACGGACCGCTCGCGGCCTTCGTCGACGCCATCGCCGCGGTCGGCTATCAGGTGGAGGTGCTCGACTACTCCGAGCACGCACTGTCCGCCGGCGACGACGCCCAGGCCGCGGCCTACGTGGAATGCGCGATCGGTGACCGGATCGTCTGGGGCGTGGGTATCGCCACTTCCATCACGACCGCTTCGCTGCGTGCCGTGGTCTCGGCCGTGAACCGGGCCGCCCAGAAGCAGTAACCCACGATCGCTGTTCAGGCCGCCGCCACCCGTACCGGTGACGGCGGCCTCATCGGTGGTAAACCGTCCGACATGCGAACCTTCGCGCACCTGCTAGCGTTGGTCCGGACTCCACGCCGCCGAGCTCTCTGCTCGAAAATCCCGAGCAGATGGGGGAACTGTGACTACTGAAGAACACGACCCGACTTCCCAGCCCTGGCCCTCGAGTCAACCGGTGGACACCGCCGGCCGCGGCGGCGATTCGGATGCCGTACCGCCCGAGGCTCCGGCGCGAAATGAACCGGAGCCGCTCACCGAGCCGGGCGAGCCCGCCGAGCAGGTGTCTGCCGAAGCGCCGCCCACGGAAACCGGCCCCGGCGAGACCGATTCGGCCACGGAAACCGAGGCCCCGGACAAGTCCCCGGAACCAGCGGCTTCCGGCGACCCGGAAGCTGCCCGCACCACCGATTTCGCGAATCCGGACCCGGCCGACGGCGGCGCCGAAGGCGGCTACCCGACGGCGAGCCCGGCCGAACCGGGCACCCCACCCTGGCCGGACGGCAACGGGTTCGCGCCCCCACCGCAGGCACCGGCCGACGGCGGCGCCCCCTACGGAAACGCCCCATTCGACCAGTTCGCCCCGCCGGTGCCCGGCGGGGCGTTCAGTGCGCCTGCCCCGGAGCAGTTTCCGGCGCCGGGCAGCGCACAGTTCCCACAGCCGAATCCGAACGAGTTCCAGCCGGCGAACATCGGGCCCGGCGCGGACGCCGCACAGGCGGGACCCGGGCAGTTCCAGGCCCCGAACACCGACTACAGCAGCGCGCAGTTCCCGCAGTTCCAGGCCGGACCGGGCCAGTTCGCGGGGCCGGACGCCGGTCAGTTCGCACAACCGGATGCCGGTCAGTTCCAGGCTCCGCACAGCGAATTCGGCAGCGGGCAGTTCCCGCAACCCGACGCCGGTCAGTTCCAGGCCCCGAACACCGACTACAGCAGCGGGCAGTTCGCCCAACCGGAACCGGGTCAGTTCCAGGCTCCGAACACCGAACACGGAAGCGGGCAGTTCCCGCAACCCGACGCCGGTCAGTTCCAGGCCCCGAACACCGACTACAGCAGCGGGCAGTTCCCGCAACCGGCTCCGGGGCAGTTCCAGCCCGGTGGACCGGGACAGAATCCGCCCGACCCCTTCGCGGTTTCCGGTCCGCCGACCGGGCAGTATCCGCCACAGGACCCGAACCTCTTCCCGGGACAGCGGATTCCGGAACAACCACCGTACGCACCACCGGCCTCCCAGCCCACCGGTGGCTACGCACCGCCGCCCGCGCCCGCGCCGGAGAGCGAATCGGGCGGCCCGGTCTACAGCTGGGCCCCGCCGCCGATGCCGGCCGCGCCGCCACCGGTACCGCAGCCGCAGTACCAGCCGGCACCGCCCCCGGCCGCGCATAATCCGCCGACCGGGCAGTTCCAGCCTCCTGCCTGGGGCGATCCCGGCCGGCCGCCGGCTCCGCAGCAGCAGTACCAGCAGCCCGGCCAACCGGGTCCGCACGGTCAGCCCGGGCAGCAGCAGTTCCCACCGCGCCAGATCCCCGAGCCGGGTCAGCTCGGTAATTCGGTCAACGACCTGAATCTGCTGAAACGAGCTCGTAAGGCGCCGCGCAGCGGTTGGCGGCGGGCGGTGCACAAGGTCTCACGCGGGGCGATCAACCCGGGTGAGTCGGCGTCCGATGTCGTCCACCGGGATCTGGTGGGCCGGGTGAACGCACCGGTCTACGGGGACTTCCGGATCGCGATCCTCTCGCTCAAGGGCGGGGTCGGCAAGACCACCACGACCGTCGGCCTCGGCGCCACTTTCGCATCGTTGCGGGGTGACCGGGTGATCGCGATCGACGCCAACCCCGACCTGGGCACCCTCGCCCACCGGGTCCCGCGCCAGACCCGCTCCACCGTGCGCAACCTGCTGGAAGACCAGAACATCACCCGCTACTCGGATGTGCGCGCGCATACCTCGCAGTCGCCGAGCCGGTTGGAGGTGCTGGCCAGCGAGCAGGACCCGGCGGTATCGGAGGCGTTCAGCGAGGCCGATTATCGCCGCGCCATCGGGATCCTGCAGTCGTTCTACAACATCATCCTCACCGACTGCGGTACCGGACTGATGCATTCGGCAATGTCCGGGGTGCTGGATATGGCGAGTTCGCTGGTCCTGGTGACCTCCCCCGCCATCGACGGCGCCCGCAGCGCCTCGGCCACCCTGGACTGGCTGGATTACCACGGCTATTCGCATCTGGTGCAGCAGACCGTGGTGGTGGTCAACGCGTCCCGGCGCGGGTCCACCTCGGTGAATCTGGACCATCTGCGCCGGCTTTTCCTGGACCGCACGCGGGCCGTCCAGGTGGTGCCCTTCGACGACCATCTCGCCGAGGGCGCCGAAATCGATCTGGAACTGGTGAGCAAACCGACCCGGCAGGCCCTGCTGGAGCTGGCCGCGATGGTCGCCGACGATTTCGCCAATGTGGACGGTTATCCGTACGGCAACCGCTACTGATCGGTCTCGGGCGGCGGTTCGGCGGTAACCCGTCGGGCCGCCGCCGTGAACGAGTCCAGTACCGCGGCGATCGCGGGACGGTTCTCGGCGCGCGGCCTGGTGACCAGGTCGTAGAGGCGGGCCGCACGCACCCCGGACAGTCGCAGCTGGGACAGCCCCGGGTGGGTGACGACGTAGCGGGGCATGAGCGCGACGCCGTATCCGGCGCCGACCAGCGTTTCGATCATTCGGAAATCGTTCAGTCGCTGCACGATTCGTGGTTCCACGCCGGTGATCGTGGCGATCGATCGCAGCACATCGTCGACCGGGAAGCCGCCGCGCACGCTCAGCCAGGCCTCCTCGGCCAGTTCCTCGGCCGTGACCGCGTCCTTTCCGGCCAGCGGATGGTCGGGCGCCACCAGGACGTCGATGGGTTCGCGCATGAGTACCCGGGAACTCACCCGCGGCCCCGCGACCGGTGCGGCGCGTTCGTCGCGATGGGTCAGCACGATGTCGTAGTCGGCGAGCAGGCCGGGTGTCTCGTGCGGCGGCACGTCTTCGTCACCGGCCACGATGTCCACCCCGCTACCGGCCATCGCGGGCAGTACATGGGGCAGGAGCAGCGCACCGCCGGAGGGGAACACTCCCACCCGGACCTGTCCGTGCGGGGACCCGCGATAGTGCGCCATCTCCGCGACGGCGCGCTCCAGTGCGGCCAGGACCTCGTCGGCCCGCACCACGAGCGCGTGCCCGGCGTCGGTGAGGCGGACCCGGCGGCCGCTCGGTTCGAGCAGGGTGACGCCCGCCTCTCTGGTCAGCACTTTGAGTTGTTGTGACACCGCCGACGGAGTCATGGACAGGGCGGCGGCGACCGCGCCGATCGTGCCGCGGTCGGCGAATTCGCGCAGGATGCGGAGCCGCTCCACCGACAGCGAGGAATGCGCACCAACCATTAAGCGATACTAAATCATCAATCCACAACAATTCGGTTGTGCTGACAGGTTGAATCATCCCATGATTATCGGGTGACGTCCCGTGACCGCATGATCGCCCTGACCGTCATCGTCCTGTGGGGTCTCAACTTCCTCGGCATCCGCGTGGGACTCGACCATCTGCCCCCGTTCTTCTTCGCCGCACTGCGGTTCGCGGTGATCGCGATACCGACACTGCTGTTCATCCCGCGCCCCGCCGTACGGACGCGCTGGCTCCTGCTGTACGGCACGGGCTTCGGAACGCTGCAGTTCGCGTTCCTGTTCACCGCCATGCGGGTGGGCATGCCCACCGGCCTGGCCTCACTGGTCCTGCAATCCTCGGCGCCGTTCACGGTATTGCTCGGGGCGCTGCTACTGGGCGAGCGGTTGCGGCCGGTGCAGATCGCCGGACTCGCCGTCGCGGTCGCGGGGATGGCCGTCATCGGCTGGAATCAATTCGCGCACGCCGCTCTGCTGCCGGTGCTGCTCACGCTGGCGGCCGGATTCGGCTGGGCCCTGGGCAATCTCGGCGCACGCCAGGCCGGCGTGGAGGCGCCGGGCGCCAATCCACTGCATCTCACGCTGTGGATCACCGCCGTGCCGGTGCTGCCCCTGTTCGCGCTCTCGCTGCTCTGGGAAGGCCCGGCCACCGGCGTCCGGGCGCTGGCCGGCACCTTCTCGGCCGAGGGCTGGCCCGCACTCGCCGGCCTGGTCTACATCGTGGTGCTGGGCACGATCGTCGGTTCCGGCCTGTGGACGTATCTGATGAGCCGGTACCCGGCGGGCAGTGTCGCGCCGCTGTCACTGCTCGTTCCGGTGGTCGGATTCACCGCCGCCTGGATCTTCCTGGACGAGACACCGGCGCCCGCGAGCCTGATCGGTGGGGTGATCGTGATCGCCGGAGCATTCGCGGCGACGGCCGGAGCCCGGAAGACGACTCCCCCGGAGCCATCCGGCGAGCCGGACGGCCTGCCCGCGACGGCGGATATCGGCGCGGCGCGGACGCTGGAACCGGCCGTCAGGTGAGGCGTCGCCGCATCGATCGCGCGGTCGGTGCACCGGCGCGGCCGGAACCCGTTTAAAGTTGGCGCGATCGAGACAGCTACCCCGGGTTAGGCAGCGGCAGACAACATGGCAGAGCATCGGTGGCCCGCGTCGGGTGCCACAAAGGTTCCAGGTCGGTCTGCCGGGGAGGGCGCGTACACCCGGCGAACCGTGCTCCGCGCCACCGCGGCCGCGGGCCTCGGGGCAGCGGCCGTAGCCGCACTACCCGGCACAACCGCCCGTGCCCGGACCACCGCACGGGTCGCCGTACTCGGTGGCGGCGTCGCCGGGCTCACCGCGGCCCACGAACTCGCCGAACGCGGCTTCGAGGTGACCGTGTACGAACGCCGGGCGCTCGGCGGCAAGGCCCGCAGTATGCCGGTGCCGGGCACCGGGACCGCGGGCCGGCCGGATCTGCCCGGCGAACACGGCTTCCGCTTCTTTCCCGGCTTCTACCAGCATATTCCCGATACCATGCGGCGGATCCCGTTCGAGGGGAACGCGAACGGAGTATGGGACAACCTGGTCGGCGTCCCCGACGCCCGGTTCGCCCGGGCCGACGCCGACGATATCCGCGCGCCGCTCGGCTTCGACCGCGTGGACGCCGCGTCGCCCGAAGGGATGCGGGAAAGCCTGGCCGCGGTCATCGCCACCACACTGAAGATGCCGCCCGCCGAGGGCCTTTTCTTCGCCAACCGGCTGCTGGTCTTCAACACCAGCTGCGACGCGCGCCGCTTCGGCCAGTGGGAGCACACATCCTGGTCGGATTTCGTGGGCGCCCACGCACGGTCGCACGAGTTCCGCGCGCTGGTGTCGCGCACTCTCACCAGTCTGCTGGTCGCGGCCAAGGACGAACTGGCCAGTGTGCGCACGATCGGGTCGATGGGCGAACAGTTCCTGGGCAACCCGATGCAGATCGGCCACGACGGCGACCTGGACCGGGTGCTCAACGGCCCCACCAGTATCGCGTGGATCGACCCCTGGGTGGCGCGGCTGCGCGAACTGGGCGTTCGTTTCGAAGTCGGCGCCGAAGTACGGGGACTGGAGGTCCGGGACCGGCGCATCACCGGCGCCCGGATCGTCACCGGTTCCGGCGCGGCCGAAACCGTGACGGCGGACCACTTCATCGTGGCCCTACCCGCCGAACGCGCCCGGGATCTGTGGAACGCCGACATCCTGTCCGCGTGGCCGCAACTGGCGTCGATGAGCAGGCTGTTCACCGACTGGATGAGCGGTATCCAGTTCTACCTGCGGCGCCGACCCGGACTGGGCAGCGGTCACGCCGCCTATATCGACTCCCCCTGGTCGCTCACCTCCATCGCGCAGAACGCGCTGTGGTCGCGCAAACTGGACCAGTACGGCGACGGGACAGTACTCGACTGCCTGTCGGTGGATATCTCCGACTGGAACACCCCCGGCATCCTGTTCGGCAAGACCGCGAAGGAATGCACCCACGAGGAGATCGCCAGGGAGACGTGGGCCCAGATCCTCGCGCACCTCAACGACCGCGATCAGGTCCTGGCCGACGCCGACCTGCACTCCTGGTTCCTCGACCCCGGGATCACCTGGAACGCCGGACGCGGTGAGAACACGAACGCCGACCCGCTGCTGATCAACACCGCGGGCTCGTGGGAGCTGCGGCCCGAACCGCACGGCGGTATCGAAAACCTCTATCTGGCAGGCGATTACGTGCGCACGAATATCGACCTGGCCACCATGGAGGGCGCCAACGAATCCGCCCGGGCGGCGGTGAACGCGCTCCTGGAGGTCACCGGTTCGGACGCACCCCGCTGCACGACCTACACCTTGTGGCGCGCACCGGAACTCGAACCGCTGCGACGCGCGGACGCCGACGCGTACGCGGCCGGACGACCGAACGCTTTCGATATCCGGTTCTGACAACAGGTCGATCCCGGCCGGGAACGGCTTGTGCGACCCGTGCGCTGCTCGACGGGTCGCACGGGATGCTCACCCGGCCGCGGACTCGCGCCCCGGCCACCGGTACCACGTCGTGGCGCCGGTACTGCTCCCGGCGGGCCGCGATCAGCCCGGATGCGGCGGACGCGGACCGGCAGCCCGAACCGACCTCATCCGAGCACCGAGCGCAGACATGTCACCGCGAGGTGAACTCCCCCGCGCCGCGCGAAGCCGAGCGCGACGGGTCACTAGACTGCGCGACGTGGCAGAGATATCGGTGCGGGGGCGGCTGGCCCTCGGGGTGGCCGGCGCGGCGGCATGGGCCTCCCGCAAGGCGGGCCGTGGCAATGGGTCGATGATCGGCGGGCTGCTCGCGCTGAAGATCGATCCGCAGATCATGAAGCAGCTGGGCCGCGGGCGGCGCACCGTGCTGATCACCGGCACCAACGGCAAGTCGACCACCACCCGGATGACCACCGCGGCGCTGAGCACGCTGGGCGAGGTCGCCACGCAGGCCGACGGGGCCAATATGGACGCCGGGATCGTCTCGGCGCTCAATGTCCACCGGGACGCGCAACTGGCCGCGATCGAAGTGGACGAACTGCATCTTCCGCATGTCACCGACGCCCTCAAACCGGAGGCGGTCGTACTGCTGAACCTCAGCCGCGATCAGCTGGACCGGGTCGGCGAGATCAATATGATCGAACGCCGGCTGCGTTCGGGTCTGGCGCGGCATCCGGACACCGTCGTCATCGCCAACTGCGACGACGTACTGGTCACCTCCATCGCCTACGACCACCCGAATGTGGTGTGGGTTGCCGCCGGCAGCGGCTGGGCGATGGACGCCACCAGCTGTCCGCGCAGTGGGGAGCCGATCCTTTGGGAGGGCACCCACTGGTACAGCACCGGCGCCGATTTCGCCCGGCCCCAGCCGGATTGGTGGCTCGACGGCGACAAACTCTGCGGACCCGACGGCGTCCGGCTGCCGCTGCGGCTGGCACTGCCCGGCCGGGCGAACCGGGGCAACGCGGCCCAGGCGGTGGCCGCGGCGGTGGCGCTGGGCGCCGATACGGAACAGGCCTGCACCGCCACCGGGACCGTGCGCGAGATCGCGGGCCGCTACCGCACCGTCCAGGTCGGCGAACACGCCGCCCGGCTGCTGCTGGCCAAGAACCCGGCCGGCTGGCAGGAAGCGCTGTCCATGATCGACCACAGCGCCTCCGGGCTGGTGATCGCGGTGAACGGCCAGGTACCCGACGGCGAGGACCTGTCCTGGTTGTGGGATGTGCGCTTCGAGCATTTCGAGGACGTGCACGTCGTCGCCGCCGGGGAGCGCGCCACCGACCTCGCGGTACGCCTCACCTACGCCGGGGTCACGCACACCACCGTCGCGGACCCCGTACGCGCCATCGCGTCCTGCCCGGCGGGCCCGGTCGAAGTCCTCGCCAACTACACCGCGTTCCGCGACCTCAACCGTGACCTCCAGGAGCGGAACCGATGAGTGATTCGACCGTACGCATCGGCCTGGTGCTGCCCGATGTGATGGGCACCTACGGTGACGGCGGCAACGCGCTGGTCCTGCGGCAGCGGCTGCGGCTGCGCGAGATCGACGCCGAGATCGTGGAGATCACCCTGCCCGACCCCGTGCCGGACTCACTGGACATCTACACCCTCGGCGGCGCCGAGGACTCCGCCCAGCGCCTGGCCACCCGCCATCTGCTGCGCTACCCCGGACTGCAGAACGCGGCCGGGCGCGGCGCCCCGGTGCTGGCGATCTGTGCGGCGATCCAGGTCCTGGGCCGGTGGTACGAGACCTCGAGCGGCGAACGGGTGGAAGGCGTCGGCCTGCTGGACGCCACCACCACTCCGCAACAGACCCGCGCGATCGGCGAGGTGACAACGAACCCGCTGCTCGCCGGTCTGTCCGCACCGCTCACCGGGTTCGAGAACCATCGCGGTGGCACCACTCTGGGCCCGGACGCCACCGGCCTCGCCCGGGTGACCCGCGGTATCGGCAACGGTGTCGGCGACGGACTCGAAGGCGTGGTGCAGGGCTCGGTCCTGGGCACCTACATGCACGGCCCGGCGCTGGCCCGCAACCCCGAACTCGCCGACCACCTGCTGTGCCGCGCCCTCGGCGTGGACTCCCTGCCCCCGCTCGACCTCCCCGAAGTCGACCGACTCCGTCGCGAACGCTTGCGCGCCTGAGGCCGCCCGGAGCCCGAGGTCTCCGCGTCCTCGGGCAGGGCAATAAACTCCCCTGGTGAGTTACGACCATGTGCTGTTGCCGTCCGGTGTCGCCGCCACTCCCGCGGAGGTCGACGCGTATCTCACCGCTCAGCAGGGGCTCCCCGCGACGGCGGAGATCGCGGCCATCGCGGCCGAACTCGGCGCGCGCAACGCGGAGCTACCCGAGGAGGACAGTTTCCTGAGCGTCACGCCGTTGGCGGGAACACCGACCGGGGCCATGCTTCCCGTGCCCAGCCCCTACGACGCAATCGGTTTCGTCCGGGATCTGCTGTTCCAGTTGGCGACACCGCGGAACTACGCGATCTACGATCCGCAGCTGACCTGGCTGATCGACCCTGCCGGGCATATCCCGGTGGCGGTGACCCACGGCGGGGCGGGGGAGTTCCCGTACCTGACCGAAACTCTCGCCACCCTGTGGACACACGAGCTCATCGATCCCAACCCGTACCTGATCGTGGAACGCGCTCCCGAGATCTACATCCAGACCTACCGGGAATCCGCCGGCGAGTACACCCTCGAATACCGGGACGGTGGAGCCGATCGGCATTTCACCACCAGTGTCTCCGGCCCGGATACGGTGGCCGGTCTCATCTGGGACTGGGCGCGTGAGGACCGCACCCGGCTCGACCGGCTCACCTGGGAACCGCTGACGCTGTGACCGCCGCGACCCCGGTCGCGGCGGTCCTCACAGTGCGCGGCGGCCGGAGAGCGCCCGGCCCAGGGTCAGTTCGTCGGCGAACTCCAGATCGCCGCCCATGGGCAGTCCGGACGCGAGCCGGGTGACGGTGAGTCCGGGGAAGTCACGCAGCATCCGCACGAGATAGGTCGCGGTCGCCTCGCCCTCGGTGTTCGGATCGGTGGCGATGATCACCTCGGTGACATCCACCCCGTCGTCCTGGCTACCGATACGGGTCAGCAGTTCCCGGATCCGCAACTGTTCGGGGCCCACCCCGCTCAACGGGTCGAGCGCGCCACCCAGCACGTGATAGCGGCCCCGGAACTCCCGGGTCCGTTCGATCGCCGGTACATCCTTGGGCTCCTCGACCACGCAGATCATGCTGCGGTCGCGGCGCGGGTCGGCGCAGATCCGGCACAGCTCGCCGTCGGCGACCGTGCCGCACTGCGCGCAGAAGCGCACACCGTCGCGGATCTTCTGCAGTACCGCCTGCAACCGGTCGATTTCGGGCGGCTCCACCTGCAGCAGATGGAACGCGATCCGCTGCGCGCTCTTGGGACCGACACCGGGGAGTTTCCCCAGCTCGTCGATGAGATCCTGAACCGGACCCTCGTACACCGCGATTCCCCGGCGCGATCAGAAGCCGGGCAGACCCGGTGCGCCGCCGCCGGCCAGCGGTCCGAGTCGTTCGGCCGCCAGCTGCTGGGCATTGGCCATGGCGTCGTTGACGGCGCCGATCACCAGATCCTGCAGGGTTTCCACATCCTCGGGGTCGACCGCCTTGGGGTCGATCGTCAGCGACTGCACCTCGCCGGTCGCCTTGATCGTCACCCGGACCAGACCGTTGCCGGCCTGGCCGTCCACTTCGGCCGCGGCGATCTCGGCCTGCGCGGCCATCACCTGCTCCTGCATCTGCTGGGCCTGCTGGAGCAATTGCTGCATATCGAACTGACCATCGGGCTGCACGGGATTCCTCTCTACGGACGGGTCAATTCAGCCTAGACCGCCTCGGCCGCCGATTCCGCCGCCACCCGACGCCGCCCTAAGATCGACTTCGCCGGTGCGATTGCGCCGTGCCGAAAGCTTGATTGTTACTGGAGCAAACTGTGTTCAAGGGATATTTGCTGGGTGCGCTCATCATGGTATCCGGCGTGTTCCGCGCGGCGACCGCCGAAGCGGATCCGCACGAGGTAACCGACCACGGCAACGGCTGCGTCATCGATCCGGCCGCACCGGCGGTCACCGTCCAATCCTTACGTTCGCACTGCACCGCCCGGCAGCACGCCGAGATCTACCTGGCCGCCCAGGCGGGCGCGGTGCCGTCCGGGGTGAAGAACGGCTGGGTGACCTCCAGCTCGGTCGCCGAACCCATCGCGCCCACGTTCTGGCTCGGCAAAACCTTCGACACCGGACCCGAGGGCGGCCGGTTGACCAACCGGGTCACCGGTGCCGATATCGCGGGCTGGCCGGCCGAGGTCTATCTGGCTCCGTCCCGGGAGGACGGTGAACCCACCTGGGTGCTCGACTACACCCCCGCGATCACGCCGCAGGTCTACGACGAGATCCGGGAGGTCGTGCCCGGTGTGTGGCTCGGCTACTCCTGGTGGCGTGGCGAGAACCGGACCCCGGTGATGCTGTCGTTCGTCCTCGCCTGAGGAGGGCCTGCCGGTGGACCGGTCGCGCCTATACCGGTCCGACCGGCCCACCGCGGGCACCGGCCGGACGGGCACCGGCACGGATCGGATATCCGCTGCCGGCGATCGCCCGGCCGGACGCGGCCCGTCAGGCGAGTTCGCGCTTCAGGTTCGCCAGCACCTCGGCCTGGATCTTGCGCAGGCCGAGCGGGGCGAAGATGCCCTCGAAGATGCCCTTGACACCACCGGCGCCCTGCCAGGTGGTCTCCAGGGTGACTGTCGAACCGGATCCGGCCGGGGCCACCGTCCAGGTGTTGACGAGCGAGGAATTGGCGTCCTTCTCGGTGACGACATTGTCGGCGACCGAGACCTGGGCACGGATATTGCGGACTCGTTTCTCGGTGGCCTGCAACGTCCATTCGGCGACGGTGCCGTCGCCCTGCCCACCCTCGACCACCTTGTAATCGCGGTAGTGCGCCGACAGGATCTTCGGGCGCACCTCCGTGTAATCGGTGACCGCCGCCAGCGCGCGCTGCGGGTCTGCGGCGACCTCGATCGAACTGCCGGCTTTGACCTGTCCCACGGTGAGCTCCTTATCGGGATGTGTTGGTGGGTCTATTATCGGCACCGCCTGCGGCGGCGCGGGGTCGAGGGCCTCGCCGAACCCGGCACCGAGAGCCCGCAGCCCCTCGCGCAAGAAACCAGATGCGAGGTCAGCAACGCGGTGAGGTCAGCCGGGGTCATGACGTTCAACCCTCACATTTCACAAGCAAGTCCCCTGAACGTCTCCGTATCCGGTACCTATCCCCTTCGCGCACTAGTTCGTACGAATACCGACAATTCAGGAATAGCGGTCAACCCGGGTGAACAGTTCTTCGAACACGGTGCAACGGATATGTGACATTTCGCCACCGACAATCCCCCCGCTGTGGCCGCTCGAGACCGAGTAGGGCTAGCGTCTAGACGTGGCAATGAGTCTGTTGGGGAAGGCCGGCCACGGTCCGGCCGCATATGAATCCGGGTTCGCTGCATATCGGGCAGGTGTCGATCGCCTGCTCGCGAGCTATCGTGCCATCCCGGATGACGCCGATGTGCGACTGGCCAAGAAGACTTCCAATCTCTTCCGCGCGCGGAAGAAGAACACGGCACCGGGGCTGGACGTCTCGGGCCTCACCCGGGTGATCGAGGTCGATCCGGATGCGAAAACGGCCGAGGTCGCGGGGATGACGACCTACGAAGAGCTGGTGGCCGCCACGCTGCCCTACGGCCTGGCGCCGCTGGTGGTGCCGCAGCTCAAGACCATCACCCTGGGTGGCGCGGTGACCGGACTCGGGATCGAATCGACCTCCTTCCGCAACGGTCTGCCCCACGAATCGGTGCTGGAGATGGAGGTGCTGACCGGGGCCGGCGAGATCGTCACCATCGGCCCGGACGGGGCCGACGCCGAACTCTTCCGCGGTTTCCCGAACTCCTACGGCACGCTCGGCTACACCACCCGCCTGAAGATCGAGCTGGAACCGGTGCTGCCCTATGTGGAGTTGCGCCACCTGCGGTTCCACGATCTGCGGGAACTCGAGTCGGTCCTCGAGCAGGTCGTACTGGAACGCAGCCACGACGGTGACCGGGTCGACTATCTGGATGGGGTCGTGTTCAGCGCCGGGGAGAGCTACCTGACGCTGGGCCGGCAGACCGATGAACCGGGCCCGGTCAGCGACTACACCGGAATGGATATCTACTACCGCTCCATGCAGCACGACGGCCCGGCGCCCAAACGTGACCGGCTGACCGTCCACGACTATCTCTGGCGATGGGACACCGACTGGTTCTGGTGCTCGCGCGCCTTCGGAACGCAGAACCCGAAGATCCGCCGCTTCTGGCCGAAGCGCTACCGCCGCAGCAGCTTCTACTGGAAGCTGATCGCGCTGGATCACCGCTACAACATCGGTGACAAGCTGGCCGCGCGGAAAGGCGAGCCGCCGCAGGAGCGCGTGGTGCAGGACATCGAGGTCCCGGTGGAGCGCACCGCCGATTTCGTGGAGTGGTTCCTGCGCGAGATCCCCATCGAACCCCTTTGGTTGTGCCCGCTGCGGCTGCGCGATTCCGGCACCCCGGACAGCGATCGCCCCTGGCCGCTGTACCCGCTGCGACCCGGTCGCACCTATGTGAATATCGGCTTCTGGTCGGCGGTTCCGAAATCGCCCGGGCAGTTGGATGGCGCGGCGAACCGTGCCATCGAGAAAACCGTCACCGAATTCGACGGACACAAATCCCTGTACTCGGACTCCTTTTACGAGCCCGCGGAATTTGCCGCCCTCTACGGCGGTGAAAGTTACAAAGCATTGAAGAAACGCTACGATCCCGGCCAGCGCCTGCTGGATCTGTACTCGAAGGCGGTGCAACGCAGATGACGACATTCAAAGATAGATCCGATGCTTTCGCGGACCTGGGCACCCGGCTCAGCATCGCCGAGGTTGTCGAGACCTTGGTCGACGGCGATGTTCCCATCAAGCTGACCGCCTACGACGGCAGCACCACCGGCCCGGTGGATTCCGAATTCGCACTCGATATCCGCAACCCGCGTGGAATCAACTATCTCGCCAACGCGCCCGGTGATCTCGGGCTGGCCCGCGCCTACATATCCGGCGATATGGATGCGGCCGGGGTGCACCCCGGCGACCCGTACGCCATCCTCGCCGCCATGACGGACCTGAAGTTCAAACGTCCGTCGGCATTGTCGCTGGTGGCGATCGCCCGCTCGCTGGGCTGGGAGCGGTTGCGCCCGGTCCCGCCACCCCCGCAGGAGACGCTGCCGCGCTGGCGCCGGATCGCCCTGGAGGGACTGCGGCATTCCAAGGCCCGCGACGCCGAGGTCATCCACCATCACTACGACGTCTCGAACACGTTCTACGAGTATGTCCTCGGGCCGTCGATGACATACACCTGTGCGTGCTACGGCGAGCAGGACTGGACGCTGGAGCAGGCACAGGAGAACAAGTACCGGCTGGTCTTCGAAAAACTGCGGTTGAAGGAGGGCGATCGCCTTCTCGATATCGGTTGCGGATGGGGCGGCATGGTCCGGTACGCCGCCGCGCGTGGAGTCCGGGTCATCGGTGCCACGCTCTCGGCCGAGCAGGCATCCTGGGCGCAGCGCAAGATCGCCGAGGACGGCCTCGGTGAGCTGGCCGAGGTTCGCCACTCCGATTACCGCGACATCACCGAAACCGAGTTCGACGCGGTGTCCTCGATCGGACTGACCGAGCACATCGGTGTCCAGAACTACCCGTACTATTTCGGGTTCATCCAGAGCAAGCTGCGTGCGGGTGGCCTGTTCCTCAACCACTGCATCACCCGGCCGGACAACACCCGCACCACCAGGGCCGGCGACTTCATCGACCGGTACGTGTTTCCCGACGGGGAGCTCATCGGCTCCGGTCGCATCATCAGCGATATCCAGAACGTCGGCCTGGAAGTACTGCACGAGGAGAACCTGCGCGAGCACTACGCGCTGACCCTCACCGAATGGTGCAAGAATCTGGTCGCCAACTGGGATGCCTGCGTAGCCGAGGCCGGCGAGGGCACCGCCAAGGTGTGGGGCCTGTACATGGCGGGCAGCCGGCTCGGTTTCGAACGCAATGTGGTACAGCTGCACCAGGTACTGGGCGTGAAACTCGGACCCTCGGGGCGGCCCGAAGTGCCACTGCGACCCTGGTGGCAGCCGTAACCGGCTGTTCAGCTGAGCAGTTCGTCGAGGAAACGGATCGGGACACGGATCTCACCGAGGGTGCGGACCGTGTCCGTTCCGTCCGGCATGGTGACCGGCAGGTCGTCGCGCACCACGCGCAGAATCTCGCGGACCGCGGGCCCGGCATCCAGTAGCGGCCGGGTCCAGCCGAGTTCGGCGCAGGTGGAGACCGCCGGTGCCAGCAGGGCGGCCGATTCGCCCACCCAGCCCGCGGTGGCCAGGCATTCGGCGAGCAGCAGCGACATATCGAGCTGGGCTCGGGGTCGCTGTTGTTCGCCGGTGCGCCCGTAGAGGGCACGGGCATGGCGGGCCGCGCGCTCGTGCTCCTGCCGGTCGCCGGATTCGAGTAGCGCGCGGATCACGGTGACCTCGCCGGCTTCGATGTTCAGCACGGTCGGGGCACCGTCGGGGCCGGGGCCGCGGTCGCGCCCGGACAATCTCGCCAGGCCGCGCGCGGTGCTGTTCGCGGCTTCCGGCCGATCGCCCGGCCCCGGCTGCACTATCCCCAGCCGGATCTGCTCGGCCCGGATATGCGCGGCCAGCCGGGGCAGCTGGTGATCGGCGGCGATCCGCGATCCCTCGGCCAGGCGCACCGCCGCCGCTGTGAGATCACCGCGCAGCGCCTTCACCCGGGCGCCGGTCACAATGGTGGCGATCAGAGAGTCGATCGGGCCGATCCGTGCGACCAGCCGGTAGCTCTCGTCGAACAATTCCTCGGCGGCGCTCAGGTCACCGCGCCGGTACTCCAGTTCACCGAGGAGCCCGGCGACCGCCCGCACGCCGTGCGAGCGTGGCCCGGACCTGCTCTGCGCGATTTCATAGGCCTGCCGGTAGGCGCTCAGCGCGGCGGGGATATCGAGTTGTTCGTAGGCGAGAAGTCCGCGGCCGCACCAGGCGAAGATCTCACCGAGCGGTTCGCGGGACCGCTCCTGAAACGGCCGCGCCCACTCCAGCGTGGCCGCCGCGGCCGGGAAGTCGAATTCGCAGAGCCGGACGTAGGCGCTGATATTCGCCGCGGTCGCCACGGTCCACGCCGGGAGCTCGTCGGGATGCTTCAGTGGTTCGGCGACCTGCTCGAGCACACCGGCGGTGCGGTCGTGGGAGATCTCGTCGGAGGCGGCGAGCACCGCGGCCTGGCAACGCTGGGTGCGTACCTCGCTGTCGTCCTCCGGACTCCGGGACAGCACATTGGACAACCGGTTGAGGGCCGAGCGCGCCGCGGTGGACTGCTGCAGGTTCACATTCGCGCGGGCCACGGCCATCAGCAGTTTCGACCGCGAAGCGACCTGCTGCACCGGCAGTTTCGAGACCGATCCGAGCAGCGTCGCCACCCGCGAACCGTCGATCAGCTCCATACCGCCGTTCTCCAGCAGGTCGAGCGCGGTTTTGAAGTCGGTGCCGGCCAGCGAATGATCCACCGCTCGGCGCAGCAGCTGGTGTTCGGCGAACCAGCGCGCGGCCCGCCGGTGCAGCGTCTTCACCCGGCCCGGCCGAGTCCGTTCCAGTCGCGCCCGCAGGTATTCGGCGAACAGCGGCTGCATCCGGTACCACTCGGGATCCTCGTCGGTGCGGCGCACGAACAGTTCCCGCCGCTCGGCCTGCTCCAGCAGGCGCGGGGCCTCGTCGCTATCGGTGACAGCGGTGGCCAGGGAGCCGTTCGCATGCTCGATCACCGCGAGATCGGACAGGAAGTCCAGCATCTCCGGTTCCAAGGTGTCCAGCACGTTCTCGGCGAGGTACTCGCGGATACCGTGCCCGCCTTCGGACATACGGTTCAGCAGATCGCCGGGGTCCGGGTCGTCGCGCAGCGCGAGGCTGATCAGCTGGATCGCGGCGGGCCAGCCGTCGGTGGCGGCGTACACCCGGTCGAGCTGGCCGGTATCGAGCGAGAAACCGTTGCGCCGCACCAGGATCTCGCCGATCTCGGCGCGGGTCAGGCGCAGCTGCTCGGAATCTATCTGCACCAGCTCATCGTTCATCCGCATGCGGCCCATCGGCAGGTCGGAGGGGTCCCGGCTGGTCACCACGAACCGCAGATGATGGCAGCCACTGTCGAGTAGCGCCGACAACACCCGTAAGGCGCCCGGATCGGTGAGCCGGTGCCAGTCGTCGATGACCACGACCACCGGCTTCCCGCTGGTGTGCAGTTCGTCGATCAGGCTCGATATCGCGAACGCGACGGTATCGGCGGGCCGCTCCTCGAGCATCTGGCCCAGTCCGGTACCGATCTCGGGACGGATCCGGTTGACGGCCTCGATCAGATGGGCCAGGAACCAGACCTCGTTGTCGTCACGGCTGTCGATGCCTATCCAGGCGACCGGGATATCCAGGCCGGCGAGTTCGTCGCGCCATTGTGCGGCCAGCACACTCTTACCGAAACCGGCCGGCGCATGGATCACGGTGAGCCGGCGGCCGACACCTTCACGCAAAATGTTCAGCAAACGCGGCCGGCGCACCGGCTCCCGGGGCGGAGTGGGCGGGCGGAACTTGGTGGCCGGACTGGGCGGCAGCGTGGCCGGTGAATGTTCCAGCGCATGGCCGGCGAGGCGACCCGATGCGCTGCTGTGCGGTCCCGACCCCGACCTGGGATTGCGTGTTACCGGGACACCGAACGCGCTGGGCCCGGCGGCGTCGGCACCCTTCCGACCCGCGAGTGTCGGCGGCAGCAGCGGCCAACTGCGCCGAGCGGTCACCGCCGGCGCCCGGTCGTGCGCGGGCGGCGCGGCATCGACCGCCGTGACCTCGGGATCCAGCAGCGCCATCTCGTCGGGGACCTGGTCGTGTGCGATCTGCACCGCGCGCAGCATCTCACCGAACTCGTAGGCCGACGCCGGCCGTTCCTCCGGTTCCTGGGCCATGGCCTGTTCGATCACCGCCGCCACATCGGCGGGAATGTCCTGATCCCGCAGATCCGGCACCGGTTGGGTGGTGATGCGGAGGAATTGCGCGACCACCCGCTCCCCCGCCTGCCTCTCGAACGCGGCATGGCCGGTGAGCAGGGCGAAAAGGGTCGCGCCGAGCCCGTACACATCGGAGCGGACGGTGGGGTCGGTGCCCTTGAGGACTTCGGGGGCGGTGAACGCGGGCGAACCGGTGATCTGGCTGCTCGACGTGCGGAAACCCCCCGGCATCCGAGCGATCCCGAAATCGGTGAGCTGCGGCTCACCATAGGAGCTGAGCAGCACATTGGCCGGCTTCACATCCCGGTGCAGGATCCGCGTCCGATGCGCGCTCTCGATGGCACCGGCCAGTTTCACCCCGACCCGCAGAGTATCGGCCCAGCTCAGCGGGCCCGTCTCGTGGATGAGCCGTTCCAGCGACCCGTGCGTGGCGAACGGCATCACAATGAACGGCAGTCCGCTGGCGGTCACATCGACCTGCAGGATGTCGACGATATTCGGATGCCCCGACAGCCGGCCCATGGCGTGTTCCTCACGCAGGAACCGCTCCCGGCTCTCGGAATCGAGATCGGAGGAGAGCACCTTCACCGCGACCACGCGGTCCAGGGCCCGCTGCACGCACCGGTACACGATCCCGAAGCCGCCGCGACCGATCTCGTGGGCTTCGGTGAACCCCAGGGCCGCCAGTTCCTCGGCTATCCGTTCCGTTTCCTGCGGGTCGGCTTCCATGGGGGCGGCGACCCCCATGGTGGGCTCGGGCGACGCACTCCGCGCGGCACCGGGATCTTCCGATTCCGTGCCGGATTCGGCCGATTCGGTGTCCTGCGGAACAGCGTGGTTCTCGGGGGCAGCGGAATCCGCCGGACCGGCGGCGTCCGGTGCGACGTAGGCGGTATCCGATTCGCGGCCCCCGGGGCCCGAACGCGTTCGTGGAGTCATCTCACCACCTCGCACTCGTAACGAATCGGCTGCGGTGGCGAATCCCGCCGCGACAACCGTTCCGGTCCTCACTTCCAACGTAGCGCGCCCGATACCCCGATGGGTGGTTTCATCCAGCTCGCGTGTCCTGTTCCGAGGTTCGACGCGCCTTCGCCGGGCCGCCGACGGGGCTCGGCGCCTGGCTGCGAACAGCGCCCTCACGGGCCGCCCCGCCGTGATCACCTGGGCGGGAGGGGCGCGATCATCCACAGGCATCCACAGTATTCCGATGTTGCGCGCGGGCGCAGGCAGCTGGTCCGACCCGACATTCCGGATCTGTTCCGATGCGGTAACACGTGCGCAGCTCAGGGCCCGCGGCGGGCGCGGCTTCCCGCGGAAACGGCACAACCCGCCGCACCTCGCGGTGCGACGGGTTGTGCCGAACGGTTCAGCGCGACCGGCCACCCGGGCCGGCCGCCCCGGGACCTACTTGCGCAGCGAAGCCGGGACCTCGAAGCGCTTACCGTACTTCTTCGCCAGCTCGTCGGCCCGGGCCACGAAGGCCTCCTGGCCACCGGGGTAGCCGACGATGTACTGGTGGACACCACCGGTCCATGCCGGGAACCCGATACCGAAGATGGAGCCGATATTGGCGTCCGCGGTGGACTCCAGAACACCTTCGTCGAAACACTTCTGGGTTTCGAGGGCCTCGGCGAACAGCATGCGGTCGATCAGGTCCTGCAGCGGCACGTCGAAACCGGCGGTGGTCTTGAAGTGCTCGCGCAGCTGCGGCCAGATGTTGAGCCGCTTGCCGTTCTCGTCGTACTCGTAGAAGCCGGCCTTCTCCAGGCGACCCGGGCGACCCTGCTCGATCATGTAATCGATCACGTCGAGGGCGGGGTGCCGTTCGGTGCCCATGGCCGAGTCACCGGCGGCGAGCGCCTCGGCGGTCTCCTTGGCGATCTTCTGCATGAGCTTCATGTTCAGCTCGTCGGTCAGCTGCAGCGGCGGCGCCGGGTAGCCGGCCTGCGAACCGGCCTGCTCGATGGTCGCGGGCTCGATGCCCTCGCCCAGCATGGCGATCGCCTCGTTGACGAAGGTGCCGATCACGCGGGAGGTGAAGAAGCCGCGGCTGTCGTTGACCACGATCGGGGTCTTCTTGATGGCGAGGGTGTAGTCGAACACCCGGGCCAGGGCCTCGTCGGAGGTCCGCTCACCCTTGATGATCTCCACCAGCGGCATCTTGTCGACCGGCGAGAAGAAGTGGATGCCGATGAAGTCGTCCTGGCGCTTGACGCCCTCGGCCAGGCCGGTGATCGGCAGGGTCGAGGTGTTGGAGCCGAGGAGCGCGTCGGGGGTGACGATGTCCTCGATCTCCTGGAAGACCTTGTGCTTGAGCTCGGTGCTCTCGAAGACGGCTTCGATCACGAAATCGACCCCGGCGAAGTCGGCCGCGTCGGCGGTCGGCTTGATCCGATCGAGCAGCGCCTTGGACTTCTCCTCGGTGGTCTTGCCCCGGGACAGCGCCTTGGCCTCGATCTTCTCCGAGTAGCCCTTGCCGCGCTCGGCCGCCTCGACGCTGACGTCCTTGAGTACGACCTCGTAGCCGGCCTTCGCCGACACGTAGGCGATACCGGCGCCCATCATGCCCGCGCCGAGCACGCCGACCTTCTTGATCTCCTTCTTCGGCACATCCTTCGGGCGCGAACCACCGTTGTTGATGGTCTGCAGGTCGAAGAAGAACGCCTGGATCATGTTCTTGGCGACCGGCCCGGTGAGCAGGTGCACGAAGTAACGCGATTCGATCAGCGAGGCGTCGTCGATGCCGACCTGCGAGCCTTCCACCGCCGCGGCCATGATGGCACGCGGAGCGGGCATATTGGCGCCCTTGAGCTGCTTGCGCAGGTTGGCCGGGAACGCGGGCAGGGTCGCGGCGAACGACGGGCTGGCGGGAGTACCGCCGGGGATCTTGAAGCCCTTCTTGTCCCACGGCTGGACGCCGCCCTCGGGGTTGGCCTTGATCCACGCCTTGGCGGCGGGTACCAGTTCCTCGATCGAGCCGACCAGCTCGTCGACCAGGCCGATCTCCTTGGCCTTGGCCGGCTTGTTGCGCTGGCCCTGCAGCAGTACGCCCATGAGCGCATTCTGCAGACCGAGCATGCGAACGGTACGGATGATGCCGCCACCGGCGGGCAGCAGGCCCAGAGTGGCCTCGGGCAGGCCGATCTGGGAGCCGGGAACATCGGCCGCGATCCGGTGGTGGGTCGCGAGCGCGATCTCGAGGCCACCGCCGAGGGCGGCACCGTTGATCGCGGACACGACCGGCTTGCCGAGGGTCTCCAGGCGGCGCAGCGCCGACTTGATCTCGGTCAGCTCGGCCATCAGTTCGGGCCCGTTGTCCGGTCCGACCTGCATCATGTTCTTCAGGTCGCCGCCGGCGAAGAAGGTCTTCTTCGCCGAGGTCAGCACGACACCGGTGATGTCGTCCTTCTCGGCCTCGAGCCGCTCGACCGTCGCGGTCATCGACTTCTTGTAGAGGTCGTTCATGGTGTTGGCGCCCTGGTTCGGGTCGTCCATCGTCAACACGACGATGCCGTCCGAATCCTTCTCCCAACCGATCATGTTGGCTTCGCTCACGGTTTTTCTGTCTCCTGAGGGAATGGGGCGATGTTCACGGGCCCTCCGTGGCCGCACGAGGTGCTGTCGCTGGGACCGGCGTGTTCATCGCGAGGTGAAAAGCGAGTCGGTTGGGATCAGACGCGCTCGATGATGGTGGCCACACCCATGCCGCCACCGATGCACAGCGTGATCAGGGCGTAGCGGGCGTTGCGACGCTCCAGTTCGTCGATCATGGTGCCGGTGATCATGGCGCCGGTGGCGCCGAGCGGGTGACCCATGGCGATGGCGCCACCGTTGACATTGAGCTTCTCGTCCGGAATCTGCAGGTCTTTCTGGAACTTGAGCACCACCGACGCGAACGCTTCGTTGATCTCGAACAGATCGATATCGTCGACGGTCAGCCCGGCCTTGGCCAGCACCTTGCGCGAGGCCGGAGTGGGGCCGGTGAGCATGATGGTGCTGTCCGCGCCGCTGGTGGCGGTGGCGACGATGCGGGCGCGCGGGGTCAGGCCCGAGGCCTTACCGGCTTCCTCGGTGCCGACCAGCACCAGCGCGGCACCGTCGACGATGCCGGAGCTGTTGCCGCCGTGGTGAACGTGGTCGATCTTCTCCACGAAGTGGTACTTCTGCAGCGCCACCGCGTCGAAGCCGCCCATTTCACCGATCCCGGCGAACGACGGGTTCAGCTTGGCCAGGTCTTCCAGGGTGGTACCGGGCCGCATGTGCTCGTCCCGATCCAGCACGGTCAGGCCGTTGATGTCCTTGACCGGGACGATCGACTTGGCGAAGTAGCCGCCGGTGGTCGCCTTGGCGGCCAGCTCCTGCGAACGCACCGCGTAGGCGTCGACGTCCTCACGGGAGAAGCCCTCGATGCTGGCGATCAGGTCGGCGCTGATGCCCTGCGGTACGACGTAGGTGTCGTAGTTGGTGGCCGGATCGAGCATCCAGGCGCCACCGTCGGAGCCCATGGGCACTCGGGACATGGACTCGACACCACCGGCGAGGACCAGATCCTCGAACCCGGAGCGCACCTTCTGGGCCGCCATGTTCACGGCCTCGAGGCCGGAGGCACAGAAGCGGTTGATCTGCACGCCGCCGACCGTCTCCGGCAGACCGGCGGTCAGCACGGTGGTGCGGGCGATATCGGAGCCCTGGTCACCGACCGGGGAGACGACACCGAGGATCAGGTCCGAAATCCGGTCCTCGTCGAGGTTCGGGAAGCGGTTGCGCAGCTCCTGCACCAGCCCGGTGGTCAGATCGATCGGCTTGACCGAGTGCAGCGACCCCTTCTTGTTGCGGCCGCGCGGGGTGCGGATGGCCTCGTAAATGTAGGCCTCTGTGGTCATATCGGAATGTCCCTTCCTAGGAATACGCCCACCCGCACCAGGCGGAGCGGACGCGAGTTACCTCGCCGACCGGCCGTTCGACCGACCGTCCGTATTCAGTTGAGCAGCGCTGACGGGCCGGTCACCCGCGCGGGCATACGCTGTACAAACCACGGCACGGGTCGCCGAGGGGGTACCGAGCAGCCCGTACCTCACGGCCCACCATAGAACCTCGTCTCGCCGAAGTCCGCAGCTACCCGCCCATAGTACCGCCGGATGCGAACTCCGGTTAACTTAACGTGGTCGAGACGGTGCTTGTCAACCGTTCAACAGGGTGGCGCCCAGCTCACTGGCCAGTAGCCGCAGAGCGACCTCGTCCGGGTCGCGCCGATCACCCGGCGCGACCGGCTGCGCCGACTCCGCCAGCATCTCCCGCTCTTCCTCCGGAGTGGACGCGGGCACGCTGCGCGGTGCGTAACCGTGATCACCCGGATCATCGGGCAGGTCCGGGTAGTCCGGGGGCGGGATGTCGTCGTAGGGGCTCGCCGCCGCCGCCCCGGTCTTGGCCTGGCTCGGCCGCGAGAACCGCGGCCGGCGAGCCGGTTCGCCGCCGGCCCGCGCCCCGTTCGCCGATCCACTGCCGGTGGGATCGGCCTGCGGCCCGCCGTCGCTGTCGGCCCGGCGGGGTTCGTCCGGCGCCTCCGTGCCGGCCCGGCTCGGCGCCGGGCGCTGTGGAGCCCCTCGGCGACCGCCGTCGGAATCACCCGACTCCGAGTCACCGGCCCGGCGTCCGCCTCGCTCACGACCACCGGGGCCGCGCGAGACCTGCTGACCCGCGACGACCCAGCGCACCGGATGTTCCCGACCGAGTACAGCGCGCACCGCCAACCGGACCGCCGACAGCGGCTGCGGCTGCGAAAGCCGCTGGACCAGCGCGGCATGGTGGGCCAGCACGATCTCGCCGTCCTGAACCCCGGCCACCGACGCCCCCGAGGTGAGCATCGCGCCGATGGTCGGCCCGAACTCCTTGACCGCGAGCTTGATCTCCGGCCAGGCGGCCTCCACAGCCGCCAGCAACTCCGGATCGGCCGGCGTCGCGCCGGCCTCGGGTCCGGCCGGACCGATCGGATCGGCGCCGGGTCCGGCGGCCGGGTCCGGTTCGGCAGCAGATCCGGCCGCCACCGCCGGTTCGGCAGCAGATCCGGCCGCCGCGGGCGCGGGGGCGATATCGGAACCCGTCCCGCGGTCGGCGGGTTGCCCACTCACCGGCGGACGAGCAGCGGTGTCCGCGCTCGCCGGACTCTCGGCCGGGGTCGAACTCGTACCGCGCGAAGTGTGCGCGCCGGGAACGGTCGAGGCCGGCTCGGGAACCGGGTCCGGTTTCGGCGGCGCCGCGGCCGGTGCGGGACCGGCCGGCGCCGTCTCGGCCGCACGGACGTCGGGTCCGGGAGGCCGCGGCCCGACCGAGCCCCCGGCGACCGCATCCACCGACCCCACGGGGGCAGATGACATCTCCTGGTCCGGACCACCCCGGTCGGGCGCGGGACGCGCCGCATCCGCTGCTCCGGCCGCCGGCGGCTCGGCGGCAGCCGCGCGTTCCGGCGACCGCCCGGTCTTGGACTCCCGCAGGGCGGCCAGGGCTTCGGCCCCCCGGCGGCGGGACGGGTCGGACGCGGCAACCCGCCCCGCGGGTGCCGGGGCGGCTTCGGTGGGACCGGACGTCGGCGTCCCGCCCGCGGGCGCCGCGCCCGGAGCCGCGATCACACCGGCGGCGATCTTCCGTTCCAGCTGTTCCAGCCGTTGCAGGGTCGCGGCCTCGGATTCGTCCGCGGCGGGCAACAGCATCCGCGAGCAGACGACCTCGAGCAACAGCCGCGGCGCGGTGGCCCCCCGCATCTCACCCAGCCCGGCGTGCAAGAGCTCGGCGTAGCGGGTGAGGGCCGCGGGCCCGAGCCGCGCGGCCTGCTCGCGCATCCGGTCCAGCAGGTCGACGGGCGCGGCGACGAGTCCGCGTTCGGTGGCGTCGGGTACGGCCTGCAGCAGGATCAGGTCGCGCAGCCGCTCGAGCAGGTCCACCGCGAACCGGCGCGGATCGTGCCCGGCCTCGATCACCCGGTCGACGGT
Organism: Nocardia sp. NPDC050799; assembly: GCF_040654015.1. NCBI lineage: Bacteria > Bacillati > Actinomycetota > Actinomycetes > Mycobacteriales > Nocardiaceae > Nocardia > Nocardia sp. NPDC050799. The sequence continues at coordinate 89,576 of NZ_JBFAHF010000007.1, forward strand.
GCCGAACAGGGCGGCGCCGTCCCCCGCTGCCAGCGCGTCGACCGTGTCGTCGATCAGCGCCACATCGGTCACCCCCAGCAGTGCGACAGCGCGCGAATAGGTGACGCCCTCGGACCCGGCGCCGGCGAGCAACTGGTCGAGCACGCTCAAACTGTCGCGCGGGGAGCCACCGCCCGCGCGGATCACCAACGGGTACACCGCTTCCTCCACCGGCACCTGCTCCTGTTCGCAGATGCCGCCGAGCAGGCCGCGCATGGTGGCGGGGGGCAGCAGCCGGAAGGGGTAGTGGTGGGTGCGCGAGCGGATGGTAGGCAGCACCTTGTCCGGCTCGGTGGTGGCGAAGACGAAGATCAGATGGGCCGGGGGTTCCTCGACGATCTTCAGCAGCGCGTTGAACCCGGCCGTGGTGACCATATGCGCCTCGTCGACGATGAACACCCGATAGCGGGATTCGGCGGGCGCGTAGAAGGCCCGGTCGCGTAGTTCGCGGGTGTCGTCGACACCACCGTGGCTGGCGGCGTCCAGTTCGATCACGTCGAGATTGCCCCCGCCACCCGGGGCCAGCGAGAGGCAGGAGGCGCAGGTGCCGCAGGGCGTGGAGGTGGGGCCCTGCACGCAGTTCAGCGAACGGGCGAGGATCCGCGCCGACGAGGTCTTGCCGCAGCCGCGCGGACCCGAGAAGAGATAGGCATGACTGATCCGGCCGGTGTCGAGCGCGGTACACAGCGGGTCGGTGACATGCTCCTGGCCCACCACGTCAGCGAACGTTGCCGGTCGGTACTTCCGGTACAGAGCCACGGCCAGAGGTTACCGGCGGAGACCGACAACGCGCACCCGGCGGGGGGACCCGCCCACCACGCAGTCCGGCTCGCCTCTTCCCTCCTTGGGTTAACAGCGTTACGCTAACGCCACTAACTTACTGATTCGGGGCCATTACATGTTGATCCGCGTCGCGCAGTTCACCACCAGATTTCCGCGCGCAATACTCCTCGGCGCACTGGCCGTCGCACTGCTGTGCGGGATCTTCGGGGCCACCGCGGCGGCCGGGCTGAAATCCGGCGGATTCGTCTCCGCCGACGCCGAATCCATCCGCGCCGCCCAGCAGCTCATCGACAACTTCGACGGCGCCGCACCCAACTACATCCTCCTCGTCGAATCGCCGGACGGGGTCGACGCGGATCCGGTGCGGGCGCGCGCCCTGCAGGTCATCGATATCGTGCGGGCCCACCCGGACACCGACAGTGTCCAGTCGTATTGGACCGCGCCGTCACCGGCGGTCGCGAGCGTGCTGCGCAGCACCGACGGTGAATCCGGGCTGATCGGGGTCACTTTCGCGGGCGACGAGACCCAGATCCAGGAAGCCGCCGGCGAGCTCGGCGAGCAGGTCACCGGAACGGCCGCCGGGGTGACCGTCCGGGCCGGCGGTACCGCGGCGACGTTCCACGAGGTCAACGACCAGATCACGCACGATCTGGCCGTCGCCGAGACCGCGGCGATCCCGCTCACCCTGGTGGTGCTCGTCCTGGTCTTCGGCAGCCTGATCGCCGCCTCGCTGCCGCTGCTGGTCGGGCTGTTCGCGATCGCCGCCACGCTGGCGATCCTCAAGCTGTTCACCCTGTTCACCGACGTTTCCATCTACGCGATGAATCTCACCACCGCGCTGGGTCTGGCACTGGCCATCGACTACAGCCTGTTCATCGTCAGCCGGTTCCGGGAGGAACTCGCGGCCGGTCGCGACCCGCGCGCGGCCACCGTCCGGGCCCTGCAGACCGCCGGTCGTACCGTGCTGTTCTCCGCGATCACCGTGGCGCTGTCGCTGTCGGCGATGCTCGTGTTCGACCTGTACTTCCTGCGCTCGTTCGCCTACTCCGGCGTCGCGGTGGTGATCGCGGCCGCCGTCGCGTCGATCGTGGTGCTGCCCGCCGCGCTCGTACTGCTCGGCCACCGGGTCAACGCCCTCGACCTGCGGGCGCCCGTGCTGCGCCTGTTCGGCCGCGAACCGAAGCCGCTGGGCGCCATGGTGCCGGAGCAGACCGGCTGGTACCGCCTGGTCAAGCGGGTCATGCGGGCCGCGGTCCCGGTCTCCGTGGTGATCGTGGCGCTCATGCTGGCGCTCGGCTCGCCGTTCCTCTCGGTGAAATTCGGCTACCCCGACGAGCGGGTGCTGCCCGCTTCGGCGGCCAGCCGGCAGGTGGGCGACGAGATCCGGGCGGAGTTCCCGCGCGCCGATCCCGGCGGCAACACCACGATCGTGCTGGACGGATATCGCGACGAACGCGGGGTCGGCGAATACGCCGCCCGGCTGTCCGAGGTCGACAACATCACCGGAGTGCTGTCCGGCGCCGGCGTGTACGTCTCCGGGAACCGGCTCGCCGCCACCCCGCCGGGTATGGCGAACGACACCGGCACGTACTTGACCGTCAACAGCACTGTCGACCCGTTCTCCCCGGCCGGCGCGGAACAGTTGGACGCGTTGCGTGCGGTCGACCCACCCGCCCCGGCCCTGTTCGGCGGCTCGGCCGCGGTGAACGAGGACTCGCTCGACGCACTGGCCGAGCGGCTGCCGCTCGCCGGTCTGCTCATCGTGCTGTCCACCTTCGTGGTGCTGTTCCTGTTCACCGGCAGCCTGCTCCTGCCGCTGAAGGCGCTGCTGTTGAACACCCTCTCGCTGACCGCCGCGTTCGGCGCCATGGTGTGGATCTTCCAGGACGGCCATCTGCAGGGGCTGCTCGGTTTCACCGCCGTCGGCTACCTGGTGCCGACCATGCCGATCCTCATGTTCTGCCTGGCCTTCGGGCTGTCCATGGACTACGAGGTGTTCCTGCTCTCGCGGATCCGGGAGGAATGGCTGCGCCGGCGAGCCGGGCACGGCGGCACGGAGTCGGCACGGGAGGCCAACACCGAAGCCGTCGCGGTCGGAGTGGCCCGCACCGGGCGTATCTTCACCGCCGCGGCCGTGCTGATGGCCATCGTGATCGGCGCCCTCACCACCTCCAAGGTGTCGTTCATCCAGCTGATGGGCCTGGGCCTGACCCTGACCGTGCTCGCCGACGCCACGCTCATCCGGGCCCTGCTCGTTCCGGCGCTGATGAAACTGATGGGCCCGCTCAACTGGTGGGCGCCGAAACCGCTGGCCCGGCTGCACGACCGGATCGGGTTCAGCGAGGAGCCTGTGGACGCGCCGGGGGCCACCGCCGAACCACCGGTGCGAGTATGACTGGGCGGCCACGCTCCCCACGCGGGCACGGAAGCCGGCTGCGCGCGGAGATCATCACCGCCACCCGGGAGCTGCTCGAGCGCACCGGCGATGTCGGCGCGGTATCGATCCGCGCGGTCGCGGGTGTGGTGGGGGTCAGCGCGCCCTCCATCTACCGCCACTTCGCCGACAAGGACGCGCTGATCGAGGCGGCGGTGGCCGAGGTCTTCGAAGCGCTGAACACCGCGATGCAGGCGGCGGTGGATCCGGCGGACCCGCCGGCGCTGCGCCTGCACCGGCTCGGCCTCGCCTACGTACAGTTCGCCCTGGACCACCCCGAGCAGTACCGGCTGGCGACCATCCCGACCACCCATCAGGGTGCGGTGGACATGGTGCTGTCCAGCGGCGCCTTCCGCTACTTCGCCGCGACCGTGGAAGAAGCCATGTCCGAGGGGCTCATCGACCGCGCGGACCCCACCCCGCTGGTGCTCGAACTATGGGCGGCGGCGCACGGGATCGCCTCCCTGCTGCTGGCGAAACCCTATCTGCCCTGGGGTGATCCGATGGCCGTCGCCGAAAGAGTGCTCGACGCGGCATGTTTCGGGCACGTACTCACCGAGCTGATGGGCCCGGACAAGTCGCCCGCCGAAATGACCCAGTGGGCGATGGAACTGCGCTCGCGGATACGCGAACCGGACCCGTCGGACTGATTCAGCTCACCGCGTCGGCCGGCGCGGTGAAAGTGTTGCACTCGGCGGTCAGATTGTGTTCGACGCCCAGGCCGAACCAGCGGCCGCCGTTGTCCGGAGTGCCGTGATCCCGCATATCGCCGTGCTGATCGCCACGATGATCGGCGTCGGTCCGCGCGTCGGTCATCTGCTGGTCGGTGAGCGCACCACCGTCGGCCGAGGAGATCAGGTACATGCCGTCGAAGCAGTTGGCCTGCAGTTCCACTCGCCGCGACAGTTCGAGCCCCTCCGGACTGCGCGCGCCCGCGTCGACCCGGGCACTGTTGGCGGCGAGCAGGATGCCGGACATATTCTGGATGTGATGCCCGTATTCGTGGGCGAACACCGACAGGTAGACCACCCAGTTGTCGTGGTAGTAGTCGGTCTGCAACTGGCTGACCGGCATATAGATGGTCCGGTTGGCCGGACAGTAGAACGCGGCGAAGTTGTCGGTCGAACCGGTGCACGGTGTGGTGATGCCCTCGGTATCCGCCGACACCAGCACCGTAGGTGGCTCGAACGGCAGGCCCGCGTCCGCCAGTACCGGCTGCCAGGCCGACTCCAGGCATTTCTCGGCGCTGTCGAAGAACGCCCGGGCCGTGTCCTCATCCGTCGACCACGGCGCGTACTCGCAGTCCGCGGGGATCAGCGTCGCATCCGGATCGGTGAGCAGCGGATTGGCCCCGGTTTCGGCGGGACCGGTTTCGCCGGTGTCGTAACTGTGCTCCGGCTGTGGGCCCAGCACGTTCAGGCCGTCGGAATTCAACGCGCCCCGCACGAGTGCGGCGACCAGCACCAGGATCAGCGCGAGCACCACCAGCAACGTACTGCCACTGCTGCGCCGGCTACGCGGCCGCGGCGCGTTGGGTACCCGATAGGGCACCGGTGGCGGCATGGGCGGGGCGACGATCGGACGATAACCGGAGATCGGGCCCTGCGGGGGATAACCCGGCGGCGGCCGGTGCGGATAACCCTGCGCGGGAGGGTAACCCGGGCGCGGCCCCGGATAGGGCGGCCGCTGCGGTCCACCGGGCCGGGGACCGTACGGGGGCCGGCCACCGGGTGGTATCGGCTGTCTGCCGGGTGGTACCGGTCCGCGCCCGTAAGGTGGTTGCGTCACTCCCCCGGACCCCCTCGCCTTCTCCGAACACCAACAGCCGCTGACGCAGGATAGCAAGCTGAGATCTCGGATTGCCGGGTTCGGATCGGTGGTAGGCACACCGCGTTCCGGTATTGTCTCGACCCCACCGTCGAGCAGCAGACCGTGCCGGCCCGGCACGCGGGCGCGGCCCGTTCGCCTACAACCAGTGCCTGGCAAGGGTGAAACCGCGCTCACCAGCGGCGGACCGACCCCGACCACCATGTCCCATGGACCCGGTTCGACCTGATCGACGCCTTCAACACCTGGAAGAAATCCGAAGCAGTCGGCCGACTGATCACCGTCGACCCGGCCGGGGTCACCACGGTCGAGGTCACCGGGCTGGCATGGCGTGACCAGGTGTGTCAGCAGGTGTTCGAGGAAGTCGCTACCGACTGCGGCCGCGTTCCTGCATCAGATCACCAACCAACTGGTCAAAACCCACGACCGGCTCGTTGTCGAGGACCTGCATGTGGCGGGGATGCTGCGCAACCGCCGCCTGGCACGGTCGATCGCCGATACCGGCTGGGCCGATTTCGGGCGACTGCTGGACTACAAGCAGCGGTGGCGGAGCGGCACCGTGGTCACCGCCGATCGATGGTTCCCGTCGAGTACAGGCAAGACCCACCACAATCACCGGACCTCCGAGCAAGGGGCCGGGTTACCAATGCCCGCCGACGGGAAGGCGCTGACCGGCACCCGATAAGTGCCGATGCAACCGGCCCGGACGACGCGGGAACGGAGGCTTGTATCCCGGTCGGGGTGTGAGCCGATGACGCCCGGGAAGGGCGGTGTCCGATACCTCATCGAGTTATCGGACGCGCTGTAAGGTAACGAGTCATGCTCACACTTCGGGGGGGTGCACTCGCGCTGCTGCTCGCACTGACCGGACTTCTCGCCGTTTTCGGTCCGAGCATGCCGACAGCTCGGGCGCAGGGACCGGCAGGTTCGATCCTGTACCTGGATATGACATTGAACCGCGAGGGCGTCCTGGAAGTGACCGAGCGCGTGACGGTTCCGCCCGGCGAACGGTTCACCATGACGTTGCCGCTGCGGGTGCAGGTCAGCGAGGACTCCGAACGCCGGTTCGCGGTCACCGACATCGAGACCAGCGGCCCGGGCAGCGCGACGATCGCCGACGATCTGTTCACCGTGGACGCGGGCCCCGGGGAGACCACGGTCCGCTATGCGGTGCGCAATACGGTCAGTGACGCCGAGGGCAGTCAGGTCTTCCGCTGGTTCGGGGTGCTCAATGTCGATCTCGCCGAGATCCATGCCTCACTCATCAGCCCCAGTTTCGAGATGGGCATCGTGGAATGCCTGCTGGGCCCGATCGGCAACACCCGGCCCTGCGCCCAGGTGCGGATCGAACCGGACGGCGTCATGTACCTGGACCAGACGAATTTGCGTAAGGGCGAATCGGTCGACCTGACCCTGCAGATTCCGCCGGGCACCGTACCGCCGAATGCCGATATCACCGGCCCCGGCGATTCACCGTTCGCGGTGACCGGGCCCGTGCTACTGGCATTCGGCCTGCTGGTGGCCGCCCTCGTCGCGCTGGCCGCCTACGTCTTCTGGGTGCGCCGGCAATCCGTCCCCGCCGAGCCGATGGAACCGCTGGTGCGCAGCGGCGGGCGCACCCACTTCAGTTCCCCGGCCGGCATCCTGCCGGGTGAGGCCGGAGTCCTGCTCGACGGTCACACCGATCCGACCGATATCGCCGCCACGGTGGTGGATCTCGCGGTCCGCAACTATCTGTGGATCTCGCGCATCGGCGAGACCCAGTGGCGGCTGACCCGGGTGAATCCGGCCGACGACCAGCTGCGCGCCTACGAGCGGACGGTCTACGACGCGCTGCTGCCGCCCGGTACCGACGCGGTCACGATGGCCGAACTCGCCGCGCCCGGCCGACTGCCCACCGAACCGCTGCGCCGGGCCATGGTCACCGACGCCGTCGACCGCGGCGCCTTCATCGACCCGGTGCGTCGGCGGATCCCGCTATGGCTGGGCGGCGGCCTGATCGTTCTCGGCGCCGCGGTGACCATCCTCGCCGCCCTACTGGCCGGGCACGCCCTGGTCGGTGTGGCGATCGCGCTGGCCGGAGGCGCACTGCTCGCGGCCCAGCGGTTCCTGCCGGTGCGCACCGCCTTCGGCCGGACGCTCACCGCACAGGTCCGCGGCTTGCAGCGAGGTCTGGAACAGGTCACCAGCCGGCAGATACCGCCCGGCGACCGCGAACTCGTGTTCTCCCGCGGTCTGCCCTACATGGTGGTCTGGAGCCGAGCCGACAACTGGGTTCGCACCTTCCGCGATATCGACCCCTCCGCCGACGACGATCCCGGACTGTACTGGTTCGGTGGTTTCGAAGGCGACCGGGACCTGCACCGGTTCGCCGTGCACTTCCCGTATTTCATCACCGCGATCGAATCGCTGTTTCCCGCGAAATAACGTGAAAACCCCGTGCGGCAATCGCCGCACGGGGCACGTCCGGACGCTAGTGACGCCTCATGCCGTGACCCGCCGCAGCGCGGCGAGCGGATCGGCGTACAGCGCGCTCAGCGAGGTGACGACGGCCGCGAATTCCTGCACCTTCGAGGCGTACCCGGTGACCCGGATATCCGTGGGCGGCAGCATCGTGGATTCGTTGAAGGCACGCGCCACATGCGCGAGCCCGGGGCGGTAGGTCGTGAACGCCTGCCCGCCGAGCACCACCCGGTCGGGGTTGAGCATGTCCCGGACCAGTGCCACTGTCCGGCCGAGCACAGTGGCCCGCTCCGCCAGCAGTTCGCGGGCCGGCTCGGAACCGTGGGCCGCCGCCCGGTAGAGGTCGGCGATGCTCGAACTGGATTTGCCGTTGTGCGCGGGGATGATTCCCCGTCCGACGGCGCGCGCGTGGAGCCCACGGTCGCCGACGGTCGCCTCCAAGCAACCGCGCCGGCCGCACGAGCATTCGACATCGGATCCGGTGGGCAGATGCGCGATCGAACCCGGACCGTTGCTCGGCGTGTGCACCCGGCCGTCCAAGGTCACCGAGATCCCGGCGGTCTCCCGGACATAGAAGTAGAGGCTGCTGCCGTGCGCGGCCCGGCCGGAGTCCTCCGCCGCGTCCTGGCTCACGCCCGGCAGCAGCAGTTCCGATGCGGCCATGGCCTCGACGTGCGGGGCGATCGTCACCGGGAGACCGAGCACCTCACTGAACACCGCGCCCACCGGCGCGGCCTGCCAGCCCAGTTTCGAGTGCTCGACGATACCGGTACCGGGATCCACCCGGCCGCCGATCGCGACGCCGACCCATAACGGGGTACGCCGGTACCAGCGCTGCAGAAAGGATTTCGCGCTGTGCGCGACGGTTTTGACCGCGAACTCCTGGCCGGTCTGCGGGGTGGCGATGGTGAGGCCGCCGAGAATCCGGCCGCGCAGATCCGAGACCACGATTCGGGTGGACGCCGCGCCGATGTGCACACCGAGGGTTCCGAATGTGTCGTGGTCGACCTCGAACGGCACCCGGGGCCGGCCGACCGCGCCGGAGGCGGTCAGATCGGCGCGCTCACGCAGCAGCCCGGCGGTGAGCAGCGAGGACACCTGGCGATTGACGGTGGCGATGCTCAGTCCGGTGGCCCGTGCGGTCTTGTCCCGGAATACCGGCCCGGTGGTGGCGGCCCGGAGCACGGCCGCGGCGGGATTGTCCGATAACCGCAGGTCAGGGGGGACGACCGGACGAGGAGCTCGGGTACGAACAGGAGAAGCCTGCGACGCGGTGCGTTCGGCGGTGCGGACAGCCATATGAATTTCCTCGATGAATATCTCCCGCGAAACGGGATATGCCTACAACTGAACCGAGGCGGCTGGGAGATCCAAATCGCTCAACCGCGGCAACGGCGGCAACACAACTCGCGGGTGAGGGGCAGACGCAGACCGAGGGCGGCAGTCACATAGGTGACCTTCCGCGAGTCGGCGCTGCTGGTAGACATAACAAATAAATTAACATCTCCCCGGGCGCAACACCAAGGTTTCGGCGATCTTCGTCTCGCGGAGCCGGGCGTTCGCCCTGCTCGACCCCATGTTTTCACTGCCGCATCGCCCGCCTTCAAGCTGTGCACGGTCATTCTCGACGGCCCGGTGTGTGGTATCGGACTCCCACCGGGCCCGTGGTGAATTCGAAACGTAGCCCGATCGAATTCTCCGTTATCGTCCGGGAAATAAGACCACAGTTGAAACCTGTTATTTTCCGTCGGCGCCCGGGGAATATTCCCCGCCGATCTCCGGAGAATATTCCCCGCACAACCGCGGACAACAATCCCCGCAGCCCGGCGGACACTCGGAGCCCGGCGGCGTGGCCGGACGCTCGGTCCGCTCACCGCGCTGCCCGCGCTCCCGAAGGCGCGTCCGACGGACCGCGAAGACCCTGGTACACGGCATTTTCCGCTGCTATGCTCCGAGCGCACGGTGGGGAGTCCGAAGGGGGAAGACGATGCCCGTACCAGATCTGGGTCAATCGGCAGCCGTCCGCCTGTACGAGGCGGCGCGGGCCGGAGAGTTCCATATGACCGAAGCGGCCGCGCGCGGCCTGGCCGAATCGTGCGACCGGCTCGCGGAGCGAATACGGCAGGCTCGGGTGGACGCGGCCGCCCTCACCGGGGTACAGGGGTTCCCGGACCTGCCGTCGGGCCATGCCCTGACGCGGGGTTTCGCCGCGAAGGGGCAGGAGTACCTGGACACCCTCAGCGCCTTCGAACAGACGGCGCTGCGGCACAAAGCCGCGTATCTGGCGGCCGCCGCTCTTTTTCTCGAGGCCGATGCCGCCAACAGCACGGCCCTCGCCCGCACGGTGGCGGATACCGCATGAGATGCGGCAGTATGTCCAATTACGCAGGGGTGCAGAAAAATTGAAACCATGCGGTCCGATGTGCCGGAGCGGTGCACCGGATCGCACAACCAAGGGGGCCGACAGTGGCGCAGCAGGGGCAGCCGGGTACCGCGGGGGCGGGCACAGACCCGGCCTATGTGCCCGACCGTGAAGTATTCGGCGGGTACACGCATCAGCAGATCTGGGAGCTGGTACACGAAGAACTGGCGCCGGCCGAACTGAGCCGTCTCGCCGATACCTGGGGCCACACCGCGACCGCGGTGGAAACAGCCTTCGACGAATTCGCCCGGGACCTCACCCGGTTCTCCGGTGACTGGTCGGGTCTCGCGGCGGTGGCCGCCGCACGGGCTGCGGCCGCGTTCGTCCGGGCCGGCGACGACGCCGTCGCGGTCTGCCGCGTCGTCGAACAGTTGCTTTCTGCCGATTCCACCGCCGCCGAATCCGTTCGCGCGGCGATCCCGCCACCGTCGGGCCCCTATCTGCCGGATCCGGACCCGGCTGTCGAGGCAGCTGCCGGAGCGCAGCGGCGCACGGCCTACAACACCGCCGCGGCGACCCTGACGGCCGAGGCCCAGGACGCCATGACCTTCGGCTACAACCCGACGATCCCGGCCAGCGGCGACGCCGTCCCCCGTTTCACCGCGCCGGTGGCCGGGGCTCTGCAAGGCGAGCCGCTCGCCGCCGGGCCACCGGCACGGCCGAACACACCCGCGGCGCCGCCGTCCGCGGAATCCGAGCGCAGCCGCACCCCGTCGGAGGAGGCAGTCGCCCCGCCGCAGTCGGCGAGCCCGGCATCCGCGCCGGACGGCATTCCGAAAGAACCGGGCCGAGATCCCGATCCGGGACGCGCCGAACCGGATTCCGGCGCCCCCGTCGCCGTACACGGCGGAGAAAGCGACGATTCACCGGCGGCAACACCGAGGTCGGCCGCCGAGATCGCAGCACCGGACCCTTCTCCCGTGGCACCGGCACCACCTACCGATGCACCCGGGCCCTCTCCCGGTGCACCGACGCCGCTTTCCGGTACACCGGGGCCGCCGTCCGATACAGCAGCACCGCCGCCCGATACGGTGACATCACCTTCCGATACAGCAGCGCTGCCTTTCGGCGCGGCAGGCAATCCGTCCTACTCCCCGCCGGGAGGCGACACTGCCGCTTCGGCGGGTACGGCGACGACCGGCACCACGCCGGCCACGCTGTCCACCGCGCCCACCGTGGACCGCGCCGGTGCGGACAGCACCGGCACCACCGCTCCGCCCCGGACACCGGGCACGCAGATAGCAGGGTTTCCGGACCGAGACGATCCGCACCCCACTGCCGCGGCGATACCGCCCCGATCGCCCGCGGCGGCCGGATGGAGTCCGGCAGAAACAGCCGGCCGCGCCGATACGACCCCCGCCACACCGCACGGCGGTCACCGGCCGGGCCCGGTCGGCTCGGCGACACCGGCCGCACCCCAGTCCGTCCCCACCGCAGCCGATTCCGACGCAGGCGCCGCAACGGCCCAGCGACCCGGTCAGAGCGAACAGATAGCCCGCTCGGTCCCCTCCCGCCCGACCACCGAAGCGGCGCGGGAATCACTCGCTCCCACGGGCGCCGGGACGGACCCGGCGACGAACCAGAGATCCGAACACCCCTGGACCCGGACGGGGCGACCGAGCGGATTCCCGCTGCCGGCCGCCACCGGACCGGTGCCGTCACGCGCACCCGATGGCGAACGCGGCAGTCCGGACTATCTACACAGGCCGAACGAGCAGCTGACCGCTACCCCGCCCGCCGTCCCGCCGGTCTTCGGTGAGTACACCGGGACCGAGGACCCGGACAGAACCCGACCGGGTGACGGGAACCGTTGATGGATTGGGTGTTCACGCCGGACGAGTTCGGTCATATCTGGCAGACCGAGACCGGGCTCGACCGGCGGCCCCACCCCATAGACCTCGCTCCCCGGGCCACCGTCGGCACCGAGAGTGCGCGGGCCGCGCTGGGGCTGGACTCCCGGTTTCCACCCAACAGCGATGCCGATCTCACCGGTACGCTGCGCTTCCTCGCCCGCACCGATGTCACCCGGGTCACCGTCTTCGGCGACGAGTTCGATGGTGACCGGCGCCGACCCGACCCGATCCTCGCGCTCGCCGTCGCCTTCGGAAACTGGGGCGCGGTGATCCACGCACATTCGGGACAGGTGAGCATCACGGCCTGTCACGCCCGGAATATCGGTAAGCACCTCGCCACCACGCTCGGGCCGGCCGCACCCGGAACCCTTTCGGCCATGCGAGAACCACGGGAGGCCGTCCTCTGCCCGGATCCGGGCCGGCCGCCGCCGGGCCGGGCCGAACGGCTGCGCGAGGTCCTGCACCGGCCCATCGACGCACGGGGGTTCTTCACGGTCGCCGTGGCCCCGGAGGACCCCATGTCACCGCCACCGGCACACCGCACCTGGCTGGATTTCACCGGCGACGGCCGCTACCTACTCGCCGCGGGCAGCCATCTGGCGCTGACCCCGGTCGGCGAATCCGAGCTGGCCGCCGAGCTCACCCGGCTGGCGCGAATACGCTGACCCGCTCGCAAGCCGGAGGGCGGGTTATTTCTGCTTGGCGGCAGCCTTCATCTGCTTCTTGAAGGCACGCACCTCGAGCAGAGTCTCGCCGTCGACGATATCGGCCGCCGAGCGTCGCGAACCCGGTTCGGCGTAGTCCCCGGCAGCCGCTTCCCACCCGGCCGGGCGCACCCCCAGTTGCTTGCCGAGCAGTGCCAGGAAAATCCGGGCCTTCTGGTCGCCGTACCCGGGCAGCGCCTTCAACCGTTTCAGTACTTCGCTGCCGTCGGGGTCGCCGGCGGTCCAGAGCGCGGCCACATCCCCGTCGTAGTGCTCGATCACGTACCGGGCGAGGTCCTGGATCCGCCGGGCCATGGACCGGCCGTAGCGGTGGATGGCGGGCGGCGTCGCGGCCAGCTCCTCGAACTCGGCCTGATCCGCGGCGGCGATCGCGTGGATATCCAGTCCGCCCATCCGGTCGGCGAGCTTCTTGGGGCCCCGGAAAGCGTGCTCGATGGGGTACTGCTGGTCCAGGAGCATCCCGATCAGCAGCGCCAGTGAGCTCTCCGAGAGCAGCTCGTCGGCCTCGGGTTCCTGCGCCAGACACAACTTGGCCATGCCCTGCTCCTCACTCTGGACTACCAGCGATGATCCCACGGACGCCGCGCCGTTCTCGGCTAGGCGTACCTCCGCATTCGCTCCGGCCATGCGCTCCCTGCGTACCTCCGCGTTCGCTCCGGCCATGCGCGGTCTGTGGATGGGCTTCCCCAGCTGCACCTATTAGGCTCGCCCCCATGCCAGACACGGCGACAAAGCCACCCACCACACTGGATGGACACGGACCCATGGACAGTTTCGGGTTACGCCCCGACCGTTTCGATGCCGCGGGCCAGGACCAACTGGTCGATATCCGCGATCTACAGGCCACCCTTCCGGGACTCACCCGGCTACGCGACTGGGCACACGAGGCACTGGCGCTGCAGCCGGGTGAGCACGCGGTCGATATCGGCTCCGGCACCGGATCGGAGGTGATCACCTTTGCCGACGCGGTCGGGCCCACCGGTTCGGCGGCGGGTGTGGAACCCGATCCGAACCTGCTCGCCGCGGCCGTCGCGCGCGCCACCGAGGCGCGTTCGTCGGCCACGTTCCATTCCGGTGACGCCTACGGCATCCCGTTCGGGTCCGCCACCTTCGACGCCGTGCTGTGCGAACGCGTGTTCCAGCATCTGACCGCACCCGCCCGGGCCGCGCGCGAAATCGCCCGGGTACTGCGCCCCGGTGGCCGGGCCGTGGTGATGGATGCCGACTGGGGATCGGCCATCGTGCACCCCGGCGAGCATCGCGTGGTCCGCGAGGTCGTGGACACCCTCGTCTCGGCGACGACCAACCCCTACTCGGGCCGCAGGCTGGCAGGTCTGCTGACCGCGGCCGGGCTGGAGGTGGCGAGCACCGGCTCGCAGGCGCTGATCCAGGACCGTTCGATCGGGGCCGGAGCGCTGGTCAGCCGGGTCTCCGCCATGGCGGTCGCCCGGCGGGTGATCACCGAGACCGAACGCGAGAAACTACTCGCCGATCTGGCCCGGGGTGCGGCGGCCGGTGATATCCACCTCTCGGTGACCATGTTCGCCGTACACGTCCGCAAACCCGCCTGACCCCGGACCTTCCGGCTCCTACTTCAGCAGTTTCTCGGTCGCTGCCAGCAGCACGCAGGTCGCCAGGCCGTCCATGGCCTGCTCGAGCTCTGGCAGCGCCGGGAAACTGGGGGCGATCCGAATGTTCTTGTCCTCGACGTCCTTCTTGTACGGGAAGGCCGAGCCCGCCGCGGTCAGCGCGATTCCGGCGTTCTTCGCCAGATCGATCACCCGTGCCGCGGTGCCCTCGACGACATCGAGGCTGATGAAGTAGCCACCCTTCGGTTCGGTCCAGGACGCGACCTTCGACGCGCCCAGCCGCTCCTCGAGAATCCGCAGGACGAGCGCGAACTTCGGTTCCAGGATCGCGCGATGCTTCTGCATATGTGCCCGCACCCCGGCGGCATCGGTGAAGAACCGCAGGTGGCGTAACTGATTGACCTTGTCCGGGCCGATGCTCTTCTTCCCGGCATGGCTCAGGTACCAGTTCAGGTTCTCGGTCGAGGCACCGAAGAAGCTGACCCCGGAGCCGGCGAAGGTGATCTTTGAGGTCGAGGCGAAAACCAGTGGCCGGTGCGGGTTTCCGGCCGCCGCGGCCAGCGACAGGACATCCAGTACCGGCGCCGCGGTATCGGTGAGCGGATGCACCGCGTAGGCGTTGTCCCAGAACAGCCGGAAATCGGGGGCCGCGGCCGGCATCGAAACCAGTTCGCGCGCCACGTCTTCGGAGAAGACGACACCGGTCGGGTTCGAATAGTTCGGCACCGCCCACAGACCCTTGATCTGCGGATCGTCGGCCAGCAACTCGGCGACGACCCGGGTGTCGGGCCCGTTGTGCCGCATCGGCACGGTGATCATCTCGAAGCCCAGCGATTCGGTGATCGCGAAATGCCGGTCGTAACCGGGGCTGGGGCACAGGAATTTCACCGTGGGCTCGTCAGCCCACCGCCGCGGCGAATCGGGTAGCCCGAACAGGGTCGCGAAAACGATGGTGTCGTGCATCAACTCCAGGCTGGCGTTGTTGCCCGCGATCAGATTGTCGACGCCGATTCCGAGCAGTTCGCCGAAGATGGCCCGCAGTTCCGGAAGTCCGTGCAGCCCACCATAGTTGCGGCAGTCGGTTCCGGTGCCGTCGCGGAAGTCACCGTCGCCGGGCAGCGACAGCAGCGCCGAGGAAAGGGCGAGTTGTTCCGGCGAGGGCTTTCCCCGGGTCAGATCGAGGGTGAGCTGAGCAGCCTGCAGCGTCGCGTAGTTCGCGGACTGGAGTTCGTGCTCGGCGGTGAGTTCCTCGGGACTCATCAAACCGATCTGCGTTTGCCGGGGCATCGTGGACTGCCTTTCCACCTGGTGAGTGCTCGCTTACGGACGACCGCTGTATCCGGCCGCCCCGAGCCACGTTACCCGGGCACCCATCACCGCCGGGAGGGGTTGGGAGTCTGCGCGCTGTGCTCGATTTACCCGACCTCGGCCACAGAGATGGCTCTTTCGGAGCAGGAGAAGGCAGAAGGCGAGCGCTGAGCTACGTCTCGAGTAAAAGGCCCCACCTGAATAAGGGGACCCCGCGCACCCGGCAGAGCCCGTTGACCCTTGCTGCCTTCCGGCCCTGGGGGAGTTCACAGGATGCGCGCCGCGCGGGATCCGTCGGCCAGTGTAGCGGCTACCCCCGCTGCGCGCCGCAAGGGGGCCGATACCGCTCACACCGGGCCGGGTACGAGCAGGCCCCGTGCTCGCTACCATTCTTCTGAGTCGGAGGGGAATATTCCCTCACCACACGAGGGGATGGCGAGGATGACCAAGGAGAATCCGCCGGAGCACGAGCGCGCGGAGCAGACGAAGTGGTGGGAGACACCCGGTGGTGGGGCGGGCGAGCCGGGATCGGGCAGCACCCCGGGCGCGGATCCGACGATGGTGAATCCGAACGCCGCCGCGCAGTTCCCCAGCGATCAGAACCCGCACGCGGCGGCGCCGCCGTACTCGAGCGGTCAGCAGCAACATCCGAGCGGTCAGCAGCCGTACTCGAGTGGGCAACAGCCGTACTCGAGCGGGCAGCAGCCTCCGAGCGGTCAGCAGCCGTACTCGAGCGGGCAACAGCCGTACCCCGGCGGACAGCAGCCTCCGGGCGGGCAACAGCAATATTCGAGCGGGCAGCAGTACACCGGTGGGCAACCGCAGTATCCGTCCCCCGGCCCCGCGTGGCAGTCCGGGCCGTCCGGTTTCGGAAGCCCCACCGGATACGGGGCCGCCGCGGCCGCTCGTTCGCGGTCGAAGAACAACACGGCCCTGATCGTGGTCGGAGTGGTGCTGTTCGTGATCCTGTTGATCTGCGGGATCGGGGGGATCGCGCTGGTGAACTCCGACTCGGGCTCCGAGGGGGTGGACGGGGACTACGGCATGGAGAACGTCACCAACGCCTGTGACCTCGTCGACGCCTCCGTCCTGGACCAGTGGGCCGCCACCCGCGATGAGACCACCCATCAGGAGGACGCCCCGGCCAGTTTTGGCGGCGGATCGCTGAACTGCCAGGTCAGCAATGAGGGCACCGGCTCCAACAGTGCCCGCCTCGGCCTCGACGTCACGTTCGACAGCGAGTACGGCTCGTACGGCTACGACGACTGGAAGAAATCCGATACCGACACCACCGGCACGGACTACTCCTCCGGCGCGGTGACCGGACTGGGCGAGGACGCCTACTACTCGGCTCAGATCAACGACTACTCGTCGTTCCAGACCCTGGACTACACGATCGCGGCCAAGGACAGCAATGTCTCGGTCAAGGTGAACATGTACATCACCTACGACGGTGTGGTGGATCGATCGACGGTGGACCGGATATGCCGAGACCAGGTCGGCAAAGTCCTCGACGAACTGCGCAAATGAAACGAGTCCGCCGGTAGCAGGACTGCTACCGGCGGACTCGGTGGCGGAGGATGCGGGATTCGAACCCGCGAGGGCTGTTAACCCAACCCGCGTTCCAGGCGAGCGCCATAGGCCACTAGGCGAATCCTCCGCCGAGCAGCATACCTGCCACCCCGGCGCATCGTGAAAACGCCCGCTCATACCCGGTCCGGGCCCCGGCACACCGACCGGTCTCATAGCACGAATCCCGTTATCCGGCAAGATATCCAGTAGTTTGCCGCGCTGATCACCCAATTGTGACGGCCGTCGCGCCCGCTCGCGCCGACGGTGCCATGATGGGCGCCGTGGATCCCCAGGTGATCGAAGTCGTTCAGAGTTCCCCGGCTTGGTGGCAGTCGTGGCTGCCACTGCTCGGTTCGCTCGTCCTCGGCGGCGCGGCGGTGATCGCGGTACTGGTCAACAACCGGACGAACCGGGATGCGATCGCCGCCGCCGACGAGCGCGCTCAGCGCACCCTGGCCGCGGCCGCCCAGCAACAGAACGACAGCGCGAAACGCCAGGTCGACACGACCCGGCTGCAACTCGACGCCGCCCATCACCAGGTCGAGTCCGCGCACGCGGTGGCGCTCGGGCAGGCCGGTGAGAACTGGCGCCGCGGCACCGTGGTCACCGCGATAGCCGATACGCTGAGCATGTCCGGCCGGATCTGCCAGGCGTTGCGGCGGGACGAGGAGTGGACCGACGAGCTCATCGGCGATCTGATCCACGATCTGGAGGACGGCTCGGAGCGAGCGAACGTACTGCGCCTGGTCGGCTCGGACCAGCACTACAAGCAGTGGCGGCGGCTGGCCGATACGCTCTCCGACGGGCTGCTGGCCGCGCTCACACTGCAGCGCAAGAAACTGCAGGACGCCCCGGCCGAGGAGATCCGCGCCGCGCGCGACCACAAGAACCAGTTGCTCGGCGAGGTCCGGGTGGCCGAACGCGAACTCATCGGCGCCACCCGCGAAGAGCTGGAGATCGAACCGAACTGAGCGATCGACGCGCAGTCGCCCCGCTCAACCGGCGCCACGCACGGCGTGCAATGCCGCACGCAGGTGTTCGGCATAGTCGTCGAGGTCCGGAACGACCGCTGGGTCGGCGTGCAGGGACAGGGTGACGGTGTCCCCCAATCCGTGGAGACCGTGCGTGAGATGCATCACCGTGCCCAGCGCGGGAAAGCCGCCGGTGAATCGGACCGGCGCCGCACCGAAGCGCAGATCGGCCGGGCCGCGGTCGACGCTGGAGACCACGGTATGACCGGTGATCCGCTCCGGCACGAGATCGAGCGGGTGATTCCGTACATCGCGCCGCAGTAGCAGCGGCGGGAGCACCGCGGTCACCGCGTCCTGCGCACCGAGCAGCGGATGGACGGCCCGTTCCCGCCGGGCGGCCAGGTCCGCGGCGATCGCCGCGGCACGCCGCGCCGGGTCGTCCTCGCCGATCGCCAGATCGACGCCGAGGCTGCGGTAATTGTTGCGGACCCCGGGCCGCGGCGGTATCGCCATCGGCACCTGAGCGCCCAGGGCAGCGGCCTCGGCTCCGCGCTGGCGCAGATACCGCTGGAGCGCGAGCGAGATGGCCGTCAGGCCCGCCACGGTGACGCTGCGGCCGGGGATCCGGAAATCCTCCGCTCGGCAGACCAGCATCCGCGCCGAATGACCGGCGACCTCGCCCGGCACATTGAGGGCGCCCGGCGGGTATCCCGGCGCGGCCGGCGGCACCCGCCCGGCGGTGGTGAGCTCCGCGAGTTCGGTTCGGGCCCGGCCGGCGGCGAGCCCGCGCCGGAAGGTCCGCGTGATACCCGGTGGCAGGGCCAGCGCCCCGCGCCCCGCGCGCACCGCCATCCGAGCACGCGATAGCGGGCGTGTGCCCGGCGTCGTTGCGGTGCCGGGGTCGTCGGTGAACAGGGCCCGGGCGATCCGCGACGCGCCGCGGCCGTCGACCAGTGCGTGCGATATCTGCAGCAGCACCACGGTCACCGCCGGATCGGGCGCCGGACTCTCCCGGATACCGCGGAAGATGTGCAGCCGCCATGGATGCCGGGCGGCATCGACTCCGGTGCCCAGTAGCCGTCCCACAACCGCGAGCAGGTCTGGCCAACGCGGCCGGTCGAGCCGGTGCGTCACGAACTGGTCCGATTCGGGGTCGGCGGGAACCCACACCGGATAGGACAGTCCGGTGGGGTCCGGGCGCAGCCTGACCCGCAGCTCGGGGATCGCGGCGCACCGCTGGACGACCGCATCGCGCAGTCGGCTGTTCTCCCAGGGGGATTCGGCGAAACAGTAGAGGAGGAACTGGTCGTTGCGAGTGCGCCGGGAGAGCCAGTACATGGTCGCGTCCGGGGGTGCCAGCGGGATCACCGGCCGACCCTAATGGATGCCGCCGGGCGTGAACCATCCGCGGTGCGCGCACGCAAAGGCCCCGGACCCGACGGGTCCGGGGCCGCCTTGCCTGATATCGGGAAAACCGTCAGGCCCCGTGGAAGTCCGCTGCCGATACTCCGGACAGGAATTCGGCCCACTCGCCCGGCGCGAAGGCCAGCACCGGCCCGCTGCCGTGATCCTTCGTATCACGGACCGCCACGTTGCCGTCTACGAGAAATGCCACCTCCACACAGTTCCCGTCCGGGCCGCTGTATGTACTCTTCCGCCACACAGCACCCGTCATATCCACCTTCACGGCACTGCACTCCTTCGCTGCGTCGATAATGATATTCGATACCTGCATAGTTCCTGACTAGCTGGTATCCGGTGGATACCAGCGAATACACGGATGCACGCGCAGATAGCGAGCAAATATCCGGTATGCCAGGAT
This sequence comes from Nocardia sp. NPDC050799, assembly GCF_040654015.1. Classification (NCBI taxonomy): domain Bacteria; kingdom Bacillati; phylum Actinomycetota; class Actinomycetes; order Mycobacteriales; family Nocardiaceae; genus Nocardia; species Nocardia sp. NPDC050799. Next base: position 109,384 of record NZ_JBFAHF010000007.1, read on the forward strand.
CGGACTCGCACTTCCGCGAACACATCTGACGCGGTGACCAAAACCCCACGTGAGGGCGGCTCGCACTTCGCACACTAGCAGGTTCACACCAGATTTGCCGCTCTCTTGTGAACTGCGCCAATACGTTTGGCAACACTGCTAAGATGCCGTATTGCTGCGTAATTGCGGACTAATAAGGATGACTTTGCTTCAAAAAGATCCGGGGCGGGTCCACTAATAGCCAAAAGTGATTGTTCTGTGATGGCCTCATTATCATTTGTCAATACCCCTACCGCTCCGGTGACCGTGCCGCAGCGGGATGATGGCGGCATGTCCGAACGCGATCGAGACGAACAGGGGCGCGCCACCAATGCCAGGCCCCGGGATCGACTGGGGCGCCCGCTGCCGCCGGGAAGTCCCGGCGTACCGCGGATACCCGACGACCTGGACCTCGCGCCCGCCGCCGCCCTCGACTACGCCCAGCAGCTGCTGGATCAGGGGCTGGCGTTCAATGCGCACGAAGTACTGGAGTCGGTCTGGAAGAACGGCCCGGATACCGAACGCATGCTGTGGCAGGGTCTCGCGCAGTACGCGGTCGGCCTTACCCATATCCAGCGCGGGAATCCGAAAGGCGCACGTACGCTGCTGGAACGCGCTGTCGGGCGGCTCCGGGCCTTCGATTCGGCCGCCGCCGGGTACCCACCCGGAGAACTGCCCTACGACCTCGACGGACCCGGCCTCATCGCCCACGCCGAAGCCCTGCTGACCGACCTGGCGGCAATCCCCGGAAACAATGACGTCGCCGCCGGACACAAACGCCCCGCGCCACCGGATATCGACCCGTCCGGGCTGATGCCCCGGCTGCGCCGAGACATACCATGACCCGGATGCCGTCCACCACATCCACCACATCCGCGGGGCGGTACGCGCCCAGCCCGTCGGGGGATCTGCACTTGGGCAACCTGCGCACCGCCCTCCTGGCCTGGCTCTTCGCCCGCGGCACCGGCCGCCGGTTCGTGCTGCGCGTGGACGATCTGGACCGGGTGCGCGCCGGTGCCGAGGAACGCCAGCTCGCCGACCTGCGGGCCATCGGACTCGATTGGGACGGACCGGTGACCCACCAGTCCGACCGCCTCGACCACTACGCCGCGGCCGTGGACCGGCTCACCTCCGCCGGACTGACCTACGAATGCTTCTGCACCCGAACGGAAATCCAGCAGGCCGTCACCGCGCCGCACGGACCGCTGGGCGCCTACCCCGGCACCTGCCGTGACCTCTCCCCTGCCGAACGCGCGCAGCGCCGCGCGGCCGGCCGCCCCGCCGCGTTGCGGTTGCGTTCGGCCCGTACGGAATTCGAGATCATCGATCGCCTGCACGGCCGGTACCGGGGCCCGGTCGACGATCTGGTGCTGCGCCGCGGCGACGGAATACCCGCCTACAACCTGACAGTCGTGGTCGACGATGCCGAACGGGGGGTGGATCAGGTGGTACGCGGTGACGATCTGCTTCCGTCCACACCGCGGCAGGCCTATCTCGCCACACTGCTCGGACTGCCGGTACCCGAGTACGCGCATGTTCCGCTGGTGCTCAACACCGCGGGCAAGCGGCTGGCCAAACGCGACGGTGCGGTCACACTGGCCGATCGGCTCGCATGCGGGGAAACCGCGGACCGGGTGGTGGGCAGGCTCGCCGCCTCGCTCGGCCTGGCGGGCCACAGCGCGGCCGAACTGCTCCCCGGATTCGACCCGGCCCGGCTCCCCCGCGACGCCTGGGTGCTCGACCCCGGCAGCTTGGTGGTCGCGGGCCGCTGTCCGTAACCTGGCCTGCGACCAGGTCTTCGGATTTCGAGTTCAGGCAGGCGAGATGACCAGTGGCGGGTACGACCCCAGCAACCACCCCCAGGCCGGGCAGCCATACGGGCAGCCCCCGCAGTATCCGCAGCCCGGGCAGTACGCACCTCAGCCGGGTGGGTATGCGCCACAGCCGGACCCCTACGCTCCCCAGCCGCCGCACTACAACCCGCCGGCCGGACAGCCACAGCCCTACGGTCGGCAGGCCCCGCCCGCCCCTCCGGCCCAGCCCGCTCCCCGCTACCAGCAGACGGTGTTTCCGGAGGCGCAGTACGGCGGACAGCAGTACGGGCATCACCAGCCCGCGTTCGGCGTCCCCGGCAACCTGTGGCCACGATTCGCGGCCCGCCTGATCGACAATCTCATCGTCGCGCTCCCGCTGGCCCTGCTGCTCAACTTCGTCCTCATGCCGAACCTGACCGGTCTCACCGGGCCGGCGGTCAGCTACGCGATCATCTTCGCGGTCACGCTGGTGTACTACGTGCTCATGGAGTGGAGGACCGGCGCCACCCTGGGCAAGAAGATCCTGGGCCTCAAGGTCGTGGCGCCGGACGGGGCACCCACCGTCCCGCCGCTGCTCTCGCTGAAACGCAATATCTTCCTGGCGGTGCTGATCGTGCCCTGTGTCGGCTGGGTGGCCGGGGCCGCGCTCATGCTCTACACGGCCGCCACGCTCGACAAGAACCCGAACCGGCAGGGCTGGAACGACAAACTCGCGGGCGGTACCCAGGTCATCGCGGCCTGAGTACCCGGCGGGTCAGGCCCCCGCGGCGCTCGCGACGATCATCACCACGAACCAGATGAGTCCCAGGGCGATCAGACCCACCCCGATCCAGATACCGGCGAGCGCCATCCCGCGGCCCTCCTGGCCGCTGTCGCGGATCTGGTTGAGCGAGATGACGCCGAGGATGATCCCGACGATCGAGGTGGCGCCGCAGGTCGCGAAACCGGCCAGCGAGGTGACCAGCGAAGCGATGGCCAGGCCGTTCGTACCGCGGTTGGCCGGATAACCGTAGGGCTGGTAGCCCGCCGGATATCCGGCCCCCGGCGCACCATAGGGCGCGTAGGGCGGCGTCCCGGGGTAGGGGCCCGCGGGCGGCGGGGTCGCGTACGACGGTTGTCCGGGCGGCGGTGCGGGGGCCGCAGCCGGGGTGGAGGGGTACTGCGGTGCCGACGGATAACTGGACGGTTCGGACGGATGCTGCCCGGCAGCGGGGTCCGACGAGACGCCCGACCCCCCGTACTGCTTCCACCACTCGTCGGATTCACCGGGGTTCGTCATGACTACAGCCTATTCGAGAGTTTGATTGGATAGTCGGGTGGAAGATTCGAATAAAACCCCCTTACCCGGCAAGTCTGGACACCCCGCGCCCGCACATGCGGCCCACGCACAGGTGGCGCGGGGGTACTACACACCGCTCGTCGTACTGTTCACCGCGACACTCATCGTCTCCAATATCTGCGCGACCAAGGGGGTGCAGTTCTTCGCCGGCAGTTCGCTGACCCTCGGACCGCTGGAGGTCCTGCCGATCACCACCGATGCCGCGTTCTTCCTGTTCCCCCTCGCCTACATCGTCGGTGACGTGCTCAGCGAGGTCTACGGATTCCGTGCCACCCGGCACGCTGTCTTCTATGGTTTCGCCGCACTGCTGCTGACTGTTATCTGCTTCGCCGTCGCGATCCGGCTGCCCGCCGCGGTGTTCTACGAGAACCAGGAGGCCTTCCGCAGCGTCATCGGCACCACACCGCAATTGGTGGCGGCCGGTCTGGCCGGTTATCTGGTCGGTCAGCTGCTCAACTCCGCGACATTGGTACTGATCAAGGAACGGACCCGGGAGAAATATCTGTGGGCGCGGCTGATCGGCTCGACGGTGGTCGGCGAACTCGCCGATACGCTGATCTTCTGTTCGATCGCCGCCACGGCCATCGGTATCGACAGCTGGGGACAGTTCGTCAACTATGTGATCATCGGGTTCCTGTGGAAAACGCTCTGCGAGGTGCTGGTCCTGCCGGTGACCTACCAGGTGATCGCGCTGCTGAAGAAACACGAGCCGACCTACGCCCCGAGCGACGCCGCCCCGCTGCGCTCCTGACCCGGACCTGTGGTGCCCGGCCACCGCGCCGGGCACCACACACTCCGGTCCGCGCTCGGCATCCGCCGCCCGGTACGTCGCACACCTTCTGTGTACTCCGGATGGTCCACCCACATGGTCGGGGCCCGCCCCCGATTCTGGACTGACGGAGCGAGGGAGCGCAGCGACTGAGCGCGTGCAGTCGGCCGTCCAGAGATCGGCGACCTTCGGGCACTGACAATGGTTGTGCACCTCCCCCGGCGGAGCAAGGTGTACGCGAGCACTCATCTACCGTCTCCGGATGACCAGCATCCGCAGTCGGAGGCCGCCGATATTACGGTGCGGTGATCCGGCCCTGCCAGCGGCCGAGCGCTTCGGCGCGGTACTCGTCGAAGTAACCCCCGTCGATACTGGCCCGGATACGGTCCACTAGGCGGATGGTGAAGCGCTCGTTGTGGATGGTGCACAGCGTGGAGGCCAGCATCTCCTTGGCCTTGAACAGGTGGTGAATATAGGCGCGGGTGTAGTTCGCGCAGGTGTAGCAGTCGCAGGTCTCGTCGATGGGCGTGAAATCCCGTTTGAAGCGGAGGGTGTCGATATTGAACCGGCCGGCCTCCACATAGATTCCGCCGTTGCGGCCCACCCGGGACGGATTCACGCAGTCGAAGGTGTCCGCGCCGGCCTCGATCGCGGCGAACATATCCTCCGGTTCGCTGATCCCCAGCATATGGCGGGGCTTGTCCTCGGGTAGTTCGTCGCAGCACCAGCCGACGATGGTGCCGAGATTGTGCTTCTCCAGTGCCCCGCCGATCCCGTATCCGTCGAAACCGCTTCCCGCGGCACCACGGATCTCGGCCAGTTCCCGGGAAGCCTTGCGTCGCAGGTCCTCGTACTGCGCACCCTGTACGACCGCGAAAAGCGCCTGATAGGGCCGGTGCGCGCGCTCGGCGGTGAGCCGCTCGTGCTCATCGATGCACCGCTGCGCCCAGTCGTGCGTGCGCCGCACCGATTTTTCCTGATACCCGCGGGTGTTCATCAACGTGGTGAGCTCGTCGAAGGCGAACATGATGTCCGCGCCCAGCTGATGCTGGATCCCCATCGAGAACTCGGGGGTGAAGCGATGCTTCGACCCGTTCAGATGCGACCGGAAGGTCACCCCGTCGTCGTCCACGGTCGCCAAGCGTTCCTTGCCCTTGGCGATGACGTCGTCGCTGCGCACATCGACGGTTTCCATGGCCAGCACCTTTTTGAATCCCACCCCCAGCGACATCACCTGGAAGCCGCCGCTGTCGGTGAAGGTGGGGCCCGGCCAGTTCATGAAGGCCGCCAGGCCGCCGGCCTCGTCGACGATATCCGGGCCGGGCTGCAGGTACAGGTGGTAGGCGTTGGCCAGCAGCGCCTGCGCCCCGAGTTCCTTCATCGCCTCCGGCAGGACCGCCTTCACGGTCGCCTTGGTGCCCACCGGGACGAAGGCGGGGGTCGCGACGGTTCCGTGCGGGGTACGCAGCACCCCGGTGCGGCCGTGCCGCCCCTCGAGGCGGGTACCGACACTGAACGAGAATCCGACGCCATCCGACACGGCGCACATCCTCTCAGGCAGTACCTATCGGGCATGAGCGAGGGCCCTGCGTGGTTACGCTCCGCTACCGCCGCCGGGCCCGACCCGCTCGTAACCGGTCAGGCCTCGACCGCGGCCGCCGCGAACTGGGCGCTGTAGAGCCGGTAGTAGGCTCCCTCGCGCGCCAGCAGGTCGTCGTGCGACCCGGTCTCCACGATCCGGCCCGCCTCCATCACCACGATCAGGTCCGCGTCGCGGATGGTGGACAGGCGGTGCGCGATCACGAAGCTGGTCCGGTCGCGCCGCAGTTCCGCGGTGGCCTGCTGCACCAGCAGTTCGGTCCGTGTGTCGACCGAACTCGTGGCCTCGTCCAGCACCAGGATGGCCGGTTTGGACAGGAAGGCCCGCGCGATGGTGATGAGCTGTTTCTCACCCGCGCTGACCCCGGTGCCCTCCTCGTCGATCACCGTGTCGTATCCGTCCGGCAGGGCGTGCACGAAACGGTCCACGTAGGCCGCGCGGGCGGCGGCGAGGATCTCGTCGTCGCTCGCGGTGGGATCGCCGTAGGCGATGTTCTCCCGGATGGTGCCCTTGAACAGCCAGGTGTCCTGTAGCACCATCCCGATCCGCGAGCGCAACTGTTCCCGGCTCAACGCGGTGATATCGACCCCGTCGATGGTGATCACACCGGAGTCGAGCTCGTAGAACCGCAGCAGCAGGTTGACCAGCGTGGTCTTTCCCGCACCGGTGGGCCCGACGATCGCCACCGCATGTCCCGGTTCGGCGACCAGCGAGAGGTGCTCGATGATCGGCGTCTCCGGTTCGTAGCGGAAGGACACGTCGTCGAATTCCACCCGGCCGCGTTCGGGCGGACGCGTGACCTTCTCGGCCGGGTCCGGGCTCTGTTCCGGGGCGTCGAGAATCTCGAAGATCCGCTCCGCCGAGGCCACCCCCGATTGCAGCAGGTTGGCCATGGCACCGATCTGGGTGAGCGGCTGGCTGAACTGGCGCGAGTACTGGATGAACGCCTGCACCTCGCCCAGCGACAGCTGACCCGAGGCCACCCGCAGCCCGCCGATCAGCGCGATCAGCACGTAGTTGATGTTCCCGAGGAACATCGACGACGGCATGATCAGACCGGAGATGAACTGCGCCCTGAAACTGGATTTGTAGAGATGGTCGTTGCGCTCGTCGAACTCGGCGCCCACCTGCTTGCCGCGGCCGAACGCGGTGATCACCTCGTGCCCGGTGTAGGCCTCTTCCACCTGGGCGTTGACGAGCCCGGTGTACTTCCACTGGTCCACGAAATGCGGTTTGGACCGTTTGGCGATCTGGGCGGTCACCACCACCACCGCGGGCACCGTCAGCAGGGCGACCAGGGCCAGTAGCCACGAGATCCAGAACATCATACCGAGGATGCCGATCACCGTGAGCAGCGAGATGAGCAGCTGGCTCATGGTCTGCTGCAGGCTCTGCGAGACATTGTCCACATCGTTGGTGACCCGGCTGAGCACATCGCCGCGAGGCGCGGAGTCGAAGTAGCTCAGCGGCAGCCGGTGGATCTTGTCCTCGACATCGGAGCGCAGCCGTTTGATGACGCGGTTGATCGCATCGTTGAGCAGGAAGCCCTGCAACCAGCCGAACACCGCGGCGCCCAGGTAGAGCGCGAGGACGAGTGTCAGCACCCGCCCGACCGCGTCGAAGTCGATGCCGACACCGGGTACGACATCCATCCCCGACAGCATGTCGGCCATGGTGTCCTGCCCCTGGGCGCGCAGTCCGGCGATCGCCTCCTCTTTGCTCACCCCCGCGGGCAGTTGCCGGCCGACGACTCCGTCGAAGATCAGGTTGGTGGCCTTGCCGAGCAGGTACGGCCCGGCGATGTTCAGCACCACCGAGACGACGCCCAGCCCGATGATCACACCCACCCGCATCCGCTCCGGCGTGAGCCGCCGCACCAGCCGTTTCAGCGACGGTTTGAAGGATTTCGGTTTGGCGTCCGGAGCGCCCGGCGTTCCTGGTCTCATCGAGCCTCCTCGGAAGCTGGTACATGCGGTCCGCGGAGGCCACAGAGTTGGCGGAACTCGCGCAGTATCGCGCCTCCTCGTGGCGGTTTCATACGGTCCGCGGAGGCCGCAGCGAAGGCGGAGGTAACGCAGTATCGCCTCACAGCGCCTCCCTCGAAGCGAGTCCATACGATCGGCGGAGGCCGCAGCGAAGGCGGAGGTATCGCCTCACAGCGCCTCCTCCACACTCAGCTGGGATTGGACGATCTCGCGGTACTCCGCGCAATCACGCAGGAGTTCCTCGTGGGTACCGACCCCCGCCATTTCACCGTCCTCCAGTACGACGATCCGGTCGGCGTCGCGAATGGTGGCGATCCGCTGGGCCACGATGATCACCGCGGCGTCCGCGGTCGCCGGGCGCAGGGCCGCGCGCAGCCGCGCGTCGGTGGCCACGTCGAGCGCGGAGAACGAATCGTCGAAGAGATACACCCGGGGCCGGCGCACCAGGGCCCGGGCGATGGCCAGCCGCTGCCGCTGCCCGCCCGATACCGTGGTCCCGCCCTGCGCGACCGGGGTCTCCAGGCCCTGGGGCATGGCCCGCACGAAGTCGGCGGCCTGGGCGATCTCCAAGGAGCGCCACAGTTCCTCGTCGGTGGCGTCCGGATCGCCGTAGCGCAGGTTGCTCGCGACCGTGCCCGAGAACAGATACGCCTTCTGCGGAACCAGTCCGATGCGCGACCGCAGTTCGGCCAGGTCGAGGTCGCGCACATCGGTGCCGCCGATCTCCACCGCGCCCTCGGTGACGTCGATGAGGCGGGGGATCAGATTCAGCAGGGTGGTCTTACCGGACCCGGTGGAACCGACGATCGCGGCGGTCTCCCCGGGGCGCACCACGAAATCGATCCCGCACAGCACGGGCTTCTCGGCGCCGGGGAAGCTGAACGCGGCATCGCGCACCCGCACCTCGGCGGGATCGCCCAGGAACGGCTTCGGCAGATCCGGTGAGCGCACCGACGCCGGGGTATCGAGGACCTCGGAGATCCGGTCGGCCGAGACCGCCGCACGCGGGGCCATCATGGCCAGGAACGACGCCATCATGACGGCCATCAGGATCTGCATGATGTAGGAGAGCAGCGCGGTCAGCGAGCCGATCTGCATCTCGCCCGTGTCGATGGCCTTACCGCCGAACCAGATCACCGCCACCGACGTGACATTGCTGATCAGCATGACCGTCGGGAACATGAGCGCCATCAACCGGCCCACCCGCACCGAGATATCGGTGAGGTCGGTATTGGCCACCCCGAACCGCCATGTCTCGAGCGGCTCCCGGACGAAGGCGCGGACCACACGGATACCGGTGATCTGCTCGCGCAGCACCCGGTTGACCTGGTCGAGCCGGGTCTGCATCTGCCGGAACGCCGGCACCATGCGGGCGATGATCAAACCCATGCTCAGCGCCAGGGCCGGCACCGCTATCAACAGCAGCCAGGACAACCCGAAATCTTCGCGCAGCGCCATGACGATGCCACCGACGCACATGATGGGCGCCATCACCGCCACGGTCGCGGCCATCACGATGAGCAGCTGGACCTGCTGGACATCATTGGTGTTGCGGGTGATCAGCGAGGGCGCGCCGTACATCCCGACCTCACGCGCCGAGAAGGCGCCCACCCGGTGCAGCAGGGCGCCGCGCAGGTCGCGGCCCGCGCTCATCGCCGCCTGCGCGGCCAGGAACACCGAGGACGCGGAGGCGATGATCTGCACACCGGAGACCAGCAGCATCCGCAGTCCGGCCGTCCAGATGTAGCCGATATCGCCCTTGGTGACGCCCTCGTCGATGAGGTCGGCGTTCAGACTCGGGAGGTACAGCATCGCGATCACCGAGATCAGCTGCAGTACCACGATCCCGGTCAACTGTTTCCGGTACGGGCCCAGGAAACCACGGAGCAGTCGGATCAACATGATGACCGCACGCTACCGTCTGCCCCGGTGGGGCGGCCTGTGATTTTCGGCGGATCGGTGCCGTGCGGTTCGCGGCGTACCCAGGCGCCCGGGTCGGCGGTGAGCGTCCCGATGGATTCCGGCAGACCGTTCGCGGCGATATCGGCCAGGCTCACGTTCTCCAGCACCGCGCGCAAATTCACCCGCAACGCGATCCACACCTGCTGCAGCGGTTCGGCCACGCCCGCGTACTGCACGTCTTCGGGCCGCAGGCCGCGTACCGAGGCGAGCGGGCCCTCGAGGGCACGGATGACATCGGCGATGGAGATATCGGCGGGCGGGCGGGCCAGCCGGTAACCGCCGTCGGGGCCGCGCCGGCTGGTCACCAGCCCGGCCCGGCGCAGCTCGGCCAGGACACTCTCGAGCACTTTGGGTGGTATGCGCTGCGCTGCCGCGATGGACTCCGCCTTCACCGCGGCACCCTGATCGGATGCCGTGATCTCGAGCAGGGTCCGCACGGCATGATCCACCTTGGCGGTGATGTGCACGACTGACCTGACCTTTCGCTGTGCCGGGGCACGATGACGCGACAAACCTAGTGGGCGCCGAGTTGCAGAACCGCGAGCGCCGCGTCCAGCAGCGTCGCCTCCACCACATCATCTCCCGCGTCCTGTGCGATCTCGTTCGAAACAAGCGCAACGGCCAGGATTTCCATGGCGGCACTTGCCCGCAACAGCCGGACCGCGGTGGGCTCGGGCCCGGCCAGCCAATTCCGTAGCGCTTTGTTGGCGTCGACGATCACCGGATACTGGTCGGCCAGCGCGTTGACGATGGGAACGGCATTGCGCAGCATCATCTCGCCTGCGTCGCGGTGCCGGATCATGGTCCGGATATAGGACTGCAGAGCGGTCCGGCGGGCAGCGGCGTCCGGCGGCATCTGCTCGACTTCCTCGGCGAGTGCGCGCAGATCGTCGAGGAGGGGGGTGACGATCGCCACGAGCAGTTCCAGTTTCGAGGCATAGTGATAGTAGAGCGACGGCTTTGTGATTCCGACCGCATCCGCGACTTCGCGCAGGCTCGTCTCTTCGTAACCTTTGGCCACGAACAGCCGCACGGCGGCGTCCAGGATGGCCCGCTTGGTATCTCGACCTGCGGTAACGTGGTCGCCAGTTCTGCGATTCGCCATGCTCGGCCCCTTCTCGTTCTCCCGGTGACAGGTCCGGTCGGCACCGGAAGTCGAGCTTGTTCCTCCACTTAACCTACCGGTAGCCTACCTACCGTACGGTAGATACATCTGGCGTCCACCGTGGAGGCGGATCCACCGGCTCCGGGCACGCGAAAGCGTCCGGCCCGCGCAGCCCCGGTCCGCGAGAGCGACGTCGGCCGTCAGTTCGTCACGCGCAATGACCAAACCGTCCCGGCCTCGCTAGGAGAAATCCCTCGTGTCCGTATTCCTGTACAGATGGGGAAAGTTCGCTTTCCGCCGGAAATGGATAGTGCTGCCCGTCTGGGCGCTGATCCTGGTACTGCTCGGTGGAGCGGCGGCCTCGCTGTCCAAACCGTTCCAGGACAGCTTCGAGATGCCGGGACTTCCGTCGGAGAAGGCCACCGGCATCCTCGAGGAGCATATGCCGCAGATGGCGGCGATGTTCAGCATCGATGCCATCAACGGCACCTATGTGATCGCGGCCCAGAACGGCAAACTCACCGACGAGCCGAATATGGCCGCGCTCGACGCACTGGTCCAGCGGCTGAACGAACTCGACATCGTCGACCACAGCGAGCAGGCCGTCAATCCGGTCCTCGCCACCTCGATGATGCCCGCCGACCAGGAAGCCGCCAAGGCCCAGGCGCAGGCCGCGGCCGAGCTCGCGCCCGGTGAGGCCCCGCCGCTGCCGGAGCCGAACTGCCTCGACGGTCAGGGCTCACCGGAGTTCAAGGGCCTGTGCGGCGGCGCTCCGTTGAACGTGCTCAACGAGAGCAACCCGGAAACCGTCGCCGTGCTCGACGTGAAGTTCACGATGCCGACCTTCTCCGATATCACCGAGGAGAACCGGCAGGCCGCCGAGGCCATCGCCCAGGAAGGCCGCAACGCCGGCCTGACCGTGGAACTCACCGGCGCCATCGCCCAGACCCAGGTCGAATCCGGCCAGGCCGAGATGATCGGTATCGGGGTCGCGCTGATCGTCATGATCATCGCCTTCGGCGCCATCGTGGCGGCGTTCGTCCCGATCGTCACCGGCATCGTCGGTGTCGCCTGCGCGGGCGCGCTCATCTTGACCGGCACCTCGCTGACCGAGGTCCCGACCTTCACCCCGATCCTGGCCTCGATGATCGGCCTGGCGCTGTCCATCGACTACGCGCTGTTCATCGTCTCCCGGTACAAACACGAGCTGGTGGTCCAGGATTCGCCCGAGGAAGCCGCGGGTGTGGCGGTCGGCACCGCCGGATCGGCCGTGGTGTTCGCCGGACTCACCGTGGTGATCGCCCTGCTCGGGCTCTCGGTGGTCGGGATCGGCTTCCTCACCATGATGGGTATCGGCGGGGCCATCGCCGCCGGATTCGCGGTATTCGCCGCCATCACCCTGATGCCCGCACTGCTCGGCGCGCTGGGCCGGTTCCTGTTCAAGCCGAAACTGCCGCTGGTCGCCCGGCACGATCCCGAGGACGACGATTCGGTCACCAACGGGATGCGCTTCGCCCGCCTGATCGCCCGGGTACCGGTGCTGACCCTGGTGGGAAGCGCGCTCGTACTGGGTGCGCTCGCCGCCCCCGCCACCCAGCTGAACCTGGGTCTGCCCGGCGGCGACAGCATGCCCGAGGACTCCTCGGTGCGTAAGGCCTACGAATTGCAGACCGAAGGCTTCGGCGAGGGCAAGAACGGCGCGCTCGTGGTGGCGGTCGATCTCTCCGAGACTCCGCAGGATCAGCGCGACGCCGCGCTGACCGCACTGCGGGACGAGCTGGCGAGCTACGACGGTGTGGACTACCTGAGCGTCGCGCAACCCAGCCAGGACGGGCAGGCCGCGCTGTTCCAGGTGGTGCCCGATTCCGGCCCGAACAGTGCCGAGACCCAGGATCTGGTGGCGCACGCCCGTGACGCCGAGGCCGCGCTGCAGGATCGGTACGGCATGGAGTACGGCGTCACCGGCCAGACCGCCATCTACGCCGACGTCAACAGTGTGCTGCTGACCAGCATCATCCCGTACCTGGCCATCGTCGCGGCGGCCGCGTTCGTGCTGCTGCTGCTGGTGTTCCGGTCCATCCTGGTACCGCTCACCGCCGCGCTGGGCTTCCTGCTGTCGATGGCGGCGACCTTCGGTGTCACGGTGCTGATCTTCCAGGAGGGAGCCTTCGGCATCGTCAAGGACACCCATCCGATCATCAGCTTCCTGCCCATCGTGCTGATCGGCCTGGTGTTCGGTCTGGCGATGGACTACCAGGTCTTCCTGGTGACCCGGATGCGCGAGGAGTACGTGCACGGCAAGGATCCGAAGGAAGCGATGGTCAGCGGCTACCACCACGGGGCCCGCGTGGTCACCGCGGCCGCGATCATCATGATCTCGGTGTTCGGCGGCTTCATGCTCTCGCCGGACATCACCTCCAAGTCCATGGGCTTCGCCCTGGCGGCCGGTGTGTTCTTCGACGCCTTCCTGGTGCGGATGGTGCTGATCCCGTCGCTGCTGGTACTGCTGGGCAAATGGGCCTGGTGGATGCCGGCCTGGCTGGACCGGATCCTGCCGGATATCGACGTCGAGGGGACGAAGCTGCGGGAACTCCAGCAGCGCGCCAAGACCCCCGCGGTCGAATCCGAACCCGCCGGGGTCTGATCCACCGGTACCTCGGCGAAACGGCCGGCGTCCACAAAGGACGCCGGCCGTTTTCGTTCCCGGGTCACTCGCCGCTGAGCTCCAGGTGAGCAGTTCCGCGCAGCGCCGAATGCAGAGCGCGCCAGGGGGCAGAGCCGAGTAGAGAGCGCCGAGTGGACAGCACGGGCCGGCTGGACTAGGCGATCAGCTGGGCGGCCTCGCGCACCTGCTTCGCCGAGCAGGCAGCACCGAGCGGGCAGCGCCAGGTGCGCAGCGCCGGGCAGGCAGCGCCAGGTGCGCAGCGCCGGGCAGGCAGCGCCAGGTGCGCAGCGCCGGGCAGGCAGCGCCGGGCGGTCAGCTCCGCTCAGCGCCAGGCCGGCAGTTCCGGCAGCGGCCAGGGCAGCGCGCTGTCCGCACCGCGGCCCAGCAACCAGGCCAGCAGCGCCGACGCCGGCCCCGCCACGACCCGCTCCGGCTCTCCCGCCCCGATGATCGCCGTAAATCCCGTATCGGTCGCATCGACGGCGAAGGGCCGCATACCCGCACGCCCACCCAGGTCGACGGCGGCCTCGGCCAGCAGTTCGGCCACGAAATCGGCCGGCCAGTGCGCATGGGTGTAGCCGGCGTCCAGATCCAGGTGGTGGATCAGCACCTCCTGCCACCGCATCCACGGGATGCGGGTCGCCTCGATCGGGGTGCCCTGCCTGGTCCGGACCTCCGCCCGCCACTGTTCGGCGGAGAGGATCCCGGCCATCCCGGTCAGCCGATCGGCCGACTCCACCAGATCGGCCCGTTGTTCGGCAAGCGGGCGCGGCGCCCCCGCCTCGATATCGGAGTCCCGCAGCGCCGCACTGGCATACTGCGGCGTTTCCACCCCCGTATGCGCCCAGAGCAGCAAATTGACCAGGCTGTCGGCATTGCGGGACAGATGGGACAGGACATGACCGCGGGTCCAGCCCGGGAGCGCGGAGGGGGCGGCGACCGCCGCGTCGTCCAGAGTGTCGACGGTGGCGAGCAGCGCACGGGTGGCGTCGGTGACCGCCTGCGTCCGCGCGGTGAGCAGTTCGATGAAATCGCTGGGCACGACTGACGACACTACTTCCGGGATACGTCTACTTCCCAGCGGTTCCCGGGCCCGGCGGATCGGCCCCCAGGGCGGCCTGCACCCGATCGGCGGCCCGCGCCGGATCCTCGTGTTCCCAGATCCGGACGACCTGCCAGCCCGCCTCGCGCAATGCCGTGTCGGTGGCCCGATCCCGCGCGACATTGCCGGCCAGTTTCTCCGCCCACCAGGCGGCATTGTTCTTCGGGTCGGTGGCGTGGTCGGGACAGCGGTGCCAGAAACAGCCGTCCACATAGACCGCGATCCGCCGGCGCGGGAACACCACGTCCGCGCGGCGCCGCTGTCCCCGGATCGGCGCGCGGTCCACGAAATAGCGCAGGCCCCGCCGGTGCAGTTCACGGCGCAGAGCCAGTTCGGGGGCGGTGTGCGCGCGCCGCTGCCGCGACATCCGCGCGCTGGTCGCCGCGTCGGTCGGCGGGCGCCACGAGCCGGGGCCGGAAGGGTCGCCGGTCATGCCGCCCAGCCTCCCATCCGATCCAGATGTGCCTGCACATCGTCGAGGAACCCGGCCGGGAAACGCAGCGACCCCATCCCGGTGCGGCGCAGGAAACCGGCGGTGGCCCGCGCCGACAGCAACTGCGTATCGGTGAGGAAGAAGCGCAGGTCCTCGTAGGGATCGTGCGCGGGCCACGGGGAGATCGGCACCTCGAACGCCGCCCCGGCCCGCCCCCACGCCGCGCCCGGCCACGGACTGCCCGGCGGCAGCGGAATATGTCCCGGAATCGGCTCGGCCGGAGTACGCAACCGGGAGCCGACCCAGGCCGCCATCCGCACACTCACCGCATTGCCCACCAGTTTCCAGCGCTGCCCCGGCCGGAATCCCGGCGCGTCCAGGGCCGGTTCGGTCCAGCCGGGCGCGAAGCCCTGCAACCGCTCCCCGTCGGTGATCCCCGGCGTGACGATCTCCCCGGACGGCAGCCGCACCGCCGGCGGGCTGGCGATACCCAGACCCGACCCACCCTTCAAGGTCGGGACGGCGTTGACCACCCAGCCCAGGCCGCGCACACCCTCGGTCCAGTAGAAACCGCACGGGTCGTGTTCCGGGGAACCCAGCAGCCGCGGTCCGGCGTCGTCGGCGAACAGCACCGTGCGCGGATCCTCGGTACGCGAGGCGAGCATGATCACCCGGTTGCGCCGCTGCGGCAGACCGAATGCGCGCGCGTCCACCACCCGGTAGGCCCAGGTGTAGCCGAGTTCGTCCAGGGCCGTGGTGATATGACGCATGGCCGCCCCGCGCCCGAGTTGCAACATGAACGGCACGTTCTCGATGAGCAGCCAGCGCGGCCCGCGTTTGCGCCGGACCAGCCGGAACACATGGTCGACCAGGCTCGATCGGGTTCCGGTGATACCCGCGGTGCGGCCCGCCTGCGACAGGTCCTGGCACGGGAAACCCGCGGCGACCAGTTCGGTATTCGGCGGCAGCGCACGCAACCGGGTGATATCGGTATGCAATTCGGCTTCGGGAAAGCGGTTCGCCAGCACCGCCCGTGCGCCCTGGTCGATTTCACAGAGCAACGTCGAATGCCATCCGTGCGCCGACAGCCCGAGTTCGAGTCCTCCGATCCCGGCGAAAAGCCCCACCATCCGCGCGCCCGTCACGAAGTTCCTCTCCATCCGGTCCGGCTCCGGAAGGGAGGTTACTCCGCGGATCCCGGCGGCTTCACCGGTCACGGGCGACCGGCCGGGCGACCGTGAGATACGCCACCGTCACATAGGTGCCCACTCCACGAGTCGATCACGGCCGATCGAGAGTTACTCAGCGACAACGCCATAAAAACCGCTGGTCAGGGGTTTACCACTGGTGGTTTCTGATTCGCGGTCCAGGCCTGGAGGTCTGGCAGGATGGGCGCCATGAAGTTGCGTGTCGGTCTGGCCACCGTGGTGTCGGGCGCTTTCGCCCTTTCCGGTGCGATCCTGCCCGGCGCCGGGGCGGCCGTCCCCGAACCGCTGCACACCGCGCCCGCGCGGCCCGATACCGGTTCCGCCGAAGACCCCGGCCCGGTGGAGAAAGCCGAGCCGGTCCCGGCGCCGCATGCCGCGATCATCGGCACCGAACCGGTGAACGACCGGCTGATGCGGGTGTTCGTCGACTCACCGGCCATGCACCGCACGGTGCAGGTACTGGTGCTGCTGCCCACCGACCGGAGCACCCCACGCCCCACCGTCTACATGCTCGACGGCCGCAGCACCCAGCCGGACAGCAACAACTGGCTCGACCGCGGCAACGCCGCCCGGTTCTTCGCCGACAAACCGGTCAATGTGGTGTTCACCGTCGGCGGCCCCGCCAGTTTCTACACCGACTGGCAGCGCCCCGACCCGGTGCTCGGCGTCAACAAATGGGAGACCTTCCTCACCGAGGAACTGCCCCCGCTACTGGACGCCCAATTCTCGGGGAACGGTCGCAATGCCGTGATCGGCACCTCCATGGGCGCCGAGGCCGCGATGATGCTCGCCATCCGCAAACCCGACCTGTACACGGCGGTCGGCGCGCACAGCGGATGCTTCTCGACCGGCACCGATCTCGGCCAGGCACAGGCCCGCGTCGTCGTCTCCACCTATAAGGGCGACCCGGAGAACATGTTCGGCGCCCCCGACGACCCGGCCTGGCGCGCCCACGACGTGACCCTGCACGCCGCCGCGCTGCGCGGCAAAGCGCTCTACCTGTCGGTGGGCAGCGGACGCCCCGGTGTCCACGACACCCTGGCCAACCCGGAAACCCCCACCAGTGTGGTGATGGGCGGCCCGCTGGAGGCCGCCACCGATTTCTGCACCCGCCGCCTGGCCCAGCGCCTCGACACCCTGGGCATCACCTACACGGCCAATTTCCGCCCGACCGGCACCCACTCGTGGCCGTATTGGGCCGACGAACTGGTCACCTCCTGGCCCACCATCGCCGGCGGACTCGGACTCGACTGAACCGCCGGTTACGCGCCGCCGCCGGCGAAGCGGGCCGCGATCTCCGGGTCGGTCGCGAAACGCAGGAACAGATCGTTCTCGTGCGGATCACCCGCGGTCACCCGGACACCCTCACCGGCGAAGGGCCGGATCAGCACACCCGCCGCCGCGCCGGCCTCCGCGAATTCGGTGGTCGCGGCGTCCAGCGTGATCCACAGGAAATTCGATTCGCTCACCGGCACCCGGTAGCCCGCCGCCAGCAGCGCGGTACGCATGCGGTCGCGTTCGGCGATCACCGCCGCGGTGCGGTCCAGCAGTTCGTGGCGGGCCTCCAGCGAGGCGAGGGCGGCGGCCTGCGCGACCCGGCTCACACTGAACGGGATGTGCACCTTCAGCAGCGCCGCGATGACCTCCGGCGCGCCCACCGCGTACCCGACCCGCAGCCCCGCCAGCCCGTAGGCCTTCGAGAAGGTCCGCAGCACAACCACATTCGGCCGGTTCCGGGCCAGCTCGACCCCGTCGGGATGATCGCCGGGCGTCATCCGCAGGTACTCGTAGTACGCCTCGTCCAGCGCGATCAGGACATTGCCGGGCACCCGGTCCAGGAACCGCTCCAGTTCCGCTCGACCGACGGCGGTTCCGGTCGGATTGTTCGGGTTGCACACGAACACCAGCCGGGTCCGCTCGGTGACGGCGGCGGCGAGCGCGTCCAGATCGTGCACATGGTCACGCAGCGGCACGGTCACCGCGGTCGCGTTGCCGACCTGGGTGATGATCGGATACGCCTCGAACGAACGCCAGGCGTAGAGCACCTCGTCGGCCGGGTCCGCGCAGGTGATCTGGACCAGCTCCTGGCACAGCGCCACACTCCCGCAGCCGACCGCGATATTCGCCGGCTCGACGCCGAGGAACTTCGCCAGCGCCGCTCGCAGTTCGCCGGACTGGTTGTCCGGGTAACGGTTGGCCAGTTCCACCGCCTCGGCGATGGCTTTGCTCGCGGCGGGCAGCGGACCGATGGTGGTTTCGTTGCTCGCCAGTTTGACCGCGCCGGGATGGCTGCGGCCGGGAACGTATGCCGGAATGGAATCGAGGTCCGGCCGAATGTGCGCGGTCACGTAACGAGCTTAGTTCCGGTCTCGATCGAGCCACGTTCGGGCTGCTCAACCGCTAAATCTCCCCGGTCCCGGGATATCGCCCTACGCTGGGAACATGTCGGGCACTTATGACGATATCGCGCTGCTGCGGCGCGGCGAACCGGAAGCGAACGGATACGACCAAGCGCCGACAGGGGCTGCCACCAGCCCGAAAGCCGACGAACATGTGCCCATCACCGTCATCGAACCGGACGGTTTCGCCCGCGGCGGAATCGTCCTGTTGCACGAGGCCCGGGAGTTCACCGGATCGTTGCTGGAGTTCATGCGCGCCCTCGCGGGCGAGGGGTGGCTGGTCGTCGCACCGAACCTGTTCCACCGCGCCACCGCGTCGTCGTCCGGGGTGTACGGCGACGAACTCTTCGAGGATTTCGATGCCTGCTTCGACTGGCTCACCCACCGCGGTGTCTTCCCGGACTGCATCGGCGTGCTCGGTTTCGACACCGCCGGCACCGCGACCTTCCTCGTCGCCACCAACCGCCCCGTCGGCGCCGCGGTGAGCGTCGGCGCCACCGGTATCTCCACACCCATCACCGAACAAGCCGAAGCGCTGGTGGTGGCCGCACCACGCCTGCAGGCCCCGTGGCTGGGCCTGTTCGGCGCCGAGGCGGATATTTCCGCCGACGACGTCGACGCTCTCCGCGATGCCACCGCCACCGCCGCCACCGCCAGCCTCGTGGTCACCTACCCCGGTCAGCTCCACCGCGCCGACCACCCGGGCGGTGAGGACGGCGACGACCTGGTCGACTCCCGAACCCGCATATTCGACTGGTTCGACAGCCACCTACGCTGATCGACCAGCCGTTTTGCAGTTTTCATACAGCCTCGGGTAGCCTTTCTGCTCGGCGGTCCGGAAGGACCGGCGCCCTCGAAGAGAAGGCTCCAGGAGGCGTGCCAGAGCGGCCGAATGGGACTCACTGCTAATGAGTTGTCCCTTCACGGGGACCGGAGGTTCAAATCCTCTCGCCTCCGCCACGCCCGGGAAACCGGGTGACAACTGAATACGCGTACGCGCCCGTAGCTCAACGGATAGAGCATCTGACTACGGATCAGAAGGTTAGGGGTTCGAATCCCTTCGGGCGCACAGAGTTCGGCCCCCGATCCGCGAAAGCGGATCGGGGGCCGATCGGCTTCTCGAGGAGTTCCACCGAGTTCCACCCCGGCGGCTCCGGCGATCGCCTCCATGCCGAGACCATGCACAGGCACGTCGCGACAGCTCATCAGACCCATGACCGCCGGTTATTCCTTCTGGGAATATGCCTCCGATGATATATTCTGGTGATGTGGCAAATCGAGTACTCCGAGGAAGTGGGCATGTGGCTGCAATCGCTGAGCGTCGCCGATCTCGCGGCCGCCCGGCGCAAGCTCGACCTACTAGCCGCCGAGGGCCCGATGCTGCGCATGCCGCACGCGAAGTATCTCGGACAGAAGTTGTACGAGCTGCGATTCACAGCGGAAGAGGTCAACCGGCGCATCACCTACACATTCGACCCACCGCGGAAGGCGATCACCTTGACCACCTTCCGTAAGCAACGGCAGAACGAAGTCCGCGAGGTCGCCCGCGCGCGTAAAGCGTTGAAGCGCTACCGCGACCGGCCGAGTATCGACAAGGACAAGGAGTAGGGCTGATGAAGACGATGAGCCACGATGAGGTGTTCGGCGCTCGGCTGGCGCAGATGACCGATGAAGAGCGCGCCGAATACGAAGCCGCCTACGAGGAGGCGGGCCTGGCGCTGCGAATGGCCGAGCTGTTCTACGCCGCGCGTACCGGTGCCGGATTGACCCAGACCGAGCTCGCCCGCCGCATGGGCACCACTCAACCCACGATTGCCAAGATCGAGGGCGGCGGGCGCGTGCCGACCATCGACATGCTCGACCGGCTGGCCCGCGCGGTCGGCCAGCGCCTCGAGGTATCGCTGGTCGCATAAGCCCGTGGGCGTCGGGTGCGGCGCCACGACCAGCCATGAGCAGTAGGCCCCATCTACTCAGCGATATGAGGCGAGGCGGCCGCCTCCTCCTTCGGGACACCGGGTTGCCGAAATTCGCCATACAGGATCAAGAGGTGCCGGCGCTGCGCGCCGCCGCCGATCCGGGATTGCTGAATTTTCGATACCCGAGGAAGTGTGGGCGCGACGAGAGCCGTACCCGGCCTACCTCCCGCAGATCCCACGATTCGTCCGGCAATCCGCCTGGTCGACTGGCCGTAGTGCGGTCAAGTCCAAACACGTGGTGTAACAGGGTGATCGCCGCGTGACCCTGTGTGGTCAGGCGGTCAGGGCTGCGGGTTCGGTGTCCTCCTGTTCCTCGGTGGGATCGCTGTGGTGGCGGGAGCGAGCCAGGACGTCGAGGCCGAGGTAGCGACGGCCCTCGATCCACTCGTCATGTTGTTCGGCCAGGACAGCGCCGACGAGGCGGATGATCGCGGTCCGGTCGGGAAAGATCCCGACTACGTCGGTCCGGCGGCGGATCTCTTTGTTCAACCGTTCCTGCGGGTTGTTCGACCAGATCTGACGCCAGATTTGCTTGGGGAACGCGGTGAACGCCAGCAGGTCCGCTCGCGCGGTGTCGAGGTGGGCGGCGACTTTCGGCAGCTTCTCGGTCAAGGCGTCGAGCATCCGGTCATATTGCGCTTCAACAGATTCGGTGTCGGCTTGATCGAACACCGAATGCAGAAGAGTGCGGACCCAAGGCCAAGAGGCCTTCGGGCAGACGCTCATCAAGTTGACGGTGTAGTGGGTGCGGCACCTTTGCCAGGACGCGCCCGGCAAGGTGGCGCCGATCGCGGCGACCAGCCCGGCGTGGGCGTCGGAGGTGA
This sequence comes from Nocardia sp. NPDC050799, assembly GCF_040654015.1. NCBI lineage: Bacteria > Bacillati > Actinomycetota > Actinomycetes > Mycobacteriales > Nocardiaceae > Nocardia > Nocardia sp. NPDC050799. The sequence continues at coordinate 130,583 of NZ_JBFAHF010000007.1, forward strand.
CCAGCTCGACCCCGGTCAGGCCGCGGGCGACCAGGTCGCGGAAGAACGCCAGCCAGCCGGCGCCGTCTTCACCGCTGGTGACCTGCAGGCCGAGGATTTCTCGGTAGCCCTCGGCGTTGACCCCGGTGGCGATCAGGGCGTGGACGTTGACCACGCGCCCGTTCTCCCGGACTTTCAGCACGAGTGCGTCGGCGGCGACGAACGTGTAAGGCCCTTGATCGAGGGGGCGGGTGCGGAACGCTTCGACCTGGGCATCGAGGTCGGCGGCCATGATCGACACCTGCGACTTCGACAGCCTGGTCACCCCCAACGATTCGACGAGCTTCTCCATCCGGCGGGTTGAGACACCGAGCAGGTAGCAGGTCGCCACCACCGATGTGAGGGCTCGTTCGGCGCGTTTGCGGCGTTCGAGCAGCCAGTCCGGGAAATAGGTCCCGGTCCGCAGTTTCGGGATCGCGACGTCGATGGTGCCGACGCGGGTGTCGAAGTCACGGTGGCGGTAGCCGTTGCGGGAGTTGCTGCGCTCAGGCGCGCGCTCGCCATAGCCGGCACCGCAGATCGTGTCGGCCTCGGCGCTCATCAACGTGTGGATGAACGTCGAGAGCATCTCCCGCAGCAGGTCAGGGCTGGCTGTCGCCAATTGCTCGGTCAACAGCTTGCCCGGGTCGATAGGCTGGAGATCGGTCATCGCGTGGTCTTCTTCCTTCGAGTGACTTTGGTCGGTCTCTTGAAGAATCACGCGGTGACCACCCTGCTGTCCGGGGAATCGACAGGCAGACAACTCAGTTGCTGCTCCTACACCACGCTATTGGACGCAACCCGTAGTGCAGCTTCATCCAGTTGCGGAAATACTTGAACCTGAGAGGTGAGCATGACAAGCAGGCAGGATCGTGTGGTAGAGCGAGCTCCATGACCAACGCCTCCTTGGACGGGAAGCCCAACTCCGTTGACAACTGTCGCCTCTGACTCACGCCTGGAACAATCATCGCGCAGGCGAAGACGGCATCGGCGGTGTGCGGAAGGCGGATATGGCTACACAAGACAGACCTGCTACTAGCTCTGAGGGCGATTCAGAAGAACCACCCGTCGAGGCAGACACTGATTCGCCCGAGATAGGCAGCGATCAGACCGACGCGTCAGCGATCGATATGGAACAAATCCGTTCAGAGGTCCATCGACGGTTTGAGCTCGTTCCAGCCATCGGTACGCGATGGCGGTGGTATGACGTTCCGTATCGTATTTTGCGGTGGTTGGGCTCCTCTTGGCGACATCGCTTAATGCCTTGGCGATTGCGCATCCGGCTAAATAACTGCGCGAACTTCCTTATGGCCTTCGACCACTATGAGCGGTTAAAGGTCGATTCGCTGGACAACCCGATGGACAATTTAATTGTTCCGCCGAATGAGAAAGTTACGCAGGGAGCCCTCTGGATCGTTGAGTTTTTCCCTCCCAGCTACTACGCCAACCTACTTAAGGCGCTCAAAAAGAACGGGTGGGACCAGCTGCTCATACCCAGCTTTGACGGCCCAAACGCCGCGAAGGTCACGCAAGCTCGTCGCGGGCACGGATTTTCTTAGTCACGACTCGGAGCGGTAACGACCCCGAATTCACGGTATTTGATTCCCGACGCCAAACGCGAGCTACTACCCAAGGAATTCGCATACATCGAAATCTCAGCAGTGCAGCTCGGACGCAGCCTTACCGCAGTAACCGCGTTCATTGTTCTAAGCGAACACGGAAGTAGCGCCCTAAACACTGTATGGCATGCACAGCATGAGCCCACGCTTAAGTTGCGAGGTTTTCAGCGTCCAAAAGTTGAAAATCGCTACTTCGCGGCTATTCTCGCCGTCCAGCGCGAGCGTCAGCGGATACATGATCTCGCCCGCACCTGGCTTACGAAAAACTGCAGCGGCTATTTCGCCGATGTAGAGATGCGACAGCCTGTCATCGACTTCAATTTGTTTACAGAATTTGACCCGACGACCACTAAAGCTTCTCGGGAACTTGGTGAACCGCTCCGAGCGCTAGGCATGGGCGCAATAATCTCTATAATCTCGTTTCTCCGCAGATCCCTGGAACGGTGTTCGTGGAGGGAGACCCCCTTCCTCGTCCGACTGAACCACTGCAAAATTGCTGGGGAGTTGTGGGCGCCTACGAGACTGTGGCGCAACTAAATGACCGGCAAGGCTACGGCAATAAACCCTATTCCGCCTCGGCTCTGGCAGCAATGGCCGATGACGGGATCAGAAGCTTTCTTCTTCATATAGCCGTCGTGCGATACACGGATCAGCTGCGAGCTACATTTTCTGATTCTCGTGATACCGCACGTTCAAAACACATGGAGTTTAGGCCCCGCCAGGTCGACCAACTCAAGCGTGAGTTGCTCGCAATGAGTATCGACTTGCCTGTCGTCGCACGGGATACAGCGGACCTGTGGGCTAGCTACTGGCGAGGACACGGAATCACGGTCAAGGCATTGCCGGCACCAGAAGTACACAATCCACCGGAAGAATACGACTTCATAGAACACCTTGGGGAAATTCGTACTCAAGCCTTCGAAGAGCTGCTCACAGAGGACACGGCCTACCGCAACGCGTTATCTACAGCATCTTCACTTGGCGCGAGCGCAGCGAGCAATCGATTGAGTCGTAGAGCATTGCTTGTTTCGGGCACCTCCCTATTGGTCTCGATTACGTCCCTGCTTGTTGCTAATAAGGGAGCAGTATGGCCCCAGATTCAAGACTGGCTATCCGTTTTCTAGCTGGACTCTGTTACCTCCTGAATAGATAGTCTTTCGCTCGCCAGGACATCTCGCTACCTACGGCCGCGTGGCCCTGCTGGTTGGTGGCCTGCATTGTGTTCCCGCGCCCCTCCACCGTCAAGGGCGCCTACGGCGTCAGCTTCGCTGATGGCTATCGCCACCCTGACCGCGGAGCCTCTACGCGAGAAGGGCAGGCCCTAATGGGGCAGGCGGGTAGCCAGCCCCCTGTATGCGCATACCACCACCCAGCAGGGCCAGCACAGGGTTGCGACTCGAGAAGGCGTTACTTTGGCCATACAAACGTCCGCATATAGTGGCGAACCGACCGAAACCCAGAATCGCCAGATTCACCGGAACGCTCAGTCTCACAACGACACTGGCAGACTTCAGCGGACGGAAAGGGCCCACGGGATGGATCAGAAGGTTACTAGTTCAAATCCTGTCGGCCCTGAAAGAGCATCATTCCCAGGCCGATGCGCGGAGATTGATACCGCGGCTCCAGCCCGCGAGTTGGACATAAGAGTCAGCGGCGGGCTCCACCCTGGAACACACGATCGAATGCCGGGCCGTCGGTAGTCGTCGAGCCGATCGGGTAGGACACGCACCGGGCCGCGGATGTGAACGCGTGCGACACTGGCCGTCCGTGCAGTTCGGTGTATTGGAGGGTCGATGTTCGCGCTCGTGGTGAGATTCAACCTGAAGGACGCCGATGCCGCCGAAGCATTCGACCGGTTGGTGGCGGAGACCGCCGAGGGCATCACCGAGTCCGAACCCGGCACCCTCGTCTACGTCACCCACACCGTGGCGGACGCCCCACTCGCCCGCATCTTCTACGAGGTCTACCGGGACCGCGAAGCGTTCGAGGAACATGAGCGTCAGCCTCACACCCGCCACTTCCTCGATCGGCGCGCCGACTACGTTGTCGATTTCCGGGTCGAGTTCCTGACCCCGGCCGCCGCCAAGGGCCTGCCCTGATCACAGCCGGTCGGCGATCCCGCACCACACGGCCAGCCCGTGCACGGCGTCGCCCCGGCGGGCTTCGGCGCGAGCCAGAGCACGTACCGTTTCGCGGACCATCGGGTTGTACCGGGTCTGGGCGGGCGCGATCCTTTTCGCGGTATACAGCGACTCCAGCGCCCGCCCACGGTCGCCCTGAAGAAGAAATGCCCGCGAGAGGTCGATGTAGTGATGCCCGGACCGCTCCTTCGGTGTCGTCGCCGGGATCACGACCGTATGCGCTCGGCTCAAAGCTGTCGCCGCATCCATGGCTTCTACCGACAGAGCAACCGACCAGATGGCTACGTTGGTCGGGCCGAACGACAGTATTCGATCGCGGTCATCTCCCAACCGTCGCGCGGCCTCGCGGGCTTCGGCCAGGTGTTCATCGGCGAGATCACGCTTCCCGGAACGGGAAGCGGCCAAGCCCGACTGGAGGTGGAGACCGCCCCACGCGATGAGGTCCTTCCGGGCGGCGGTACCGAGCCGGAATTCGATATCGGCCCGGCAGTTCTCCAGAAAACACATCGCCGCAGTCCAGTCGCCCCCTGCGGTCAGAATGGCCGCACGCTGGAATTGGGCCGCAGCGATCCACAGCGAGTCGCCGGACTTCGCCGCAGACCAGGTCAGGCGGTCGACCGCGGTACCAGCAAGGTCGATATAACCCAGTTTGTGCGCAACACTGTGCGCTGAGTAGTACAACTCGCACAGAAGAGCTGCCGCCTGCTCTCGCTCGTGACCGGCACTTCGATGCACCGCCGCCCGAAGCTCCCCCATCAGCGGCAGAAGTTCCTCGCCCAAGCGATGGAATGACGCGTTCCGGCGGTAGATACAGATCCGAGCGACTGCTTCCCGCAACTGCTCGAAGGGCCGCACCGCCGACACTGCGTGATTGTCGATGTCGTAGGCGGCGAGTTCGGTACGCAGCCCGGAGATGGCGGCGTGCATTTCGGCGTCGTGCCCGAGCCCGGGGCGAAACGGCTGCCCAGTGAGGTCGGCAACTCCGACCCGAAGAGCTTTGGAGACCGCGCCCAGGAACGCAGCTGTAGCAGGCACCCGCTTCTGCTCCACCGAGCGAATGAGACCGATCGACACATTCGCTCGCGCAGCGAGTTCTCTCTGCGTCATACCGGCCAGCTTTCGAGCCTGGGCGACGCGTGAGCCCACGGCATCGTCGGTCTTTTCCGTCACCGTTCCAGTAAACCGCCGCCAGGGGGCTCCGGGTGCGAAAAAGCTTCGTACTCCGGCACCGAGCGCACGGGCACAGTCCGATACGACAGTCGCTCCGCTCGAACAGGGCGACTCGGTCACCGAGGAAGCAGAACGCCCCCATCCACACCCCTCCACAACAAACCGAGGTCTCCGAATGACAGAGATCCCAGCCCTTCCCTTCCGAGCACCGAAGAACCGGGCCATGGCGGCGACATTGAAACTCCTGCAGGCGGGAAAAACCTGGGTCACCGACGACCCGAAGGTTCTGCGGCAGATCGCCGATGGCCTGCGCAACCTGGACCAGCCCACGACCCATTGCCGGTCACAGGCCCCGATCCGCGGATACGCACACGCACATCAGGTGATGGCGACCCACGCCGAGCACCGCTGCCCCCGCTTCGAAACTGCGGCGGAGTTCGCGGCCCGGGCACGCCCGTGAGTAAGCCGATATCCGGAAAGCTGAGAGCACTCGTACTGCGCCGGACCGATTGCGACAGCGGCGTTATCGACCGATTGGCACAGGAGCACGGCCTCGAAATCGTGTACACGGTCGTCACGGACACCACCCCGCAACTCGCGGCGCTCATCGCTATTCATCACATGCTGGAATCCGACGCCGAGGCAGTTGTAGTTCCGCACCTCACCGAAGACGAGGTTCGGAGGAATCGCTCGTGGCAGTTGGTGGTCACGCTCACGAGACTGGTGACCGCGGTCGGTGTGGTCGATCGATAGTGGCGCGTGCTCGAGCACGCACGTTGTGCCGGCGATCACCGTCTTACTCGTCGACGGAGAGTCCCAGTGTCGAGGGATAGCGAAGCGAGAAAGTGGTTATACCGGCGGCGAGGACCGAACCACGACGACCCGGAGCTGGGAGGATGCAGAAATGAGCGGCGGCGACAAGTGTCTGTCCGAACTGGGGCCCGAGGAGTTGCGCGGCCGGAGCGACGATCTGGCCGCCGTGCGCGACCGCCTGGTCGAGCTGGGCGCGGCCGATGTGGCGACGGAACTCGACGAGGTCCTGTCGGCGATCGCCCGCTACGACGAGCCCGATATAGAGGATCACCGCGCGCAGGTCGAGCGGCGCATGGCCAAGATCGCGGACGTGCTCCGGGCCGTCGAGCGGGAGAACTCCGGTGACGGCCGGCAGGTCGAGGAAGCGGTCACCCGGTATCGCGCCGGCATCGACTGAGTGCGGCGTGCGGCCCGGTCGGGTAGCGAAGGCGCCGGTCGGGGGATAGGTTGCGAAAGGGCCCGCCGTTTGTCCGAGCTGTCGGCTCGGCGTGCTGCCAGGAGAAGTTGTGGTCGAGCGATCGTCTACCCCGGACCACCCGCCGGAGCGGGGTCCCGCCGGGCTGCGCAGGCGGATCGGCCTCTCCGATGCGGTAATGATCGGTCTGGGCTCGATGATCGGTGCGGGAATCTTCGCCGCCCTCGGACCGGCCGCGCGCGCGGCCGGGGCCGGCCTACTGGCCGGGCTGGTGGTGGCGGCGGTGGTCGCCTACTGCAACGCCACCTCGTCGGCTCGGCTGGCGGCACGGTATCCGGTTTCCGGCGGCACCTATGTGTACGGCCGGGCGCGGCTCGGGGAGTTCTGGGGGTTTCTGGCGGGCTGGAGTTTCGTGGTCGGCAAAACCGCTTCGTGTGCGGCGATGGCGCTGACCGTGGGCGCCTATGTGTGGCCGGAGCGGGCGCATGCCGTCGCCGTCGCCGCCGTGGTGACGATGACCGCGGTCAACTACCGCGGCGTGGAGAAATCGGCCGAGCTGACCCGCATCGTGGTAGCCGTCGTGCTGGGTGTGCTGGCCGCCGTGGTGGTGGCCGCCGTTACCACCGGGCACGCCGAAACGGGGCAGCTCGTGTTCGACGACGAGGTGTCCTTCGGTGGGATCCTCCAGTCCGCGGGACTGCTGTTCTTCGCGTTCGCGGGGTACGCGCGAATCGCCACCCTCGCAGAGGAAGTACGCGATCCGGCGCGCACAATCCCGCGGGCGATTCCACTCGCGCTGGCGATCACCCTGGCCGTCTACACAGTGGTGGCGGTAACCGCGCTGGCGGTACTCGGCCCCCGGCAGCTGGCGGAGGCGACCGCTCCCCTCTCGCAGACCGTGCATGCCACCGGCGTGACCTGGCTCGAACCCGTGGTCCGCGCCGGGGCGGCCGCGGCGGCACTCGGCTCGCTCCTCGCCTTGACCCTGGGGGTTTCCCGCACTGCGCTGGCCATGGCACGCGATCGATATCTGCCTCGAGCGCTTTCGGCGGTGCATCCCCGGTTCGGGGTGCCGCACCGTGCGGAGATCGGCGTCGGCGTGGTCGTGGCGGTGGTGGCCGCGACCGCCGATGTGCGTTCGACCATCGGGTTCTCCTCCTTCGGTGTGCTCCTGTACTACGCCGTCGCCAACGCCTCGGCCCTTACCCTGACCGCGGCCGAGAACCGGCCACCGCGCGTGATCCCGGTCCTCGGCCTGTTCGGATGCCTCGTACTGGCCTTCACCCTGCCTTGGACGGCAGTGGCTTCCGGGGTGGCGGCTACCGCTGTGGGAGTGGCGATCTACGTGGTTCGTGCCCGGGTGCGACAACGGTCATCCGGCAACGGCGCTGCCTCCTGACGGCGACCCGGCACGAGGCCCGCCTGCTCCGCCGGCTGATTCCGCTGGGCCTGGTCCTGCTCTGTGACTTCGGTGGCTTTGTGGCCATCGTCAGCCTTCCCGCCTTCCGGGTAACGCTGGTATCAGGCCCGGCGCCGGTTTCCGTTCCGTACCCATCCCTGGGCGACATCGCCGAGATTCCACCAGCAGACGTGCCGCTCGTCCACCGATTCCAGCGACCACCCGGCCGCGAGGCGATCGAAGAACGCGTCGTCGCCGGTCTTGCCACCCTGGGGTTCGCCCACGTAGATCAGGCGCCGGCCGCCTCGGGACTCGAAGAGTTCGAGTGCGGCCGACGCCATTCGATCGCCCCACCCCGGGGGCCAGCACAGGAACAGAACCGATTCCGCGTCCAACCCGGCCGCGAACCCCTCGGCCGCGCCGACCGGAAACCACACCGCCGGGTGTCCGGCGCTACCGGGAAAGGACACGTTCACCGTGGTGTCCGGGGGCGCCGAATCGAACGCCCTGATCGCGACACCCCGGTCGGCGAGTAGTTTCGCCCAGTAGCCGCGTCCCGCCCCCAACTCGACCAGGGGGCGTCCCGCGCCGAAGGCCACGATCCAGTCGAGCGTCTCCGGTGCCGGGATCGCGTAGGCGTAGGCGGCCTGCAGAATCGTCTGAGCGAACCCCAGCCGCACGCTCCCCCGCGGATTGCCGCCGTCGACGACCCGCCGGTCACCGGCGGATCCGACGGCCGGGCCGACGATATCCCAGTACGGATTGCCCGACTCGGTTTCGCCGCCGGTCATGTAGTGCACGAACCGCAGGTCGAAGGCCGCGTCGGTGTGCGGATCGCCGGTCCCGTCCAGCAGTGGAGCGGTGGTCAGGTACTCGGCGACCTTCGGGTATTCGGTCCGCAACCGGGCCTCGTCGTCGAGCAACACGGCCAATTCGGTGCGGCGTTCAGGCGTCAGGACGAGACCGGTCATACCTTTTGATTCTCCAGGGCGCCGGGCGCTGCCCGGCGATTTCCACGATCCGCGCCGAAACCGTGACAGTGCCGCCGCGGCCGGCGGCCGGGAACCCGCCGTGCGGAGAACCGGTATCGACCGCGTGCGCCTCCGGCGTTTACGCTCCGTCGAACACCGCGCCCAGGACCTTCGATGAAGGCCCGGGCGCCACCGCGTCCCTTGACCACGGCGAAGGCGTTGAGGCTGCCGTAACCGTTGCCGAGCTCGGACACGGGACTGATCAGAGGTGGAGTGGTCGTGGCGCGAGCATGGCATCCGTTGCGGGCGGTTACTGTCCTCTGCACCGCCGCCCGGCGGCTCGGTCCGCACTGCCCGGAGGCCACGATGGGAATCACGTAAGCGCGGGGTCCGGCGCCGCTGCCTCCGCGGTTACTGTGCCCTCCGCCGACCGGCGGCCGACGGGGTCAGCCGACCTTGGGGGTGGCTCGCATGCCGACGTACACGCAGGCGGTGCCGTTGGACAAGGTGGAGAACACCACGGGCATGTAGCCCTCGCTGAAGGAGGGGCCCGCGCCGGAGGCGGCGAACACGGTCGGTGTCACCGGGGTGAGGTCCATGTCCAGGGGCGGGGACATGTCCTTCATGCCGTCGACGAACTCGTACAGCATCTGCGCGCCGCCGTCCTCACGCCTGCTGACGGTGATGACGACGCCTTCGCGCCGGTAGGTACCGAGTAGCGGGGCGAGGTCGACAGTGGGTGGCTGGGCAGGCGGCGCGAACGGGGGAGGCATCGTGACCCCGGCCAGCTCGCTGAGCAGCTCGCGGAACAGGTCGGCGTACAGCAGGCGGGCACTGCCGCCGTTGGTCATCAGCACCAGAGCGAGTCCTGCGTGCGGGACGACCCGCAGGTAGGAATACTGGCCGATGGCCGCGCCGTCGTGGCCGTAGCCGGCGATGCCGTTCCAGTCATACAGGGTCCAGCCCAGTCCCCAGCCATCGGCGGAGACCGTCCACTTGTCGAGCACGTCGGTCTCACGGCGCTGCATCGCGGCGACTGCCTGCTCCGACAGCACGCGGGTGCCGTCGGCCGCGGTGCCGCCGTTGAGGTGCAGGCCGGCGAGGCGAGCCATGTCGCCGGCGGAGACGATGACGCGGCCGGCCGGGCCGGCCGAGCGCGGCATCAGGTCCCAGGCGGGAGCCGGGTCGGGGTCGGCGCCGACCTCGCCCAGGTGGCTCATCGCCGTGCGGAACCGCAGGGCCTCCTCCGGCAGGGTCATCGAGTGCTCCAGGCCGAGCGGGGTGAACAGCAGGTCCTGGAGCGCCTGGTCCCAGGTACCGCCGGTGAGTACCTCGATGAGGCGGCCGAGCACGATGTAGCCCAGACCGCCGTAGGAGGTCGCGGTGCCGGGCGGGCAGTCCAGCGGCACCTCCCTAGCAGCCTGGACGTACTTGGCCAGGCAGTCGTCGCCACGGCCGCTGTCGTGGTTGAAGTCGTTGGTGACGCCGCCGGTGTGCGACAGGAGCCGCCGTACGGTGATCTCGGCGGTGGCCTGGGGGTCGGGGGTGGCGAACTCGGGCAGCACGTCGGCCACCCGGGTGTCCAGGCTCAGCCGGCCCTCGTCGATCAGCCGCATGATGAGCGTGGCGGTATAGATCTTGGCGATCGAACCGGACAGGAACATCGAGTCCGTCGTCACCTCCACGCCGGTGCCGCGGTGCAGTACGCCGCTGGCCAGTTCGTGCACCTGCCCGTTGATCAGCACAGCCAGTGCGGCGCCCGGGACGTGATGCGCGGCGCGCAACTCGTCCAGGCGAGCCTGCCAGCGCCCGGCCTCGAAGCGGCGGCCCGCCGAGTCGTGCAGACCCCAGTCGCCCTGCGCGGTCCAGTCGCCTTCGGCGTTCCAGTTCAATTCCGTGTTCATCGATCTTTCCTCAGTAAGTTGTCGTTGGGTATTGGGATGAGGTCAGGAGTGGGCGGCCTGCGCGGGCTCGCGCTCCCGGGCGTCGGCGGAGGCAACCGGACGCGGCGACCCGGACTCCTTGCGGCGCAGCATGTCCCCGTCTACGAGGACGGCCGGCGGCGCTCCGCGAACGCGCTGGGTGGCGCGCAGGGGGCCGAGCCGATGCTGCCGGTACGAGGTGATCATGATGTGAAGCTCCGATCTCGGACGGTGGAGGTGGCCGGGATCTCGGTCGCAGCCGGCGCCGCCGGGGTGGCGGTGCGATCGCGCATGATGACGAAGGTGAGAATCGCGGCGGCGAACACGCCGAGCGCGGCGCCGAGGAAGGCGGTGTTCATCGCGGCAGTGAAGACGTCTCGCGCGGCGTCCGCGATGCCGGTGTCACCGAGGGCGAGGGCCTCGCCGATGGACCGCCGCGCCGCTTCCGGTGCGTCGGCGGGCATATTCCTGGTGAAGGCGCTGGTCACGACGCTGCCGAGGACGGCGATACCGAGCGCGGCGCCGGCCTGTTGGATGGTGTCGTTGAGTGCGGACCCGACGCCCGCCTGCTCCGGCGGCACGGCGCCCATCAGTGCGCTGGTGATGGCGGGCATCGCGAGTCCTCCGCCGGCACCGAGGACACATAGGGCAGCGGCCAGCATCGCGAACCCGTCTTCGGGCGTCAGCGTGGACAGCTTGCCGAATCCGGCGGCCAGCGTGGTGAGTCCGACGACGGCGAGGGTGCGGTTGCCGATCCGGCTGCCGAACGTCACGCCGAGCGTGTTGCACAGCAGCGAGGCGGCCGCCATCGGGATGAACGCGAGCCCGGCCTGGGTGGGGGTGTAGTCGAGGACGTACTGCAGATACTGCGTCAGGATCAGCAGGAGTCCGCCGTTGCCGACCTGGACCAGCGTCAGCGCCAGGGAGCCGCCGCTGAAGGCACGGTCGCGGAAGAGCGCCAGTGGAACCATCGGGGCCGGCGTCCGCCGCTCCCACACCACGAACGCGCCCAGCGATACGACCGCGACCACGAGCGCGCCCAGCGTGCTCGGATGACCGAAACCGCTCTTCGGCAGCTCGATGATCGACCAGACCAGCGCCGTCATGCCGACCGCGGACAACACCGCACCGAGCGGGTCGGGTTTCCGCCAAGGCCCCTTCGACTCGGGCATGAGCACGACGGCCGCGATGATCGCCACCACCGCGATCGGAACATTGATGAGGAAGACGGCACCCCACCAGAACCACGCGATGAGTGCGCCGCCGAGGACCGGGCCGCCCACCAGGCCGATCATCGCGACTGCGCTCCAGGCGGTCATGGCCTTACGCCGCTCGGTGCCATCGAAGACAGTGATCAGGATCGACAGCGTGCTGGGCATCACCAGAGCGCCGCCGATACCCATCACGACCCGGGCCGCGATGAGCTCACCCGGACTGGCGGCGAACGTGGCGACAAGCGACGCGAGCCCGAAGAGCACCAGACCGATGATCATCACGCGGCGGCGGCCGAACCGGTCCGAGAGGCTGCCGGAAGTCAGCAGCAGACCGGCGAACACCAGGATGTAGGAGTCCAGTATCCACTGCATGTCCTGAGCGCCGGCCTGCAGATCCTGGGTCAACGGTGGGACCGCCACCGCCAGTGCCATGTTGTCGACGACCAGCACCAGCGTGCTGAGGCACAGCACGATCAGAACCAGCCAGCGCCGCGGGTCGCGGATCACTTCCATGTCGGAACTCCCAGCGTTCGATGTTCGCCAATGCGCACACTGTACGCAAAGTAAGAGCCGTGCGCAATTGGCGTACGATGTGCTCATCACGATGACCGTAGAAGGGAGACCCGATGTCGGCCGATGAACAGCCGATCCCGTCGGTGTGGACACGCCCGCGCCGCAAGGAGCAGCCGGCGCTGAGCCGCGAGCGAATCGTCGCCGATGCCGTCCGCCTGCTCGACGCCGACGGCATCGAGGCGCTGAGCATGCGCACCCTCAGTACCCGGCTCGGCGCGGGAGCCACCTCGCTCTACCGCCACGTCGCCAACAAGGACGAACTCATCGAGCTGGTTGTAGACGAGGTCTACGGCGAACTGGTGGTGCCCGACGTGCACGAACAGACGGCCTGGCGCACGGCGGCCCGCGAAACCGCAGACAACTTGCGTGCCATGATCCTGCGCCATCCCTGGATGACATCAATGCTCGGACAGTCCGGGCTCGCGTACCTGGGACCCAACATGATGCGGCTGAACGAGCGCCTACTCACCGTGTTCGAGACTGCGGGATTCGCGCCGGACGAGCGGGACCATGCGATGAGCACCCTCGTCGCGTACGTGATGGGCATGGCATCCAGCGAGGCGGCCTACTTGTCCACACTCGCCCGTAGCGGCAAGGACGAGCGTGTATGGCTCGAGAGCCTGGGGTCGGCCGCCGAGCAGGCCACGCGGGAGCATCCGAGGTTGCGAGAAGAATTCGCCGCGATACGCGATCGGGATCCGCGTCGGGCCCGAGAGAGCGCCTTCGATTACGGGGTGCAGCGGGTGCTCGACGGCCTGCAGATCCGGCTCGGGTGAGTCGAACCGGTGGACGGCCCGTGACCGGCACCCGGCTCGACCAACAGATGACCGTTCTCAGCCGGTGACGATAGGAACCAGGTAGGCCCTGGCGAATTCGTCGAGCTGCTCGTCGGATTCCAGCGGAACCAGACCCGAGGGGCACAGGATGAAGGAATGCAGCACACGACATGCCACTTCCGCGCGGGCGAGCAGATCGGCCGGCTCGATCAGCAGGCCGGCGTCGGCGGCGCGGCACAGGGCGGTGTGTGTGGCGGCGACCGACATCGCGAAGACCGGGCCGCCCTCGACGGTGAGCTTCTCCAGGATCCGTTCCGGTTCCACGGTGAGCATGCGGTTGACCAGCGTGTGTTCCCGCCAGCGTGTGATCACCGTGACAAAGATGTCGGAGATGAGATCGGCGAGGCTGTCATGGCGGGTGGAGATGGCATCGACCTCGGTCAGCACCGCGGCTACCTCCCGGCTCACTACCGCCTGCACCACATCGTCTCGGGAGCCGACACGGCGATAGATGGTGACGCGGTCGACACCGGCCTGCCTGGCGATGTCTTCGATAGTCGTCTTCTTGACGCCGAACTCGCTGAATCTGATCAACGCCGCGTCCAGAATGCGAGCCTCGATACCGTCCTGCAGTCCGGGTGACGATGTATACGCGGCGGACATGCAGTTAACGCTAGCAAGTACCGCGTGAGCGCAAACACCTATCGGGCACTCGCAATATTGCAACATTGCTATTAATTATGTTGCGATGTAGATTCGCCGAATGGTGCAGACCAGCCGAGCATCCGCTTGTTTCACCCTGGCGCGTCGTACATCCCGACTATCGGGAGACAACTGATGGGCACCCAGGTACCGGCTCGCGGTTTCCAGATGATCGGCACGGCCGTGGACGTCTGCCGATCGATATTCGTCGCCCACCGGCCCGCCTCGTTGCTGCCGCACTCGAAGGTGCTCTGGCACAGCGGATTCAACCGCAGACTCGTGGTCGCCGCGATCCGGCGCAAGGCCGTCGACGTGGTGGCGGTGATCCTGGTGGATCCCGACGGCGATCCGTTACCCGCCTGGTTACCGGGCGCCCACCTGGAACTGTCCCTACCGTCCGGGCGCCGCCGCCGGTACTCGCTGTGCGGCGATCCCCGCGACCGATCCGCCTACCGCATCGCCGTCCGGCTCATGCCGCACGGCAACGGCGGCTCGATCGAAATCCACGAAAGCCTCCGCAGCGGTGACGCACTGCGGGTCCACGGCCCCCGGCACACCTTCCCGTTCATCGACGCGGAGGAGTACCTGTTCGTCGCCGGCGGCATGGGGATCACCCCCATCCTCCCCATGGCCCAGGCGGCCGGCCGGCGCGGCAACCTCGTCTACATCGGGCGCAGCCGGGAGTCGATGCCCTTCCTCGACCGGGTCCCCGGCGCGGTCATCCGGCCGGACGACGAGTTCGGGACTCCGGATATGGAGGAAATCCTCGCCCGCGCGAACCCGCATGCGGCCGTGTATGTCTGCGGGCCCACTCCCATGCAGGAAGCCGCCGCGCGCGCCCTGCCGCGGGTGAACCCCACCTGCACACTGCATCTCGAACGCTGCCCGGCGAGGCGGGCCACCCCGGCGTCCGACGCGGTGTCCTCCCGGCCGTTCCATTGAAAAAGCCCCTCACCACAGGTAAGGGGCTGAAGCGGTGGCGGAGGGATTTGAACCCTCGGAGGGGGGTTACCCCTCACACGCTTTCGAGGCGTGCTCCTTAGGCCGCTCGGACACGCCACCGCCCGCAAGAATACCGGAACAGCCCCGTATCCCTAAATCGGGGGCCCGACCTGCGAACTTTCGCGGTGCCCACACGCACGGGACCATTCCCGAAGAAGCTTCAGCGCTGGGTCCGGAAGAAGTCGTCGAGAATCGCCGCGCATTCGGGCTCCAAGATCCCGCCGCGCACCTGAGGACGATGGTTGAGGCGCCGGTCGCGGACCACATCCCACAGCGAACCGACCGCCCCCGTCTTCGGCTCCCACGCCCCGAACAGCAGCCGATCCACCCGGGCCGCCACCAGCGCGCCGGCGCACATGGTGCACGGCTCCAGGGTCACCGCGAGAGTGGTGCCGGTGAGCCGCCAGCCGTCGCCGTGGACCGCGGCCGCGCGGCGCAGGGCCAGCACCTCGGCATGCGCGGTGGGGTCGCCGGAGGCCTCACGCGCATTGGTGGCGCGGGCCAGCTCCCGACCCTGGTCGTCGAACACCACCGCGCCCACGGGAACGTCCCGCGGGTCGGCGGTGGCGGCGACGGCGAGGGCCGTACGCACCATCTCGATATCGGCGAGCGGAACGCTCACCTCAGCGGGGCAGTTTGTCGAGCACCGCGGAGAACTCCGACGCGAAGCCCAGCCGCTGGGCGATCATCGCGAGCTGTTCGTCGGGATAGAGATCGGTCTCGGCGAGAATCACACTGAGCACCGGTTCGGGCAGGCCCAGATCGGCCAGGACGCCGAGATCGCCCTCCTCCCACGGTTCGACATCGTCGAGTTCGTCCGGGTCGATATCGGGGATGTCGATATGGAGTTCCTCCAGGACATCGGCGGCGATGTCGTAATCGATCGCCGCGGTCGCGTCCGACACCAGCAGCCGGGTGCCGCTCGGGGCGGGCCGGACCACGATGAAGAATTCGTCGTCGACATCCAGGAGCCCGAACACCGCGCCGGAGGAACGCAGCGCCTTCAGCTCGTTCTCCGCGGCCGACAGTGTGGTGAGCGCGGCCGACGTCAGCGGAGTGCACCGCCACGTACCGTCTTCCCGGACAACGGCCACCGCGAACCCTTCCACGTCGTCGTAATCATCCGACGCCGCCTTGTTCGTGCCCGCGCGCTGTGCTGCCATGGGCGCAACGGTAGTCGGCCCGAGGCCGTTAGATGAAGTCGTATGCGAATCTGTTCCGGTGACTGCTGACGGCCATACGGCGCTCTGTGTTCTCGGAACGGGTTTGATCGGCGGCTCGCTGCTGCGTGCGGCGACCGCGGCCGGTCGGACGTGCTGGGGATACAACCGCTCGGCGCCGGGCGTGGCGGCGGCCCGGACCTCGGGTTTCGATGTCGGCGACGATCTCGCCGCGGTATTGCGCCGGGCCGCCGAGGCCGATGCCCTGATCGTGGTGGCGGTGCCGATGCCGGCGGTGAACACGATGCTCGACGCAATCGCCGAATACGCGCCGCGGTGCGCGCTGACCGATGTGGTGAGTGTGAAGGCCCCTGTCGCGGCGGCGGTGCGGCGGTACGGGCTCGAAGCCCGCTACGTCGGCGGGCACCCGATGGCGGGCACCGCCGAATCGGGCTGGCAGGCAACCGATGCGGGACTGTTCCGCGGCGCGGCGTGGGCGGTCGGGGTGGACCCGGGCACCGACGCGGACGTCTGGACGCGTGTCACGCGGCTGGCCCTGGACTGCGGTGCGGTGGCCGTCCCCGTGACCGCCTCCGAACACGACCGCGCCGTGGCCCGGATCTCCCATCTACCGCATGTACTCGCCGAGGCGCTGGCGGTGGCCGGGGCCCGCGGCGGGGACCTCGCGCTCGGATTGGCGGCGGGGTCGTTCCGGGACGGCACACGGGTCGCGGGCACCGCACCCGATCTGGTGCGGGCGATCTGCGAACCCAACGCCGAGGCGCTACTGGCGGTACTGGACGAGACGCTGACCGCGCTGGGTGAGGCCCGGGAGTCACTGTCCGCGCAGACCTCCCTCGCCGATCTGACCGCGGCCGGTCACGCCGCCCGGCAGCGCTACGAAACGGCCGAACGCTGGGAGATCACCGAGGTCTTCCCGGGCACGGCGGGATGGCTGGAGAAACTGCAGGAAGCGGGCCGGGCAGGCGGGGTCGTCACCCGCCTCGCGGCGGCTCCGGCCGGCGATTGACCCGTACTCAGACCCGCTCGGCCAGGCCCGGGTAGTCCAAGACGAAACCGTCGGGATCGACGGTGAGGGTCGCGCTGGACACCGGCGAGAGAACGCTGATCCCGTCTCCGGCGCTGCTATAGGTGAGATCGGCCTCCTGCACCGTCAGCTCCGGCAACCGGACATAGACCACCGGGACCTGCACATCCTCCATGGCGTGCTGCAGGTCGAACCGGCGGATGGGCAGGGTATTGAAGAACGGGCTGAGCACCACATCCGCGTCCAGGGCGCCGCCGAACATGGACCGGATATGGGTGCCGGTGGCGTCGACGAGCCAGTAGTTCTCCTCGTCGCGGGCCAGGGACGCGTGCCGTTCCCCGGCGGCGGTGGTGCTGCTCATCGACAGCCGCCTGGTCGCCCCGTTCTCATCGGTGACCAGGTCATAGGAGGCGCTGAACGCGGTGTGCTCGCCGCAGCCGCTGCCGATGATGCGGCCGCTGGCGCGGATCCGGTTGCCGTTGAGCGTTACGCGAACCGATTCCATCCGCGAGCCGTCGTGCGCACGCCAGGTGAGAACCGCGGGCCACCGTCCGGCGGCCGGCGTCACCGCCGGTCCGGGGGTTACGTCGCTCGATTGCGTCACGTGTCCACCGTACGCAACACCCGCGCCCACAGCGCTCACGCGGGCCGTGTTCCGCGTCGCGCGACAACGGCTCCGGCCTACCCCCTATGACGCCCGGGAGCGAGCAGGGACGCGGGATGCGCACCCGATTGCTCTTCCCGGCGAGGTGCGTGGACAGCCGCTCCGGCACCTTTCCGGGCGCACGGTCGGGTGACCCCGTGGCTGCCCACCAGCGAGAATCCGAGAGAATCGCATCCTGTGGGTTGATGTGGAGTGCTTGCGATCCCCGGTGTCGACGGTCGCGGCGCGGGGAGTCCGACGGATCGGCAACGCGATCTACACCGCGAGCGGTGAACTGAGCAGATCCGGACACGAATTCGCGGACCAACTGCGCAAGGGCGCCCTTCGCTTCGCGTTGTCCGATCACGATATGCGCCGGATCTTCGAGACGAGAATCGTTCCAGAACAGCTGGATGTCCAGGGTCGCGTCGCGGCCGCGGCGGGGCGGCCCCGGCTGGTTGTCGCGTTGGCCCAGCCGGGTGCCGGGAAGTCCACGGCCATAAGGGCTATCGTCGCGTCCTTCCGCGACCGCGGTGGCGCGGTCCCGCTGATCGCCGACAACTACATGCGGTACCACCCGATGTTCGCCGAACTCCGTGCGCTCGACGATTTCACGGCCGGTGACCACCTCTACCCGACGGCGGAACGATGGCTCGATATGTCCATCGACCATGTGATCGCGGGACGCCGGAACGCGGTCCTCGAGGAGGGTGCGGGCAACCCGGCACGGGCGGTGGGGGTCATCGACCGCTTCCAGATGCACAAGTACCACTCGGCCGTCGAAGCCGTGGCGGTCTCGCGCCGGCAGAGCGGAGCGTCGGTGCTCACCCGCTTCCTCGGCGAATGCCTGCGCGACGGCACCGGCAGGTACGTGCCCGTCCGTGCGCAGGACATCTGTTTCGACGGCTCGGCCGAGTTGTTACGCCTGCTCGAATCGCCACACCCACCGGTGGCCCTCGACGAGATCAGGGTGCGCTCCCGCTCCGGCCTGCTGTACGAGAACCATCGGGTGGCGACGGGCGAATGGTCCGAGCTACCGGAAGGCAGCCGGGTCCTCGCGGCGGAGCGGGACCGCCCACGCACGCCGGCCGAGGACCGCGAAGACGCAGAATTTTCGCGAGACGCTCACACAGGCGTACGCCGGGCAGCCGGGCCGGGCCGCGGACTGGCACCGGCTGTGGAACGAGATGAAACGGGTGGACGAGGCGATCCCGACCTGAGCCCGGACGCCTCGAGACCGGCCCTCACCCATCGGAGACGTCGGCACCACTTCCTCGGTCCCGGGACTCCGCTCGAAGCCGATCGACGGCGGTGACGAAGTCCGGGTGCGCCGACACGATCAACTGCTCGGTCGAATCGGTCAACCAGACATCCGCGAAGTAGTCGGACCGCATCCAGGAGATCAGGCCGACAGCCGTGGCGAGGGGGAAACATCCGGGCACGGCGGCGAAGCCCAGCGGCACATAGAGCTGCTCGACCCGGAAAAGGACCGCCGCCACCAGCGCCCCGATCGTCACCACGACGGTCAGCAGCATCAGCAGCGCGATCCGCCGGAATCGACGGACCTCGTCCATGCAGTATTCGCAGGCCGGGCATTCGAAGCGTAGGCAGGCCTGTACCCCGTAGTTCTCCCGAGGCTTCCAGGGCGGCCTGATCGATCGGAGGAAAGCCCGCATCGTCGGAATCTCCGAACCCGGCTGACCCATGGAATTCACTGCGAAAGAACAGCTCTCCACCGCCGGTAGGCCGTGTTCGCTGCACACATCGGGCATGATCTCGGCAAGCTTCAGGTTCAGCGGCGCCGTCGTGAGAAGCGGGACACGGTCCGGGTCCAACTCCGTCTCGAACAGCACTTTCGGCCGCCCGCTCACTGCAGCCAGCCGTTCTTCCAGCGATCACGGAAGTAGAGGTCATCCTCATCGGGTTCGTCGGGCGTGACGACCTGGTCACGGTAGGACTCGCGTCCCCCCGGCTGTACAGTGCCACCCAAAGGCGAGGGCTGCGGTACTGCCGGTGGGGGCGGGGATGATGGCGGCGGGGACCACGCCGCGGGCAGATCGCGGAGCTGGTCGAGCTGCGCTTGTCCCTGGGCCGCGAGCCGCTGCCTCTCTTCCTCAGGCATATCCGCGAACTCCTGCATAGCCGCGGGTATGGTCTGATCGAGAACCACGTTGAACGCGTCGCTGTGCATCAGTTCTCGCGCGCTGGCCCGGCCGTCGAGGATCGCGCGAATCTGCTTCTTCAGCGCGGGATCCGTCGTGCCGTCCAGGATGACCCGGAGTGCTTGGGAGAGCTGGCGCGAGACCGCGATATCTCCCCGCGCGAGATCGTGTATCGGCTCGGGTGAACTCATCTCAGGCCCCCGGATGGTCGTAGGACTTCTCGGGCAGCGTGGGCAAGTCGGCGGACTGGATCGCACCTATGCCCGCGTAGATGAGCCCGGCAGTCCCTTCCAAGCCGATATAGATCGAGGTCAGCTCGGAGACCAACATATTGAATGCCGCGATGGCCCTGAGCGTGGTCAAGGTAGCGGCTGCGGCAAGCGCCGCGGTGGCGACGATGCCCACGCCGCTTACCGCGGATAGTTTCAGCGCAGCCAACTGAATCAAGGCGATGGCGCCGATATCCAGGAGGGTCTGCACACCGTCGCCGATCGTTTTCGCCCCGTAATACGCCGCGTTTGCGAAGTTCTTGATCTCATCCGCGATCGTGTTCAGAGATTCGACCTGCGCAGCGACCGCCGTGGCCAACTCGGCGAAGTACGTTTGCGCATTCGACGCCGCATTGCCGTCCCAGGTCGGGTCGACGGCCTTGGCCGCGTTCTCGATCTCGGCGGAGAAACTCGCGTTATAAGCCGCGAGGTTCTCGACCGCCAGGCCCGCTTTCTGGAGGGCTTCCCAATCGCCGGAGATTTTTTGCGCCAGCCACTCCACCGGGTCCACACCCACAACATTCTTGAGCCAAGTACATGCCCAGTAGGTGGGTGAGATCTCGTTGGAGGTCACGATGAGCTCGAAATTATCGTTCATCGGGTCTTCGGGCGCAGGCTCGGCCAATTTCTCGACAGGTGCGCCGGCCATCACTTACCGGCCTCGTACGTGCGGTCCAATGCCGCGGCATTCGCGCGATCCGTGGTCCGGTACATCTGCGCCACCGCGGCCAGTTCGGTCGCGGCGGCCGCGGACAGCCGGCCCAGCGTCTCGTAGTTCGGCTTCAGTTTCGCGTGGGCCTCGCTGATGGCACTCGCTCCGAGGCGGATCAGTCCACCGTCGCCCCAGACCGTGTTGTCGACCACCAGCCATTTGTCGATATAGGCCGTCGCGCTCGCGTTCTCGTCTGCCAGCTTCTGCAAGCTCGCCGAGAATTTGTCGACTTCTTCCGGATCGACATCGAGTTCTTCCGGCATTCGGCCCCCTCCCTCCCGCGGCGCTCCCACACCGCGCTCTGCATCGGCACACCATTACACAGCCGGACGGGCAGGACAACCGCGCGTTCGCGGCCTTGCCCCGCGATCCCCGAGGTCGTCTTGCGGAGCAGGCCATGTGCGACGGCCGACCGCAGCGGGGGCGTACGGCAGATCGATCTGCCGATTCTGGCGGAGACGGAGGGATTTGAACCCCCGGTCGCTCTCACGACTCTCGCTTTCAAGGCGAGTGCATTCGGCCGCTCTGCCACGTCTCCAGGGCCTCGATGGTAACCGATGTGACCGGGAGCGACCCAAAGCCGACCACCGGTCGCCCGGTGGCCGGTCGCGCGGTCACCGGGGCACGGCGAGCAGGTCGCGGGTGATGCCGGAGAGGTCGGCGCAACCGGAAAGTCCCATGGCGGAATCGAAATCGGCGAGCAGCAGGCGCAGGGCGTGACGCACCCCCGCGCTGCCTGCGATACCGAGGGCATACGCCCAGGGCCGGCCGTAACCCACCGCCTTGGCGCCGAGAGCGAGTGCGACCAGCACATCCGAGCCGGAACGGACACCGGAGTCGAACAGCACATCGGCCCGGTCCCCGACCGCGCCGACCACCGCACCGAGCGCGTCCAGCGCGGCGATCGAATTATCGATCTGCCGGCCACCGTGGTTGCTCACCCAGACCGCGTCCGCGCCGCCGTCCACCACCAGCCGGGCATCGTCGGGATGGAGCACACCCTTCACCGCGATCGGCAGATCGGTCCATTCCCGCAGTTTGGCCAGGTCGGCGGGACGTAGCGCGTGGTTACCGAACAGGCCGACCCAGGTGAGGATCGCCATCCGCAGCGCGTCCTCGCTCTCCTCCGGCGCCGCGGACAGCTTCGCCCGGAAGACCGGGTCGGACAGATAGTTGGCGATACCTTTGCCCAGCAGGAAGGGTAGATGCCCCAGTTCGAGATCCCGCGGCCGCCAGCCCAGCGAGGGGGTGTCCACGGTGACCACGATCGCCTTCGCGCCGGCCCGTTGCGCACGCTCCACGAACGAGCGCGCCAGCTCGTCGTCGGCGGGCCAGTACAGCTGGTACCACCAGTCGCCGGCGACCTCACCCACCTCCTCGATGGTCGCCGAGGACGCGGTGGACAGGACAGTGCCGACGCCCAGTTCCTTCGCGGCCTGCGCCACCACGACCTCGCCCTTCTCGTGCAGCAGTTCCAGGACCCCGACCGGCGAGGTCAGCACCGGGGCGGCGAGTTTGGTGCCGAGTACCTCGACCGCGGTGTCGCGCGCGCCCGGGCCACTGGTCCCGCAGAGCATGCGCGGCACGATCCGGTACCGATCGAACGCGGAGGTGTTGGCCACGGCCGTACGTTCGGTGGAGGCGCTACCGGCCACATAGGCGTAGGCGCGTGCGTCGAGCAACTCCCGGGCCCGGCCCGCGAAACCGTCCGCGGTCATCGGCAGTTCCGGGACCGTCCCGCCCATTCCCTGGAGGTAGATCTCGTTCTGGAAGTCGATGAAGCTGCTCACGGCGCTCACGGTAGCCGTGTCCGGCCAGTCGCGAGCACCCGCTCGGCAGTTTCTGATGCAGTATGGGTCCCGTGCGTGCGATCAACTTGAACGGATTCGGCGGCCCCGAGGTGATGGAGTGGTCCGCCGCTCCGGACCCGGTACCCGGGCACGGCGAGGTACTGATCGACGTGGCGGCGGCCGGGGTGAACCGGGCCGATCTGCTGCAGCGGCGTGGCCTGTACGCGCCCCCGCCGGGCGTCACCGCCGTGCCCGGACTCGAATGCTCGGGGGTGATCGCGGCCGTCGGCGAGGGTGTCCGGGACTGGTCGGCCGGCGACCGGGTGTGCGCGCTGCTGTCCGGCGGCGGGTACGCCGAGAAAGTGGTGGTCCCGGCCGGCCAGGTGCTACCGGTGCCGGACGGCCTGGATCTGGCGGCGGCCGCGGCACTGCCCGAGGTCGCGGCGACGGTTTGGTCGAATCTGGTGCTGACCGCCGGCCTGCACTCCGGGCAGTTGCTGCTGATCCACGGCGGTGGCAGCGGTATCGGCACCCACGCCATCCAGGTGGCGGACCGGCTGGGCGCCCGAGTCGCGGTCACGGCCGGATCGGCCGCGAAATTGGCGCGCTGCGCGGAGCTGGGCGCGAGCGTGCTGATCAACTACCGAGAACACGATTTCGTCGATCTGATCCGGGCCGAGCAGGGATTGGGCGGACCCGGCGCGGACATCATCCTCGACAACATGGGCGCCGCCTACCTCGGGCGCAATGTGGCCGCGCTGGCCCTGGACGGGCAGGTGCTGGTGATCGGTATGCAGGGCGGGGTGAACGCCGAACTGAACCTGGGCGAACTCATGGCCAAACGCGGCACCGTGCGCGCGATCAAACTGCGCGACCGTCCGGCCACCGGCCGCGGCAGCAAGGCCGACATCATCGCCGAGGTACGGGCCCACGTCTGGCCGCTGCTGGAGACGGGCGCGGTCGTGCCGGTGATCCACGCCGAGGTCCCGGTGGCCGAGGCGGCCCGGGGGCACGAACTGCTCGACGAGCACGACACGTTCGGCAAGGTGATCCTGCGGATCGGCAACGACTGATCGAGCCGGCCGGGCCGATGGACGCCGGCGCGGCCCGGCCACGGAAAGCCTGCACGCGGGCCCGCGGGAAGCGAGCGCGGCCGGCCGGTCAGCCGAGCGCGGCCAGGGCCCGGCCGAACTGATCGATCTCCCGGCGAGTCGTGTACGGCGCGAGACCTATGGTCACCGCGCCGCCCTCGTCGTTCACACCCAGTGCGTCCAGTAACCGGCTGCCACCGTGCGAGCCCGCCAGCACATTGATGCGCTTGTCCGCCAGTTCGGCGGCGATCTTCTCCGCCTGCATACCGTCGATGGTGAAACTGACCGTCGGGATCCGGGTGGAGGCCCGGCCGATCACGGTGAGCCCGCCGACCTTCTCCAGGGTGCTCATCAGATGGTCGAACAGCTGGTCGTGGTAGTCCTGCAGCGAGCTGATCGATAGTTCCAGCCGTTCCCGGCGGGTGCCGCGGGCCCGTTCGTCCAGGCCGGCCAGATAGTCGATCGAGGTGGTAAGACCGGCCAGCAGCGCATACTGGTGTCCGCCGACCTCGAGCCGCTCGGGGCCCTTGGCGTAGGGGTTCAACGACATGGACGGGATCCGGTCCAGGAATGCCGGGTCCCGGAAGACGAGCGCGCCGACCTGCGGACCGCCCCAGCTCGGCGCGCTCAACGCGACCACATCGGCGTTCAGGTCATCGATACCGATCAGCGCGTACGGTGCGGCGCCGACCGCGTCCGCGACCAGCAGGCCACCGACCTCGTGTACCCGTTCGGCCGCGACCCGCACCGAGGGTGCCGAACCCACGATCGGCGAGGCGGCCGTGAGCGCGACCAGCCGGGCGGTGGGCCCGATGAGCTCCTCGAACTGCCACGCCGGCATCTCGCAGGTCTCGATCTCCACCTCGGCCCAGCGCACATGGGCACCGTAGCGATTGGCGATTCGCAGCCACGGCGCCACGTTCGCCTCGTCGTCCAGCCGGGACAGCACGATTCCGGTGCCCAGGCCCAGCCGGGAACTCAGGGATTCGGCGAGCCAGGCCAGCAGGACGGCGCGGTCCGGTCCCAGCACGACCCCGCTGGGGTCCGCGCCGACCAGGTCCGCGACGGCCACCCGGGCGTCGTGCAGCATATCGGCGCTGCGTTTGGCGGCACCGTGACGGCCGAGGTGGGAGAACGACGACGAGCGGAAACCGATGGACACCGCGCGGGAGACAGAATCCGGAACAAGCATGCCCGCCTGCGGAGCCAGGTTGATCCAGCCGTCGGCCACGGAGGGGATCAGTCCCCGGACCCGCGCGACGTCGTAAGTCATGCAGGTCACTTTAAGGCAGGGCCCATATTCCGGTAACCCTGGTCCGGGGTCTGCAACCCGCGTCACCACCACCGGCTTTAGCGCGTTCGGCGCGAACACGACATGATGGGGACCATGACGCAATCGGATGACGCATCGGATCCCGTTGTCGTGATCGGTCCCGAGGGCCGACCGCTGGTGCTGCCCGCGGGCGCCGCGGCGAACGCGTCCTACCCCGGCCGGGAGGCGCCCGAGCCGGAGGGCGCCGAGCGCGACGCCTCCGAATCGCTGGCCGATATGGTCGAGCAACCGGCCAAGGTCATGCGGATCGGCACCATGATCAAACAGCTGCTCGAGGAGGTACGGGCGGCTCCGCTCGACGACGCCAGCCGGACCCGGCTGGCCGAGATCCACAAATCCTCCATCCGAGAGCTGGAGCAGGGCCTGGCGCCGGAGCTGCGCGAGGAATTGGAACGGCTGGCCCTGCCGTTCAGTGAGGATGCCGTCCCCTCGGACGCGGAACTCCGTATCGCCCAGGCGCAGCTGGTGGGCTGGCTGGAAGGTCTGTTCCACGGCATCCAGACGGCTCTGTTCGCCCAGCAGATGGCCGCGCGGGCGCAGCTCGAGCAGATGCGCCAGGGGGCCCTGCCTCCGGGTATCCATACCGCCGAGGGTCGCGGCGCGCAGCCGGGCCAGTCCATCGGAGGCACCGGGCAATACCTCTGAACGCGGTGGTATATAACCGGCCGGTACCGCGGCTCGCCGACCGAGGTAGTGTCGTGCACCGTGCCTGCAGCTTCCGCTCGCTCCGACCTGGTAAACCCTGACAATCCGGAGAGCACCGACGAGAGCCCGGTGCGCCCCGACCACGACCCCGCCGCAGATGAGAAGCCCGTGAGTTCCGAGCAGACCCCGGTCGCCGGCGCCGATACCGCCGTCTCCGATATCACCGAGGTGACCGCCGCGGATCCCATCGAGTCGGATTCGCAGTCCTGGTCCCGGGCCTGGCGCGATATCCGCGACGGGTTCCGGCAGCGCGAACTATGGCTCTCGCTGGGCTGGCAGGACATCAAACAGCGCTACCGGCGCTCGGTGCTGGGTCCGTTCTGGATCACCATCGCCACCGGCGTGCAGGCCACCGCCATCGGCATCCTGTACGCCGCGCTGCTCGGTCAGCCGCTGACCGAGTACCTGCCCTATGTGGCGGTCGGCCTGATCGTGTGGAATGTCATCAACGCCTCGATCCTCGAGGGCGCGGAAGTGTTCGTCGCCAACGAGGGCTTGATCAAACAGCTGCCGTCGGCGCTGAGCGTGCACGTGTATCGGCTGGTATGGCGGCAGATGCTGTTCTTCGCGCACAACGCGGCAATCTACTTCGTGGTGTTGGTCCTTTTCGGTGTCTGGCGCGATCTGCACTGGACCGTGGTCTTCGCGATTCCGGCGCTGGTGCTGCTGTTCCTCAACGCGATGTGGGTCTCGGTGCTGTTCGGTATCTTCAGCACCCGCTACCGCGATATCGCGCCGATCCTGGGCAGCATGACGCTGATGCTGTTCGTGCTGACGCCGGTGATGTGGAATACCAAGAGCCTGCACGAACAGGGCGGTCAGGTCGCCGAACGGGCCCGGCTGGCCGAAGTGGTGCCCACCTACCACTATCTGGAGATCGTGCGCGCACCGCTGCTCGGCGACGACCAGAAGCTCTACCACTGGGCGATCGTCGGCGCCATCACCGTGGTGGGCTGGATCGCCGCGGCGATCGCGCTGCGTCAATACCGTTCGCGCGTGCCCTACTGGGTTTAGGAGTCAGGCGATCATGAGTGATCACGTGAATATCGAAACCCGCAACGCGTGGGTGGAGTTCCCGATCTTCGACGCGAAGTCCCGGTCGCTGAAAAAAGCGTTCCTGGGTAAGGCGGGCGGTTCGATCGGCCGCAACCAGTCCGATGTCGTGGTGGTCGAGGCACTGCGCGATATCAACCTGTCGCTGAAAGAAGGCGACCGGGTGGGCCTGGTCGGCCACAACGGCGCGGGCAAGTCCACGCTGCTGCGGCTGCTGTCCGGGATCTACGAGCCTTCGCGCGGTAGCGCGCGGATCCGCGGGCGGGTCGCGCCGGTGTTCGATCTGGGCGTCGGGATGGACCCGGAGATCTCCGGCTACGAGAACATCATCATCCGCGGTCTGTTCCTGGGACAGACCCGCAAGCAGATGATGGCCAAGATCGACGAGATCGCCGATTTCACCGAACTCGGCGAATATCTGTCCATGCCGCTGCGTACCTATTCGACCGGTATGCGGGTGCGCCTGGCGATGGGCGTGGTGACCTCCATCGACCCGGAGATCCTGCTGCTCGACGAGGGGATCGGCGCGGTCGACGCGGAGTTCATGAAGAAGGCCCGGATCCGGTTGCAGGAGTTGGTCGCCCGTTCGGGCATCCTGGTGTTCGCCAGCCATTCCAACGAGTTCCTGGCCCAGCTCTGCGATACCGCACTGTGGATCGATCACGGTCAGGTCCGGTTGCACGGCGGGATCGAGGAGGTCGTGCGGGCCTACGAGGGCCCGGACGCGGGTAATCATGTGGCGGCGGTCCTGCGGGAGATCGAGGCCGAGAAGTCCGATCGTGCCGACGACGAACCAGCACCGCAGTCGGCCGACGGCGAACGAGAACTGGAGAACAACACAGCATGAGCGAGTCCCGCCCGGAGGCGGAAGCGACGCGTGACCCCGTAGAGCCCTCGCCGGTGCCCGAAGACGGCGCGAGCGAGCCGGGCTCCGGGGCGGAAGCGGCGCGTGACCACGCAGCGCCCTCGGCAGTGCCCGACGACAGCACGAGCGAGCCCGGCTCCGCCCAGGCGGAAGCAGAGCGTGACCCGGTAGCGCCCGCGCCCGGCGGACAAGGCAGCAGCGAGTCGGCTCCGGAGGCGAAAGACCAGCGCGACGAGGTAGCGCCCGAGCCGGTATCGGAAGCGCAGGAGAAGCACGAGCACGCGAAGGCCGCGCCCGTCGTCGGTGGGCGCGGCACCGGCGGCCCCCGGCGTTCGGCTCCGGGTCCCGCGCGGGAGCACGACGCGGCCGCCGCGGTGCTGCCGGAGGTCGAGTACGGACCGGACGCCAAGATCGTCGCCGTAGTGGTCACACACAAGCGCCGCGATCTGCTCGCCGAATCGCTGAAAGCGGTCGCCACGCAATCGCGCGCCGTCGACCACCTGATCGTGATCGACAACGGCAACGAAGCCGAAGTGGCCGAACTGGTGGCGGATCAGCCCATCGAGACCACCTATCTGGGCTCGGCGCACAATCTGGGCGGAGCGGGCGGTTTCGCGCTGGGCATGCTGCACGCGCTGAGCCTGGGCGCCGACTGGGTCTGGCTGGCCGACGACGACGGCCGGCCCGAGGGCCCCGAGGTACTGGCGACCCTGTTCGACTGCGCGCGGCGCCACGAACTGGTGGAGGTCTCGCCGGTCGTCTGCGATATCGACGAACCGGACCGGCTGGCATTCCCGCTGCGCCGCGGCGTGGTGTGGCGGCGGTTGCGGTCCGAACTGGGCGGCGAGGACTTCCTGCCCGGCATCGCTTCGCTGTTCAACGGCGCCCTGATCTCCGCGCAGGCGGTGGATGTGATCGGTGTACCGGATCTGCGGCTGTTCGTGCGCGGCGACGAGGTCGAGGTGCACCGGCGACTGGTCCGCTCCGGATTACCCTTCGGAACCTGCCTGCAAACCGCGTACTTGCACCCCAACGGGGCGGCCGAGTTCAAGCCGATCCTCGGTGGCCGGATGCACACCCAGTACCCGGACGATCCGGTGAAGCGGTATTTCACCTACCGCAACCGGGGCTATCTGATGTCCCAGCCGGGTATGCGAAAGCTGCTGCCGCAGGAATGGATTCGGTTCTCCTGGTTCTTCCTGGTGACCCGCCGCGACCCGGCCGGGTTGCGCGAGTGGTTCCATCTGCGCAGCCTCGGCCGCAACGAGCAGTTCCAGAAACCGGACTAGCCCATCGGCACCGAGACTCCCGAATCGGCCGCCCACCGGACAACCAGGGTTGACGGCGAATGCGAGAGTTTCCTCCCCGCCGGGTAAGTTCGGCTGGCAATTCGCATGATTCGGGAGGAGATCGATGAGTTACCCCGGCGGTCAGCCGCCACAGGGCCAGCCCGCACCCGGCCAGTTCCCGCCGCCGCAACAGCAGTTCGCGCCGCCGGCACCGAACCAGGGCGGGCAGCCGCAGTATCCAGGGGGGCCACCGGCCGGTCCGCAGCCGTGGGGCGCCCCGCCGCCCGGGCAGCCGCCGCAGGGCTACGGTCAGCCGCCCGCCCAGCCGCAGTATGCCAGCGGCCCGTACGCCCAGCCGACCGGGCAGCCCCCGGCCCAGTTCGGTCCGGGCGGGCAGCCCGGGCCCTACGGCCGGCCGCCCCAGGCGGCGCCGAACGACCCGCCGGGGATCACGGTGGACTGCTCCTACACCCCGATGGCGTTCCTGCTCGCGATCACCAAACCCAAGATCACGGTGAACGGGCAGCGGGTGCCGAACACCCGGTGGGGCGCCAACCACATTCCGGTCGGCGCCGGCCAGTACCACATGCGGGTCACCACGCCGTGGCTGTTCGATATGGGTCCCGCCGATGTCACGGTGCCCGTGCAGCCCGGGCAGGCGGTCCGGTACTACTACCGGACACCGGCGCTCATCTTCCTCAACGGAGCGATCGGGCCGGTTCCGCAGAAGACCCCCGGCATGGTGGTCATGTACGTGATCTGGGCATTCGTCGCCCTGATCTTCCTACTCAACATCCTGCTGATCGCCACGATGTGAGCGATGTCCGTATGCGGCGAGGTCCCCTGGGCCTCGCCGCATACGGACCCGGCCGGCTCATGAACCTCGGCGCCTGCTGCATTCGCGCCGGCCGAGCACCCGGCTCCGGCGTCCGGTCGGCCGTCTGCCCGACACCCCGCGCATCGGATCGCGCGGTCCCTGGGCAAGCACGGACCTGTTGCCTACGCTCGAAGCGCAGCGCCGAACGCACGGCGGTCGGCGCCCGCGACCAACAGGAGGGCAGGCAATGACAGCTACCGGAGAAAAACCGCTGAGCGGCCGGACGATGATCATGTCCGGCGGCAGCCGCGGGATCGGGCTGGAGATCGCCAGACGGGCGGCCGCCGACGGCGCGAACATCACGCTGATCGCCAAGACCGATCAGCCCCATCCCAAACTGCCGGGCACGATCCACACCGCCGCCGCGGAACTGGAGGCGGCGGGGGCGACCGTACTGCCGTTCGTCGGCGATGTGCGGATCGACGAATCGGTCGCCGAAGCGGTCCGGCTGACCACCGAGCGCTTCGGTGGTATCGACATCGTGGTCAACAATGCCTCTGCCATCGATCTGTCCCCCACCGATTCGCTGGCGATGAAGAAGTACGACCTCATGCAGGACATCAACTGCCGCGGCACTTTCCTGCTGTCCAAGCTGTGCATACCGGCGCTGCGCGACTCCGCCGCCGCCGGCCGCAATCCGCATATCCTCACGCTGTCGCCGCCACTGAACCTGGACCCCAAGTGGGCCGGTTCCTCCCTGGGCTACACCATCGCCAAGTACGGGATGTCGCTGACCACGCTGGGGCTGGCCGAGGAACTGAAATCCGACGGTGTCGGCGTCAATTCGCTCTGGCCGCGCACCACGATCGCGACCGCGGCGGTACGCAATCTGCTCGGTGGTGAGGAGATGGTCCGTACCTCGCGGACCCCGGATATCTACGCCGACGCCGCCTACCTGGTCCTCACCTCACCGGCCACCGAGACGACCGGCAATTTCTTCATCGACGACGATGTGCTCGCCACCCACGGCATCACCGACCTGGACAAGTATCGGGTGACCCCGGGCGACGAACCCCTCACCACCGACCTGTTCCTCTGACGACCACGGGGCCACGCCGCGGATACGGCGTGGCCCGTTCGGGCGAACGCGTCCGGGTCAGTTCCGGTCGGACTCGATCCCGTACAGCCGCTCCCAGTTCTCCCGGCTGGTGAGTTCGGCGTGCGCGGCGCGGTAGCGCTGCTGCAGGTCCGGCAGTTCCTTGTACAGCCGGCGCAGGACCCGCACCGTGCGCAGCAGCAGGGCGCGCACGGTCGCCTTGTCGCGCTTACGGACCCGGACCCCGGACTGGGAGGCATCGGTGACCACGACATGGTCGAACAGCGATACATGCCACCAGTGCGCGTCTTCGCGGGTGACCCCGACCAGCCCGTACTGGACTTTGCCGGTCCACTGCTGGATCGCGCGTTTGATCAGCACCGCCAGCAGCCGGCTGGGTTCGCCGCCGGCCCGCCGCACGCGGATCTCGGAGGAGTCCACCGGCGGTGTCGCCGCGGGATGTTTCACAGTCTCGGTGTAGTCGGCGCGGCTGGTCCGGGCCCGTTTCAGCGGCTCGATACCGCCGTCCCGCAGGATCGACGGCCCCGACAGGAAGTCCTCGATGCCCTGCAGGGTGGTGTGCGCGAGCCCGTACTGCATCGCGACCAGGTATTCGGAGATATTCCGGAAGAGCTGCCGGGTGACCGTGCCCGGGTTCAGGTCCGCGTGCATCGCGCTGACGATCAGCGAGTTGCGGGTGCTGAAGTACCGCGCCCAGTCGTCGAAGTCCTTCCAGTAGAAGTCCGCGTGCCAGACCGCCGCGTTGGGCAGCGTGACCGTGACGAATCCGTGTTCGCGGGCGCGGACCCCGTATTCGACATCGTCCCACTGGAAGAAGATCGGCAGCGGCAGCCCGATCTTCTTCACCACCTCGGCCGGGATGAGGCAGGTCCACCAGGCGTTGTATCCGGCGTCGACGCGGCGTTCCTGGTTCTTCTTCAGCATGCTGGTGTTGCGCAGCGCCTTGGGCACCTTCTGGCCGTGCATGAGCCGGTGCAGGTGCACGTCTTCGGCCCCGACGTTCAGGTAGTCGGGGTTGAGCAGGAACAGCATCTGCGCGCCGACCAGCGTCGGTTCCACGGTCAGGTTGGCGAAGGCCTGCAACCGCAGTACGGTCTCGGGTTCGCAGAGGATATCGTCGTCCATGAGGATGACGTCGGCGTGTTCGTTGGCCGCGGATACCTCGTACAGTCCGCGGGTGAAACCGCCTGCCCCACCCAGATTGGGCTGGCGGATGTAGCGCAGTTTGTCCCCGAACATCGACCGCGTGGCCTGGTACAGCGGCCGGTTCTCCACCAGATCGGTGCCCTGGTCCACCACGTACACCGCGTCGAGCGAGCCGAGGACGGTCTGGTCGGAGGCCAGCGCGGCGATGGTTTCGGCGCAGTCCTGGGCGCGGTTGAAGGTGCAGATGGCGATGGCGACCGGGCGTACGGTCTCGGGCGCGGTCGCGGTCCAGGTGAGCTCGGAGATCTCCAGGTCGGCACCGACGGCTTCGAACTCCAGCCACAGGGCCCCGCCGTCGACGAACTGGTCCAGCGGCGCGGTCAGGGTCAGCGGGCCGCTGGCGGTGACCTCGGCGGTGCCGACGATCCGGCGGTGCCCGGCGATATCGGAGGCCACGATCCGCACCCTGGCGTGCTTGCCGACCTGCAGGATCATTGTGGCCTCCACCTCGGTGACCACGGTCCAGCGCTGCCAGTAGCTGGCGGCGAAACGCCCGAAGTAGGTGTTGGTGTGCGCGGTCGAGCCCTTGTCCAGGTGCAGGCTCATCCGGTCGCGGGTGGCACGGCCCTTGACCACCGCGTACAGCTCGTCGCTGACCTTCGCCGAGGGTCCGGTGAAGATGCCCCGCGCGAGCAGCAGTCTGCGCGGAGCCCGGTGGTGTTCCGCGCGCAGCGACTCCGGCGCGACCGCAGCGTGATCGTTCGTCTCGGTAACGGCCTGCATAGCCGACTGGTCCATGAAGTCCTCGAAATCCTCAATATTTTCGCGCATGAGCGAGACCGGCGATCGGTCCGCGTACTGACGCGGAGGCCGAAGCGCAGGCGCAGGTATCGCACTTCCGCCTCCGGGCCTGACTCGTCATGCTGTGCCGACGGGACGAACGTGTCCCTGAATACGTTTCGCGGCGGCCCCGAGGATATCAATCAGCCACGCCGGTCACCCGGTTGGTCGTTTCCCGATCGGGTCCCCCGGTAAACACGAACTTGTCATAAGCCCAATACCGGAACACCACGGCAACTATCTGACCGACCAATGTTCCAGAGATATTGTCCGCCAGCGGCGTGGACAGGTCCAGGATGTACCTGGAGAAACCCAGGCAACCCAATTGCAGTCCGATCGCGATCACATTGATCACCGCGTACAGCAGGTACTCCCGGGCGGGGCTGCCGGACTGCTTGTGCGAGAAGGTCCACCACTTGTTGCCGAAGTAGGTGACCACCGTGGCCACCGCGATGGCGATGATCTTGGCGGGCAACGGGACGTCGTGCATGAGACCTTCGCCATCCCCGGCGCCCAGATCGAACACCAGCAGGTTGTAGGTCCCCGCATCGACCAGGAAGCCGACCACACCGACGACCAGGAACGCCGCACTCTGCCGCAGCCCGGTCCGCAGGCGTTCGGCGAGCGAACGGGGGGCCGGCGCGTCGGCGGCGACAGCGGCCGTGGACTCACCAGATGACACGCGCCGACGGTACCGCAGTGACCTGAGCCATCCTCTCCGGCGGGGACCCGGTACTCTCCCCGTGTTCCCATATCCGTCGATTTCGAGGATTTGACCAGGTGGAATCCACCGAACACAGCATCAGCGAGTCAGGCCCGGAGGCGGAAGCGAAGCGTGACCACGCAGGGCCCTCGCTCATCCCCCATGGACTCGGCATTGCCGCCGTCGTTCCGTGTCACAACGAAGAAGCATCGGTGGCCAAGGTCGTCACCGATCTGAAAGCCGCGGTTCCCGGAATTGTCGTGTATGTGTACGACAATCTGAGCACCGATGCCACCGCCGAGAAAGCCCGGGCCGCCGGCGCGATCGTGCGCGCGGAGCGGGCCAAGGGCAAGGGCAATGTGGTGCGCCGCGCTTTCGCCGATATCGAGGCCGATATCTACCTCATGATCGACGGCGACGACACCTACGAGGCGTCCGCGGCGCCGGCGATGATCGAAACGCTGCTGTCGGGCCCGTACGACCATGTCCTCGGCGTCCGGAAACAGGACGAGAGCGGATCGGCCTACCGGGCGGGCCACGAGACCGGGAACAAAGTCCTCAACGGTGTGGTGGGCAAGGTTTTCGGCGAGAACGTCGAGGATATGCTCAGCGGCTTCCGGGTCTTCTCCCGGCGCTTCGTGAAGAGTTTCCCCGCCGTCTCCCGGGAATTCGAGATCGAAACCGAACTCACCGTGCATTCACTGCACCTGCGGGTCCCGCAGACCGCGGTACCGGTGGGATTCCGGGACCGCCCGGCCGGCAGTGAGAGCAAACTGCGTACCTACCACGACGGTTTCAAGATCCTGGCCCTCATCGCCGGCTTGGCCCGGCACGAGCGCCCGGTCGCCTTCTACGGCCTGCTCGGTACCGTGAGCTGGCTGATCTCGGTGGTACTGACCGTCCCGATAATCATCGAGTACTACGACACCCACACCGTGCCCCGCTTCCCGACCCTGTTCCTGGCCTGCACCCTGCTGCTGGTCGGTTTCCTGGCCTGGACCGCCGGTCTGATCCTGGACGGTATCCGCCGGTCCCGGCACGAGGCGGCACGCCTGATCTATCTCCGCTACGAGGCCCCCGGCGCGGGCGTCGCGGCCACCACCGGTGCCTACCACGGCATGAGCGAGTCAGGCCCGGAGGCGGTAGCGAAGCGTGACCACGCAGGGCCCTCGCTCATGCCCGGACGGCGCGGCGACCAGGTGGCCGGGGACATCCGTTGACCGCCGAGACCCGGACCCGCCCTGCCGGAGAGGAGCAGGCCGCGGGTCGTTCCGTCCTGGCCGGTCCCCGGCGCGCCGCAACTGCCCTGCTGCGCCGGATGGGCCCGGCGACCGTCGCGTTCACCCTGCTGGCCGGGATCTTCGGGCTCGTGTTCGCGGTGATGAGCCCGCCGTTCTGGGGTCACGACGAAATCACCCAGTTCGGGCGCGCCTATCAGGTGGCCCACGGCGGCCTGAACCCCACCCGGATCGACGACGACCGCGGCGTCGCCTACGGCGGTGAGGTACCGGCGGCGATCGAAGCGCTGATGGGCTACGCCATCGACGACTACACCCACAACCCGGGCGAACCGAACCCCGATGTGGCCGATCCCGCTGCCTACCAGCGGCTGAACGATGCCCCGGTCACCGACGAACGCAAGATCATCTGGTTCACCAACACCGCCGCCTATTCCGCGGTGCCCTACGTGCCCAATGCGATCGGTATCGGATTCGCCGAACTGATCGACGCCGACGCCGGCACCATGGTGCGCCTCACCCGGCTGTCCGGGCTGGCCGCCTACCTGCTCGTGGTCGGCTTCGCCCTGTGGACGTTGCGCGCGCACCGCATCCAGTGGCTGGCCTTCACTGTGGCCGTACTGCCCATCGCGGTCTTCCAGGCCGGGACGGTCACCGCCGACACCCTCACCAACGCGCTGGCCGTCCTGGTATCGGCGCTCCTGGTGAAGGGCCTGTTTCTCGGGGACCGGCTGGGCCGGGTGGAAACCGCCGCGGTGCTGGGTACCGCGATCGCGCTGCCGCTGTGCAAACCCACCTATGTGCTGCTCGCCATGCTGGTGGTGTTGATTCCGGCCGAGCGGATGGGCCTGACCGGTTGGCGCCGGTGGCTCACCTGGGCGTGCGCGGCGATCGGCGCGATCGGGTTCGCGGTGTGGATGAAGATCGCCGCGCCCACCGGCGAGGGCACCAGCCTGATGCGGCCCCCGCATCAGTGGCACACCGTGAACACCGGCGAGCAGCTGATCGGCATCATCACCGACCCGTTCGGCTTCCTGCGGACCTTCTGGGAAAGCATTCTGCGGCGTGACCAGGAGTGGTTCACCGAATTCTTCGGGGAACTCGGTTTCGCCTATATCGAGGTGCCGGCCACCGCGATCGTGGCCTGCCTGCTGGCCTTCGCGGTGAGCGTGGGGATGGCGGAACGCTTCGACCGCCCGGATTTCCGGCGCACGCTCGTGGTGGCGCTGACCATGGCGGCCAGTGTCGCGATGATCTACGTCACCCTCTACATGTCCTTCACCCCGGTCGGCTACTACATCATCGACGGTGTCCAGGGCCGCTACTTCGTCCCGCTGGCGATCGTGTCGTTCGCGGTACTGCTGCGCTGGATGCCCTTCCGCCTCCGTGGACCCGGCGACCGCGAACCCGGCCGCTACGCCGCGGTGACCGTCGTCGTCGCCGCGCTGATCGCCCTGATCGCCTCGGTGGCGAAGTACCACATCTACGTCTGGGCCTGACATCGACCGGAATCGCACCGGATACGCCCGGTCCGCGCTACGGCCGGGCCGGGCGTTGTCACGGCACGGTGATGGTCTGCTCCCCCGCGGCGGCGTAGGCACGCTCGGTAGCGGCTTTGACCGGGCGCCACCAGGATTCGTTCGCGCGGTACCAGGCGACCGTGGCCGACAGTCCCGCCCGGAAGTCCGCGTAGCGCGGCTGCCAACCGAGTTCCGCGCGGAGCGGGCCCGCGTCTATCGCATAGCGCTGGTCGTGGCCGGCGCGGTCGGTGACATGGTCGAAATCGCCCGGGTCGCGCCCGAATTCGGCGAGCAGCAGTTCCACCACCGCCCGATTGTCCAGTTCACCGTCGGCCCCGATCAGATAGGTGCGGCCGATCCGCCCCCGATCGAGAACATCCCAGACCGCACGATTGTGGTCCTCCACATGGATCCAGTCGCGGACCTGATGTCCGGCGCCGTAGAGCCGGGGGCGCACCCCGTCGATCAGATTGGTGATCTGGCGTGGGATGAACTTCTCCACATGCTGGTACGGCCCGTAGTTGTTGGAGCAGTTCGACAGCGTGGCGCGCAGGCCGAACGAACGCACCCAGGCGCGCACCAACATATCGCTGGCGGCCTTGGTCGCCGAGTACGGGCTGGACGGGTTGTAGGCGGTGCGTTCGGAGAACGGGGGGTCGTCGGGGCCCAGATCCCCGTACACCTCGTCGGTGGAGACATGGTGGTACCGCACATCGTGGCGGCGGACCGCCTGCAGCAGCGAATAGGTGCCGACGATATTGGTCTGCACGAACGGCCAGGGTTCGGCCAGCGAGTTGTCGTTGTGTGATTCGGCGGCGAAATGGACCACCGCGTCCACTCCGCTCACCAGTTCGTCGACCAGGTCCAGGTCGGCGATATCGCCGTGGACGAAGTCGATCCGATCGGCCACCGGGTCGAGCGAGGCCCGGTTGCCCGCGTAGGTGAGCGCGTCCAGCACGGTCACCGTCGTATCCGGCCGTTCGGCGACCGTGTGCTGGACGAAGTTGGCTCCGATGAACCCGGCTCCACCGGTCACGAGTAGACGCACCCGTTCACTCTACGTCCTGGTCACCGGGCCGGGCAGCACTCGGTGGCCCGGCCGCGCCCGGGGCGGCGCCGGAATCCGATTTCGGTGCCGGAAGGGGGCGCGGCCGGATCCGGAACACGACATTTTCCGAAATAGCAAGAGAAGGAGCGCTTTTCGTGACCCCCGTCGACCGGAGGCCGCTACCCGGCCGATAACCTTTTTGTCTGGATTCGGTCGGGCCCCACCGGGCGGCCGCTTCCGTTCGATTGACACGTATCTGTGCCCGCACTCCCATATGAGGTGAATACATACATGCTCGTCAGGAGTTTGACCACGATGTCGACGCTGCTCATCGCCGCACTCGGCATCGCATCCGGCAGTGCCCACGCCGCGCCCACCGACCTGCCGGCGCCGGTCGGCTTCACCGCGGAGGTTGTGGACGGGCGTTCCGTCGTCACCACCGATTCGGGGTCCATGGTGGTCGAGGACGGTACCTTCAAGATCAAAGCTGCCGATGGCACGGTGGTGGCCGGCACGCCGCTGACCTTCCGGCTCGACGATTTCGAGTTCCCGATCGCGGCGGAGATCTCCGGTCACACGGCCACGCTCACCCCGCAGCTCGACCCGGACCGGGCAGTGTATCGACCGGCCGCGCTGCCCCATCAGGAGACGGCGCCCTGGAAGACCCCCTACGACCGTGAGGTCGCCGCCTTCACCCGGCTCAAGGACACCATCGCCACCGGGGCCGCGATCGGCACCGCGGTCGGCGGTCTGGGCGGCGCCGCGGTCGGCTGTGTGCTCGGCGGCATCGCCGGCGCGACCGTGGCCGCGGCGACCATCGTCGGGCTCTTCGGTCCGTTCGTCCCGGCCGCCGTGGTCGGCTGCCTCGGCGGCATCGTCGCGATCGGCGCCCTGGGCACGGTGGCCGGCCAGCTCTTCATCACCGCCCCGGTGATCATCGGCGCGGTGATCCAGTACGTCACAACCATCAACGAACCGTTCCCGCCCAACGGATCGGGCCCGGCCCGGTAGGCCGCGGCAGATCCCCGGCGTCGTGCCCACCCACGAAATATTCGCGGGTGGGCACGATGTTCGGTCTGTCATGAAGATCGGCGTCAATACCTTCCTGACCGACGAGGGAATCAGCGGGACCGTGCTCGGACCGGCACTCGAGGAACGCGGTTTCGAATCGCTGTTCCTCGCCGAGCATTCGCATATTCCGGCGAGCCGGGAGTCCCCGTACCCCGGTGGCGGCGACCTCCCCCGCGTCTACTTCCGCACCCTCGATCCCTTCGTCGTCCTCGGCGCGATCGCGGCGGTCACCGACCGGCTCGTCCTGGGCACCGGGGTCACCCTGCTGATCCAGCGCGATGTCATCCACACCGCCAAGGAGGTCGCCACCCTCGACCACATCTCCGGCGGCCGTGCGGTCTTCGGCGTGGGCGTCGGCTGGAACCGCGAGGAGATGGCCGACCACGGCACCGATCCGCGCACCCGCGGCGCCCTGCTGGACGAACAACTCGAGGCGATCCTCGCGATCTGGACCCAGGACCTCGCCGAATACCACGGCTCGTTCATCGATTTCGACCCGATCTTCGCCTGGCCCAAACCGCACCGGCAGCCTCATCCGCCCATCTTCATCGGGGGCGGCGAGGCCGCGGCCCGGCGCGCGCGCCGGCACGGTGTGGGCTGGATCCCCAACGGCGTCTCCGATGCCGCCGCGGTACCGGCGCAACTCGCGGAGTTCACCGACAGCGGGCTACCGGTCACAGTCACCCCGGCCCCCGCGGACCCGGCGGTACTGGACGCCTATGCCCAAGCCGGAGTGGAACGGGTGACCCTGAAGCTGGAAACGCAACCGGAAGCGAATTCCCTGCGCGATCTGGACGAGCTCGCGAAACTGGTGGAGCGGTACCGGGACTGAACGGTCAGGCGGGCAACCGGGCGGCGCCCCAGCTGCGGTGGACATAGCCCACCACCCGGTCCAGCTCCTCCCGGTCCACCGAGGCGAGTTCGCCGGGCTCCAGCGGATCGAAATGGAAGATGTAGAGGCGCGAGGCGAACTGTTCGAACGGCAGCGATGCCTCCCCGAACCGTTCGCCGTGCCCGGCGGTGCCGACCACCACGCCGTCGCCCCAGTCCTGCCCGCTGTCGTTGTTCGGGTTGTAGAAATAGACCCGCATCCGCTCCTGCGGGTCCAGTGCCACCCGCAGCACCGTGATCGCGTGCCAGCCGACGAATCGGGCGGCGCTGTCGGTCACCGCGACCCCGGCCGGCTGCGGGTGGATCAGCGGCTGGTTGCCGTTGTGGAACGGGTGGTAGCTCGCGTAGAAATGCCGCAGGAACTCGTCGAGATCGGTCAGGTTGCCGGTCGCCACGTCGACATTGATCCGGAAACCGCGCCCGGACCACCAGCCGTGGAATTCCGGATTGATCCAGCGGTGCGGGTCGCCCTCCCGATCCACGCAACGCCGTCCCATCTCCGCGTAGATCCGGTCCAGATGGGGCACTACCAGCAGCGATACCGGGTCCAGGTCCACCGGTAGCTCGGTGGCGACCCCGCCGGCACTGTCGCGCGAGGAGATCTGCGCACCCTCGAAATGCATGACGACCTCGTCGTCGCGCGCGGCCCAGGCCAGTGTCTGCAGCAGATAGTCGGGGTCGTTGTAGGCCCACATGGACAGCGCCCGCGCGGACTGGCAGGTCGGGTTGTCGCCCTGGCCGATACCGAGCGGCAGCCCGAGTACCGACAACATGCCCGCCAGCAATCGGGCGCGGGGGGCCGGATCCGGTCCGAAGGCCTGTGTCAGGCGCTGCTGCGAATGCGCCGACAGTTGCAGCGCCATCTGCCGCCACAGGGCGGGGGCGACCGGGGGCTGGTACAGGATGCCGCGTTCCAGCATCAGCGCCAGCCCGTAGATACACTGCGCCGTCTCGACGTGCACGGCCTCGTCGATCAGCTGTCGCACCAGTTCGTGGTAGCAGAGCAGGCATTCGCGCCCGGTACTGGACAATCCCAGCGCCTCACCCAGCAGGTACTCGCCCTTGCTCAGCAGGAAGCGCAGCAGGACGGCGTGGTACGGCGACACCAGTCCCGTATCGTGCATCGAGCGCGCGAAACCCGCTGTCTCGTACTGCAGCGCGCTGTCGTCCATGGTCTCCAGCCGAGTGCGGTACACCTCGACACCGGGGTCTTCACGGCAGGAGTCGGTGGTGCCGTACAGGCTGCTGATCAGCCGGTCCGCGCCCAGCCCGCCGGCGCCCAGATCGATATCCGGATTACTGCGTGCCACCGCGATCTGGGTGATCATCCGTTTCACCGAGTCGACCTGGACCGGGCGCTGCCGCAGGATCCGCCAGATCTCGTCGACCAGATTCTCCAGGACCTTCTCGTAGCCGACCTCCTCCACCAGGTGCCGCAGCAACTCCCGCGGCACCTGGGCCATCCGTCCCTGCTGGGTCCGCTCGGCCTCGGACGGAGGTGTGAACAGCAATGACAGATTGATGGCGAGCACCTGCGACACATGGTGGTGGGCCTGCTCCGCGGAGATCTGCGGATGCACGTACGCGCCCTTGGCTACCTCCAGCAACCGCAGATTGCTCACCGTCTCGAGGGCGATGGTGTCCGGGTTGGTGCTGCGCAGCGAGCCGCTGCTCAGCGACGGGATGAGGATCTGCGGGCGCGCCCAGTCGGTGCCGAGAAACAGTCCGGCCGTATCCAGCCGCGCCGCTCGCGACCGCACCGCGGCGCAGCCTCCGGGTAGCAGCAGCACTCGGCGCAGCGCGCCGAATACCCGCGACAGCTTGACCTGCTTACCGAAATCACCGGCGTCCGCGAGTGCCTGGGTGGCGTCGTCCAATCGGGCCAGATGCCTGTCCATGGACTCCCCACCGCTGCTGAGTGGACTCAATCGCCGAACCTCCCCGACGAACCCGTTGCCGACAACGGATCAAATATAGAAATCGAGCTCTTCCTGCCTTTTCAACAGGTCCCGGAGAGTGTACGGGTCCTCTCCGAAGAAGTACAGAAGACCCCAATGGTTTCCGAACGCCGTACGTTTCATCACTTTTTCGGTCAGCGGAGCGGTGAGCTCGTGTGAATCGAAATATTCGTGATCTTCGGTTTCCTCCGGGACCGACAATCGGCTGACCACCCGCCGGCGCGGGTAGACCCCGAAGGTGCCCGCATGACCTTTGGCGTCGACCACCTCCTCCGGGAAGAATTCCGTTATCTCCTCTTCCGTCGTCTTGGGGTCGAACGCGAGCACCAGCCCGTGGTAGGCGTTGAAACCGTACGCCCGCTCCAGCAACTCGAACACCTTGAATCCCGGCGGCCGGTAGGCGACCTCACCGAAATACATCTCGCCGTCACTGGTCACGAAATATTCGGGATGTACGAAACCGAAATCGATATCGAACGTCTTGATGAGCCGTTCCACCTGGCGAGTTATCTCCGGCCGGTACTTCTCCAGTTCCGGGGTCGCCGGGACGAAAACAGAATAGCCGAGTGTCACATATTCCGAAATATTCAGAAATCGGATTCTACCGTCGTGGATCCATGCCTCGACGGCGAATTCCCAACCGTCGAGATGGGATTCCATCAGTACCGGGAATTCGTCGTCGGGGATGGTCTCGATCTCGTCGGGCGTACGGATGACCCGGTGGCCGAGGCAACCGGCCTTGTCGAACGCCTTGATGTGAATGGGGTCGTTGGGGTCGCCGTCGAGTTTCATCAGTGTCTGGTTGACCCGTTTCAGGAAACGGATCACGTCGTCGCGCTCGTGCGCTTCCTCGAAGATTCCCACCCTGATACCGCCGAGCTGTGCGCGCCGCTTCATCAGAGCTTTGTCCCGCAGCAGCATGGCCTGACCGAAGAGCCGCGGGTTGTCCATCAGTACAGAATTTATGGCACCCGCCCATTCGACGGTTTCCTCGAAGATCGGGATTGCGACATCGACACCCATGTCACGCAACGTCTCGGCGATTTCCACCGAACGTTCGTTCAGCCTCTCGAAATTCCAGGGGATATAGGGTATCCCGTGCTCGGCACAGTATCCCTCCGCCCATTCCGGGGCCACCACCACGTAACGCCTGTCGAAACGGTCTATCGCCTCGACCGCATTGAGACTCCACCCCAAAAGCGCTACATACCCCTTGTCCGGGTTTCGTTTTCTCGCGTCCACAGCCGGAACCGACAAAGCCTCTCCCCTCTCAATCCTATTTCGCACCTATCAGATCTCGAGGGCGCAATATCACGGCCGTACACGGAAAACCGCACCGGCACGGAATTCGGGCGGATACTCGACCGAATCCTCAACCAAAATATCGAGACGGATCTGGATCGGACCCCTGTATCGCCCTCATTGTCGGTGAGTACCCAGAAAGCGCGCCA
The DNA here is from genome assembly GCF_040654015.1 of Nocardia sp. NPDC050799. NCBI lineage: Bacteria > Bacillati > Actinomycetota > Actinomycetes > Mycobacteriales > Nocardiaceae > Nocardia > Nocardia sp. NPDC050799. Next base: position 173,238 of record NZ_JBFAHF010000007.1, read on the forward strand.
TCAAACGGCACCGGGGCGCAGCGGGCCCGCCATCGCGCGTGGCGGGCGCTCGCCCGCGGCCCCGGCCCGCCGCACTCGACGGCGCGGCGAAGCACCGCCGCACGCAGCCGCACCCACCCGGGCTGGCACACTGACCGAACATGCGCGGAATCATTCTGGCGGGCGGCACCGGGTCGCGTTTGCATCCGATCACGCGCGGGGTGAGCAAACAGCTTGTCCCGGTCTACGACAAACCGATGGTCTACTACCCGCTGTCCACTCTCATGCTGGCCGGGATCCGGGACATCCTGGTGATCACCACGCCCGAGGACGCCGAATCCTTCAAGCGCCTACTGGGTGACGGCGCCCAGTTCGGCATCGCGATCGACTACGTCGTACAACCGGTGCCCGACGGCCTGGCCCGGGCTTTCGTACTGGGCGCCGACCATATCGGCGGCGATCCGGCCGCACTGGTGCTGGGCGACAATATCTTCCACGGACCCGGCCTCGGCACCAGTCTGAACCGGTTCGCCGCAATCGACGGCGGCGCCATCTTCGCCTACCGGGTATCCGATCCGACCGCTTACGGCGTGGTCGAATTCGCCGACGGCAAGGCGATTTCCATCGAGGAGAAACCCAAGCTGCCGCGGTCCAACTATGCCGTGCCGGGACTGTATTTCTACGACAACGATGTGGTGGAGATCGCGCGCGGGCTGCGTCCCTCCGCCCGCGGTGAATACGAGATCAGCGATATCAACCGGGCTTATCTGGAGGCGGGCAAACTCCGTGTCGATGTGCTGGCCCGCGGTACCGCCTGGCTGGATACCGGCACCTTCGACTCACTGCTGGACGCGGCCAACTACGTCCGCACCATCGAGGAGCGGCAGGGCCTGAAGATCGGCGTGCCCGAGGAGGTCGCGTGGCGGATGGGTTATATCGACGACGAGCAACTCTGCCTGCTCGCCGACCCGCTCACCCGTTCCGGTTACGGTAAGTACCTGCTCGATCTGCTCGAGCACGGACGAAGTTGGTGAGTTGGTAGATGCGGGTCAGTGAGATGTCGGTCCCCGGCGCCTGGGTTTTCACACCGAGAATCCACGGCGACGACCGGGGCGCCTTCGCCGAGACCTTCCGGGCCTCGGAGTTCGAGAAGGCCACCGGCCGGTCCTTCGATCTGCTGCAGGTCAACACCTCGGTTTCGGCCGCCGGTGTCCTGCGCGGTATCCACTACACCGACAATCCCCCCGGTCAGGCCAAATACGTGACCTGCGGGCGCGGCGCCTTCCTCGACGTCGTCGTCGATCTGCGGCCCGGCTCCCCCACCTTCGGCCGCTGGGACAGCGCGCTGCTCGACGATGTGGAGCGCCGGTCGGTCTTCCTGTCCGAAGGGCTAGGGCACGCGGTGCTGTCACTGCAGGACGAATCGGTCCTCACCTATCTGTGCTCACTCGAGTACAGTCCCGGGCACGACCACGATCTGGATGCCTTCGATCCGGACCTCGCGATCGACTGGCCGGAGACCGGCCGTGACGGGCGGCGGCTCACCTTTCTGCGCTCCCCGAAGGATGCCGCGGCGCCCCGGTTGCGGGACCGCTGAACTACACGGTCGCGCCACGGCCGATCGGGCCCCGCTCGCAGTCGGGTCATGTGGCCGTCCGGTATCGGTGATCTGCCCTACTACCGGCCGCCAGCGCTATTACGGGGAGTACGGAGTTATTTGCGCGACCCCCGGCGGAAACGCCAGAACTGCACCGCCCGCACATCTTCGGAGAGCTGGTTCACCGGTTCGGCCACCGCGGACAGCACCTGGAACAGGTCGTCGGCGAGATCGCTGATGTGTTCCACCCGGGTCGCCAGCCGGGAGGCGTTCACCAGGAATTCCAGGAAGAGACGGACCGCGGCGGCGATCGTCAGCGCGAAAGGCAACGCCAGCAGGGCCGCCAGCACTCCGAGCAACGCCGAGATCCGCCAGGCCAGCACGGTGAGCACCACCGGCACGGTCACCGCGAAGACCAGTCCGAGCAGGTAGACCAGCGGTAGCAACGTCCTGGTGGCGGGCCGGCGGAACTGCACATCCAGGAGCCCGCGGACCGCCTCGGCACCCCAGCGCCGGACCGACCGGGCACCGGCTTCGGGGCCGGGTTCGTCCTCGGCGGCGGCCGCGCCGGCGAAGCGTTGCGCGGCCTCAGCGCGCCAACTGAGCTTCCGCTGGATTCGCCGACCAGGCGAATCCGCAGTATCGTCCTCCTCCGGCGGTCTCACTCCTGCGCCGGCTGTAGGAGGAACCGCCGGCTCAGGTGCTCCGGCCGCCGCCGGACCGGTTCTCGGGGATTCGTCCGCTGCCTCGCCGACCATAACGGAATCCTTCCCGGATTGGGTGCGCGAAGCCAACCAGGATCCCGATGATCGTCCTGTACCAGTTGATATCGACTGCTGCCACAAATGAGAGGAAGCCGACAGTCGAAAAAAATCGCTGGAACGGCGTAACGCCCCGGGCACCCGGCACCGATACGACCCATGAAAGCCGGAGCTTATCTATACCGGGGAATGGAGATGACAGTGCGTACGACGTTTCCGACTTCCGTCTCGGCGGCCGCCAAGTCCGCTGCCGCGCGGGATTACGCCCAGCGTGGCTGGACGGTCGCCGAAACGACCAACGGCCTGTGCCTGATCACCGACGCAGACCTTTCCGCTGTCGAGGTCACCGGGGAGTTGGCCGCGTCGGTCCGCCGGTATCTGCGAGCGAACAACCTGACCGGTCCGGTGATCGAGATCCCGGGCGCCGAGCGCCGGGAGATCCATCTGGTCACCGGGATGCGCAAGGCCGAACGTGCCGTCGAGGCGCTGCGGGCCGCCGGTGCGGTCGTGCACACCGACGGCGACGGTATCCCGTTGCCGCCCACCCACCTCTCGGCCGGTTCGGCCAGCTGGGGCGTGGACCCGGAGGAAGCCCGCTGGATCCCGCCGGTGGTCGCGATCGGCGCCGCCGTCCGGTCCGTGCGTGTCCGCCGGCCGCAGCGGCTGGCCAGCGTCGCCTGCGCCTGAGGCACCGGCCGCGCGCCGCGGCCTCGGTAGCACCCGGCAACCACAGAAACCGACAGCAGTGAGCCCCGGAAGTCTTTCGACGACCGGGGCTCATCGCTATGTGCGGAGGAACTAGCGGATACGGAAGATGACCAGGCGCTGGACCACGAAGTTGATCACCGTGGCCGTGCCCTGCGCGATCACATAGGCCAGCGGGACGCGCCACCACAGCCCCTCGTCGAAGGCGTGGTACAAGACCCAGTTGATGCCCACCTGGACGCAGAAGGTCAGCGCGTAGAGGATCACCACCGCGATGAAACGGGCCCGGCTCGGGGCCGCGTTGAAGGTCCAGCGGCGGTTGATCAGATAAGCGGTCGTGGTGCCGGCGATGAAACCGATCGCCTTGGCCGGGTTCACCGGCAGCCCCGCCACCTCGAGCAGCAGCACATAGAGCCCGAAGTCGACCACGGCCGACAGCGCCCCGGTGACGGCGAACCGCACCAGCTGGGTCACCAGACCGATCTGCGCGCTCCCGGAACCGGCCTCGTCCGGCTCGCGCCCGGCGACGGCCGGCTCCTCGGCCGAGACGGAAACATCCCCGGTGCCGCCCGGCGTCACCCGGGGACTCCGGCTCACTGCGTTGCTTTCAGGGCCCACCGACGGAAATGTACTTGTGCGGAGGCGCCCGTGGGCCCGCGGGTGGGGTGTGGTGTGCGGTTGGCCGTCCATAGACCGGCGACCATTGAGCACTTACAGAGACGTGAACCTACCCAGGCTGATCGAGGCGCAGTCCGCGCACACCTTCCATCTTCTGCGGATGGTCCACATCCGTGGTCGAGGGCGACCATCGAGCACTCACCGAAGTCGCGAACTCACCCGGGCTGATCGAGGCGCGGGTCCGCACACCTTCCATCTACTCCGGATGGTCCACCTCTATGGTCGGGGCCCGCCCCCGGTTCTGGAGCGACGGAGTGAAGGAGCGCGGCGACTGAGCGGCGGAGTGAAGAACCGGGGTCACAGGGCCCCGACCCCGCGGCGCCGAAGGCGCCGCAATCGAACACAGCCTGTAGCCTCTAAGCCGATGTCCACGAAAGCTCCGACCTCGACTCAGGCGTCCGGTACCGAGACCCCGCCGGCCGGCGATCCAGTTAGCGCCGGTACGGGGTTCACGCTACCCACGCGAACCCGGACGCTCACCGGGTGGGCCCGTACGGCGGCCACCACCGCCGAAGTGCTCTCGACGAGCGACCCCGAACTCATCGCCCGCGCGGTCGCCGTGGTCGCCGAGGACAACGACGGCAAACCAGAGCATCTGCGGCGCGGTGTGATCGCCCGCGGGCTCGGCCGCTCCTACGGCGACAATGCGCAGAACGCGGGCGGGCTGGTCATCGATATGACCGCTTTGAACCGGATCCATCGCATCGACCAGGACACCCGGCTGGTGGATGTCGACGGCGGTGTCACGCTCGACCAGCTGATGAAGGCCGCGCTCCCGTTCGGCCTGTGGGTTCCCGTACTGCCGGGCACCCGGCAGGTCACCGTCGGCGGCGCCATCGGCTCCGATATCCACGGTAAGAACCATCACAGCGCGGGCAGCTTCGGTAACCATGTGCGGTCCATCCAGCTGCTCACCGCGGACGGCGAAGTACAGACCATCGGCCCCAAGAAGAACGCCAAGCTGTTCTGGGCCACCATCGGCGGCTGCGGTCTCACCGGCATCATCCTGCGCGCCACCATCGAGATGACGCCGACCGAGACCGCGTACTTCATCGCCGACGGCGATGTGACCTCCGGCCTCGACGAAACCATCGCGTTCCACAGCGACGGCTCCGAGGACAACTACGAGTACAGTTCGGCCTGGTTCGACGCGCTCAGTCCGATGCCCAAACTGGGCCGGGCGGTGATCTCGCGGGGTTCGCTGGCCAAGCTGGACCAGCTGCCGAAGAAGCTGCGCAAGAACCCGCTGGGCTTCACCGGGAAGACGTTCTTGACGTTCCCCGATGTGTTCCCCAACGGTCTGCTCAACAACAAGACGTTCACCCTCGCCACCGAGATCTGGTACCGCAAGGGCGCCACCTACCGGCAGAAGCCGCAGAATCTGACGGCTTTCTACCACCCCCTCGATATGCTCGGCGAATGGAACCGGGCCTACGGGTCGCGCGGCTTCCTGCAGTACCAGTTCGTGGTGCCGCCGGAGGCGGTCGAGGAGTTCAAGCAGATCCTCATCGACATCCAGGCGAGCGGGCACTATTCGTTCCTGAACGTGTTCAAGTACTTCGGCGAGGGCAACCAGGCGCCGCTGAGTTTCCCCATGCCGGGCTGGAACGTCTGCCTGGACTTCCCGATCGCGCCCGGTCTCAACGACTTCGTCACCGAACTGGACCGCCGGGTACTGGAATTCGGCGGACGGCTCTACACCGGTAAGGACTCGCGCACGACCGCCGAGAACTTCCATCAGATGTATCCCCGGATCGACGAGTGGATCAAGGTCCGCCGCAGCGTCGACCCCACAGGCGTTTTCATGTCCGATATGGCGAGAAGGCTGGAGCTTCAGTGATCAACGCGGTAGGCAATCCGCAGTCCATTCTGCTGTTCGGCGGGACCTCGGAAATCGGCCTCGCGATCGTTGCGGAATACCTGAAGAAGGGACCGGCCCGGGTGATCCTGGCCACCCTGCCGGGCGATCCGCTGCGTGATACCGCGGTAGCGCAGACCAAGGCCGCGGGTGCGAGCCAGGTCGATGTGATCGATTTCGATGCGCTCGACACCGACAGCCATCCGAAGGTCGTCGACCAGGCCTTTGCCGATGGGGACGTCGATGTCGCGATCGTCGCGTTCGGACTGCTCGGCAATGCCGAGGAATTGTGGCAGGACCAGCGCAAAGCGGTACAGATCGCGCAGATCAACTACACCGCCGCGGTCTCGGTCGGCGTGCTGACCGGCGAGAAGATGAAGGCGCAGGGCTTCGGCCGGATCATCGCCATGTCCTCGGCGGCCGGCGAGCGGGTGCGCCGCTCCAACTTCGTCTACGGCTCCACCAAGGCCGGGCTGGACGGTTTCTATCTGGGCCTCGGCGAGGCGCTGCGCCCGCACGGTCCCAGGGTGCTGGTGATCCGCCCCGGTCAGGTGCGCACCACCACCACGATCGAGCACTGGAAGGCCACCGGCGCCAAAGAGGCGCCGTTCACGGTCGACAAGGAAGAGGTCGCCGCGCTGGCGGTGGACGCCTCGGAGAAGGGTAAGGAGCTCATCTGGGCACCGGGCGCGTTCCGGTACGTGATGATGATCCTGCGCCATATCCCGCGGGCGATCTTCCGCAGGCTCCCCGTCTAACCCTGCCCGCATCGGCCTGCCCGCATTCAGCGGGCAGGGACGGTGAGCAGTCTCACTCGCATGATGTTCGAGGGCCGTCGCGCACCGATCCGGTGTGCGACGGCCCTCGTCGTAATCGGTACTTCCGGCGGGCCACCGCATGCGATGGCCGCTGCCGCTGTCACACGCGTGTCATTCGCTGGCCCAGCTCGCGGCGCAGCACCTCCTGGGACGGCAGGCGCCCGAGGACGCGCAGTACCGACGGTCGTAGTTCTTTTTGCTCCTCATCGGTGAGCAAGCCGACGAGATCGCGCAGTTCCATATCGTCGAAGGCCGAAGTCATGCGAACAAGCCTACGGGCCGTGCTGCCGTTCGTCATCCATTCGGCAATTCCCTCACGTGGAAATAAACCGATATGTGAGCCACAACACTTGATAGACGAGTCTCGATGTAGCGCAACCTCGTTCAACTCACTTTGATCGGATCGTCGGTGCTCATACCGCCCCGATCCGCCTCGGTGACGGTCGTTTCGGCCGGTACGGCGTCGGGCCGGTACGGGGTGAAACGCTCCAGCGAACCCCAGTCCCGGGCCCAGTCGTCGGATAGATAGGTCGCCACCGAATCGGCTTCCAGCAGTAGCTCGGTCCAGCCGAGCGGGCCGCCACCGATATGGTCCTGCCAGGCGTTCGAGGCGTCGGAACCGACGCGGTCGGGCAGGATCCGCCAGCGCGGCACCTCCGCGACGCCGTGGCTGTGGTCGAACGGCCGCTGGCAACCGAAGGCCAGCCCGACATGCCAGTCCAGCAGCACCGGGTCGGCATGTCCCACAACGGAATCCAGGGTGGCCAGCCGCGGCAGCCGCGGCGGCGTGATGGCCAGCCACTGCCGTGCGGTGATGTCGTTGTCGACGGCCACCAGACGGACCGCGTTCGCTTCCCGGGGCAGCTGGTCCAGGGGTACGCGCAGATTGCGCCAGGACGGGTTGGGGCCGATATCCAGCGGTGTCACCGATCCGAGCACCGTCATGGTGCCGTCGGCCCGGCGCGTCCCGTACTCCACCGTGAGGTCCTGGCCGTAGGTGCGCACGCCGTCGGCGTCCACCGAGGCGATCCGGCCCGCGGCGGTCAGGGCGAGCACCCGGTAGGCCGGATCCGCCCGCATCTCGTCGGTGAGATCCAGGCGGTACCAGCCGGTGGTGAGCTTCGCCTGCTGTTGGTCGCCGGTCCGGTAGCTGCCGAGCACCGGGGTGCGGGCCGGGTCGAGACCGAACGGCAGCGCCACCGTGGAACCGTTGATCCCGGCCTGCACGGACGTGCCGCCACCGGTCCCGGCACCGGTGGTGTCGGTGGTCTTGTTCTCGGTATCGGATTCGACGGAATTCGCACCACCGGAGGTGGTTTCCTCGGCGTCGGCGGTCAGATCCTCGGCCACCCCGGCCGGGGTGAATCCGACGGTCTGCGCCTCGGGGTCGGTGGAGATCAGGCCGTCGGCGGGGTTGCCCTCGTACGGGAGCAACAGGGAATCGGTGGTGTTCGTCTCCACCAGCACATCGTCGGCCAGCCCGCACGGATCACCGGCCAGCGCGCGAACATTCGATTTGGCGACGGAGTAGGCCGGGTACTGCCCGACGGCCGCCTTGGTCAGCGACGCGATCTCGAAGAGCACCAGCAATGCCGCGGCCACCGTGAGCGGTGCCGACGCGTACCGGGCCGGCCGGGCCGGCAGCCCGCCGCGGTAGGGCGCGCGATAGTGCAGCCACAACGCCACCAGCAGCGCGAGCACGGCGAGGCCGAGGAACAGGGTGGACAGACCCTTACCGGCGAGCACCGGCGCCTTGTCCCACCACGGCACACCGTAACTGGACACGTACCACCAGCCGTTGGAGCCGGTGAACGTGACCGCCAGCAGGAACAGCACGGCGGCGGCGAACAGCGCGCGATTGCGCGGTGCCCGGATACCGTTGGTGCCCACCGCGACAGCGGCCAGCGCGGCCAGCGAACCCGCCAGGCCCGCGTAGACGCCGAAGTGATGGGTCCATTTGGTGGGTGTGAACATCATCAGCAGCAGCGAGGCGAACACGATGCCCAGGATCCGCACCGACGGGCCGCGCGAGGTCCCGGGGATCCGGCCCTTGCGCAGCACCTGCAGGACGCACACCAGCAGGCAGAGCAGCATGAGCAGGACCCCGAACCGCCGCGCCAGCGAACCGTCCGGGGAGAGCATGAGCAGCGAATCCCAGCGGGTGCGTTCGTCGAACCAGGCCACATTCGGTCCGACCGCGGTACGGACGCGAGTGGCCTCCAGCACCGTGGACAGGGTCTGATCGGCGAAGATCACCACCAGCACCAGGGTTCCGGCGGCCAGGCCCGGCACAATGAGACTCGCGTACCGCCACAGCGCCTGCGCCCGGGACGCGCCGCCCCGGGCACGCGCGATGATGATCTGCAGTACCGGCCGGGAACCGGCGATCAGCGCGGCGATGCAGATGAGCCCGGTGGGTCCGGCGGCCAGCGAGAAGGCCGCGATGAGTATCGCGATCGCGGCGGGTAGCAGCCGCGCGGTGGCGATCGCGCGTTCGATCGAACACCAGGTGAGCAGTGCACCGGCCGCGATCAGCGGTTCCGGGCGCAGACCGTTGTCGTAGGGCAGCCAGAACGCCAGGAACACCAGGCCCGCGGTCCACAGGACTATCTGATTGCCGCGTACCCGCGCACCCAGCCGGGGCAGCACCTCCCGGCTGATCACCAGCCAGCACACGATTCCGGCCAGCAGCGTGGGCAGCCGCATCCACGGGCTCGACTCCGAGACCCGCGTCATCCAGGCCAGCACCTCATAGGACCAGCCGAACGGCGCTTCCGGCACCCCGAACCAGCGGTAGTAGTTCGCCAGATAGCCGGCTTTGTCCGAGACGCGGGCCATGTTCAGGATGTAGCCGTCGTCGGAGGTGTTGGCCCCGATGATGTGCCAGCCGACGAGTACACCGAGCACCGCGCCGTCGGCGAGCCGGAAACGCCACCAGTGCGCGGGCAGGAAACGGCGGGCGCGGCGGCCGTCGGTGGTGTCGAGTAGATGCAACGCGATCAGGGCGAGCACCGTGAACACCACCGCGCCGACAATCGCGGCCAGCTTGAGCGGAGTCGGGGACGAGGTGAAACGCGAGTCGATATCGGCGTGCAACCGGATACCACCGAGCTGCCCCTGCGGCAGGTCGGTGAACACTCCGACCAGCTGCGGACGGATATCCCGGTCCACCTGAGCACGGAACGGTGTTCCGTCGGCCCGGGTGGTACCGGTCAGTTCCGCGGTGGTCACGGCGGCCGACGAGGTGACGGTCAGGGCCTGGCAGCCGCCCAGTTCGGCGCGCTCGGCGGACAGCAGCGGCACATCGCGCAGCACCACCGACAGGGTGTCGCCGGTCACCGTGACCCGTAGCCCGCGCGCCGACGACTGGCCCGAACCGTCGGGCACCGTCTCCACCACCGTGCCCTCGGCGGTGTTCAGCACCGTACACGGCACGGTGAGGTCCAGCCGCAGCGGCTGATAACTCACCAGCGGCGCCTCCACGCTCGCGGCGCCGGCCTGCGGCCAGTCCAGGGCGGTTCGGTCCTGGCGCACCGGCAGCAGCGGCGCCGCGACGGCCAGTACGAACCCGAGTAGCCCGGATACCAGAGCCAGCAGGCGGATACGGTTCAACGCTCGAGGAGATCGGTCCGGTCGCACGGGGCTCGACTCTAATAGGCGCTGCTGAGCGGAGCTCACCCGCAGACCACGCGCGGCCGGCTCGGCGGCGGAAGGACGCCCGGCCGGACCCGGCGGCAACCGGGTGGCCGGCGGCCGGCGGTTTCGCTCAGCGGTTCACGACGACCAGGGTGAACGGGCCGATATCGGTCACGGTGAAACGCGGGTCGTCGAACAGTTTCGCCGGGAACGCGACGGTGTAGCGACGGACATTCGGGTCGTTCGGGTACACATCGGCGGCCATTCGCAGGGTGTACTCGTCGCCACTGCGACGGAACAGGAACGCGTCGGGCGCGCGCCACGGCACCGCGGCCAGCGCGTCGAGAAGTTCGTCCGGTGTGTTCTCTTCGCTCCACTGCTCGATCGCCGCGGACCGATCCGCGTAATCGGCCAGTGGATTGGCGTAGTGCGAGGTCATGCCCTGGAAACCGAAGTACGGATAGTAGGCGAGGAAGGTGGTGTCGCCGGTGAGCAACACCGTTTCCGAGGGTTCGCGGCCGGTCCGGGCCCGCAGCGCGTCGTCGATGTTGTGGTAGTGCCGGACCGCCGACGGGTCACGCTGGTCGGCGCGCCGGCCGTCCCCGTCGGTATCGGTGTAGGCGGTGGTGATCTCGGGGGCCAGGACGTGGGGAATGTCCTGGCAGTAGGCGAGCGCGCCTACCGTCGCCAGCACGATGGCCACCCAGCGGAACCGTGCCGGTTCGTTGAGCGCCTGGTATACCGCCCGCGCCCCCTCCACGAAACCGAACCCGCCCGCGGCCGCCAGCAGGACCAGCAGCACCGGTTCCAGCCGGAACGACAGCAGCGTGGACCCGGCCGCGGTGGCCAGCATCGACAGCAGCGACCACAGGTACACCGCGACCACGCCGAGGCCGAGCGACTGGGCGCGGCGCGAAGAACTCGCGCGCATCACCAGCCAGATGGTTCCGATCAGGCACAGCGCGCCGAGCAGCGAGAAATGCGCCATGGGAAACGGCAGTTCGGACCCGGCCTCGGGCAGATAGTGGAACGCGCCGCCGGACTGGAATTTCGGCCGCTCCAGCATCCGGGCCAGGAACGGCAGGAACACCGGTAGCGCGATCAGTGCGGCGATCACGCCCATCACGATCAACCGCAGCAGCGGGGCGCCGACAGCCCGTCCGGCGCTACCGACCGGCGCATGCGATTCCCCGGTGTGGACCGCCACCCGGCGCGGGGTCCGGGCCGCGTAGCGCAACCGCAGGCCGAGCCCCGCCGCGACCACCGCCATGAGTACGACGGTGAACACCGCGAAGGCGAAGTACAGGGTGTAGCAGGCGGCCGCGAGCCCCAGGAACAGCCCGGTGCCCAGCACCGCGCCCCAGCCGCCCGCGGTGCGCTCCTCCCCCGCGTCCGCGGTCCGGCCGGTGATCTCGGCGGGGCGATACAGCGCGCCCCAGGCCATCACCAGCACCGGCGGCAGCAGAATCGCGATCACCGCGCCGTAGGCCTCCGGCGCGGCATAGGTGACTGCCACGGCCGTCACCGCGCTGGTGACCCCTACCGCCCAATCCGCCCGGATCAGCTGGGTCCACAGCACCAGCGACACCACCGCGGCCACCGCGATCGATCCGATGGCGTACGGCTTGAACACCTCCCAGCCGTCCATCCCAAGCACATTCGCCACCCGGCCGCCGACCCAGAACCAGCCGGCCGGATAGAACGGCGGCAGATCGGCGTAGGTCATATCGCGCAATGCGGCGCTGTCGGTGAGCCGGGTCAGGTACTCGGTCCGGAACTCCTGGTCCACCGAGATACCGAACAGATACAGCTTGGTGGCCGCCAGCGGCATCCCCAGGGTGACGGTGACGAACGCCGAGACACCGGCCCAGGACAGCAGTTTCGCCGGCCATCGCGAACGCCGCAGTCGCAGTAGGGCGATCGAACCCGCGATGAGCGCCGCGGCGCCCACCTGACCGACAGTGGTCAGCGCCCGCACGACATTGGAGGAGTTGAACGCGGGCCACTCCACCAGGGAGAACGCGACCAGCCCGACGGCGACCACCACCACCGCGACCACCGTCGCGAGCACCGCTTCGCCGACTCCGGCCCCGACCTGACGCACCAACCGCGCGCCGCGACTCGTCGTCATCGGCGTACTTACCTCCGGCTCCCGATCCACCTACTGGGCGTCGGTCAGCCTAGTGCAGGGTTCCCGGTGACCGGCGTCCACACGAACCGCCGACATCTACGGCGTCTGCGAGCGGAACGTCAGGAGCCGGAATCGAATGGCCCTTCGTGCACATTGATCTGCCGGAGTTCGCCCGAGAGCCTGGTCGCGGTGACAAAGTCCGAATCATCGTGCACGACCACCAGACCGTGATGCGCCGCGGTAGCACACACTTGCAGGTCCACTGCCGACAAGCATTGGTGACTGCCTCGCTCGGCCGCGAAGTACTGGACCTTCCCGATCCACTGGCCGGCCCCCTTCGGAACTGTGGCATCTCGGTACAGGGTGTCGAACATTCGGCAGAAGTCCGAATACTCCTTCAGATTTCGCGCCGAGGTCAAGAATTCGCTGCGTTGCGGGTAGCAAGAACGAAACTCGCCGTTGGCAAGAGTTTCCCGCCACCGGTCCAGGACCGTGCGGTCCCGAAGGATGCGCCACAGCGCCGAGGAGTCGACAAGGTAGCCGGTCACCGGCGGAATGCCCTCTTCTCTGCCGTATGGGCGGCTTCAGCCCCTTCGATATCCCAGTCCTGCGCTAGTTCGAAGTAGTAGTCGACAGCGGCCGCGCGACTCATGCGTTGGTTGTACTGCCGCAATGCTTCGGCGACCGCCGCTGTCTTGGTCTTGTGCCCACCCAGTTTTTTGGCGGTCTCCAGCTCCTCATCGTCGATCTCGATGTGGGTTAGCGACATGAGGACCTCCTGTACAAAATACGGCGACCGGACACCAGAAATTGTACATTCCGGTGCCCGGTCGCCACAGTCGTCAAGGATCAGAAAACCCGCAGCTTGCCCGGATCCCACAACCCGTTGCGGGTCTCGGTCCCCGTCGCCAGCTGCGCCGGTACCGCGTCGTAGTACTGGTCGTAGCGTTCCAGCGTGCCCCAGTCCCGGCCCCAGTCATTCTTCAGATAAGTGGGGATCGTGGTCGACTTCGCCAGCATCTGGGAGAACCCGAGCGGACCACCGAACTCCTGGGCCTGCCAGGTGTTGGTGGAGCTCACCGCGAGCGGGCGGTCCGGCAGGATGCGGAACCCCGGTACCTCGGCGACCCCGTTCACGTGCCGGAACGGGCGCTGGCACGGGAACTGCAGGCCGACCGCCCAGTCGAGCAGGATCGGCTGCTGCGAGCCGAGGTAGTCGTTGGCGGATTCCAGTTTCGGCACCCGCGGCGGGGTGAACGCCAGCCACTGGTCGCCGATCAGGATCGGATCGTTGGCGACGACCCGGACGGCGTCGGCCTCGGGGGCGATCTCGTCCAGCGGCACCCGCAGATTGCGCCAGGACGGGAAGGGGCCGATATCGCGCGGCAGGTAGGTACCGAGGTGGGTGACCGAACCATCCGGCTGCCGTTTGCCGTAATCGACGGTCAGCGACTGGCCATACTGCATGGCACCGGTGTCGTCGTAGGACAGGATGCGCCCGGCCGCGGTAATGACCACCAGCGGATGGTCGGGTGAGCGTTCGGGCAGTTCGTACCAGCTCGACGAGACGAACGCGGGCTGCTGCACACCCTCCTGGTAGCTGCCCAGGATGGGGGTGGCGGCGGGGTCCAGGCCGAAGGGCAGGGCCACGGTGCTGCCGTTCACACCCTGCGCGCCCTGACCGCCGCCGGTACCGGCGTTCTGGCCCTCGGCGAACGCGGCGCCCACCGATTGATTGGAGGTGTTGCCGGTACCCGGTTTCACCTCGACCGCGTCAGCGGACAAATCGTCGGGAACGCCGTTGGGAGCGAAGCCGACCGGGTCGACCCCGGCCAGCGGATCGTTCGGGTTGGTGGGCGGATGCGCCGGGTCGATGATCGGATTCAGCCGCCCGGCGTTCGCGTTCGATTCGACCAGGACATCGTTGGCCAGACCGCAGCTCTGCCCGGCCAGCGCGTCGATATTGCCGCGGGCCAGCGAATACCCCGGGTACTGCGAGTAGGCGCCCTTGGCCAGGGAGAGCACCTCGAACAGCACCATGGCCGCAGCCACCAGCGTGAGCGGGATCGCCGCGAACTTACGAACCCGGCGGCCGCGGGCGGTGCGGGTGGAGTTCGGTGGTTTGGCGTAACCCTCCCGCAGGGTGTGCCAGCCGACGAGCAGCAGGGCCGCCGCGAACAGCACCAGCATCACGGTGTTGGAGGAGATACCGGCCAGCACCACCCGCTTGTCGAACCAGGGCACCCCGTAACTGGACACGTACCAGTAGCCGTTGATGCCGGAGAACGCCAGCGCCAGCGTGAACAGCAACCCGGCCAGGAAGATCGCCCGGTTCTTGCGCGCCCGCAACGCCGAGGCCGAGACCGCGACGGCGGTCACCGCGGCCAGCGAACCCGCGATACCGGCGTAGGCGCCGAAGTGGTGGGTCCACTTGGTCGGGTTGAACATCATGAAGAAGATCGTCCCGAACACCACACCCATCAATCGCCAGGTCGGTGCGGCGGCGACACCCGGCACCCGGCGCCGGCGCAGCAGCACCAGCATGGTGGTGAACAGGCACAGCAGCATGACCAGGAAGGCGAAGCGGCGCGACAGCGACCCGTCGACGGTCTCGACGAACAGGTAGTAGTACCGCAGGTAGTCCTCGTACCAGGCCAGGTTCGGTCCGGCCAGCTGCCGGACCCGGTTCGCCTCCTGGATACCGGCGAAGGTCTGGTCGCCGTAGACCACGGTGAGCACCAGGAACCCGGCCGCGGCCAGCGGCGCCAGCAGCGCGACCGTGCCGTGCTCCCGGTGCCGGCGCACGATGACGCGGGTGATGGGCCGGATACCGGCCAGCAGCGCGGCCACACACATCAGGCCGGTCGGCGCGGCGGCGAGCGTGAACGCCGCGACCACCACCGCCACCGCGGCCGGTAGCAACCGGGAGGTCGCGATGGCTCGCTCGATGGAGACCCAGGTGAGCAGTGCGCCGAGGGCGACGATGGGCTCCGACCGCAGACCGTTGTCGTAGGGCAGCCAGAACGCCAGGAAGACCAGACCGCCGGTCCACAGTGGGACGCTGCCGAACCAGGCGCGCCCCCGCGCGCCGCGTAGGCCGTTGCCGAGCCGCGGCACCACCTCGCGACTGATCACCATCCAGCACAGGATTCCGCACCCCAGCGCGGGCAGGCGCACCCACGGGCTGGCCGTGGAGACCTCGGCGAACAGCTGGATCACGTAGTAGTACCAGCCGAACGGCGCCTCGGGCACGCCGTACCAGCGGAAGTAGTTGGCCATATAGCCCGCGTCCGGCGCCACCCGGACCATGCTCAGGATGTAGCCGTCATCGGAGGTGTTGGCGCCGAGGAAGTGCCAGATCAGCAGCGTGCCGACGACGCCGCCGTCGGCGAGGGTGGGCTTCAGCCAGTGCGCCGGCAGGAAACGCCGGTGGCCGCGCCCGTCACTGGTGTCCAGTCGCGCCAAGGCCACCAGCGACAGCACCGTGCACAGCACCGCGGCCACGATCGCGGCGAGTTTGATCCAAGTGGGGCTGGAGCTGAACCGGGTGTCGATCGTGGACTCCAGGCTCAGCCCGGCCGGGATACCGCCGGTCATATCGGTGAACACACCGACCATCTGCGGACGCAGATCACCGGCCAGCCGGCCCGCGTTGGGCTCGCCGGTCTCGGTGGTGAGCCCGACGAAGGCCGCGCTGGTGGCCTCGATGTCGGAACGGATGGTGATGGCCGAGCAGTTGGCCATCTCCGCCCGGTCGGCGCTCGCCACGACCGCGTTACGGTCCACCACGTCCACCGAGGTCTCCGAAACCCGGACGAACAGCGCCTCCAGCGCCGCGCGGTCACCTTGCGGGGGTGCGGTGGCCAGCAGCATGCCGCCCTGTGGAGGCAGCTGGTTCACCGCCGCGCACGGAATGGTCGCGGTGAGGTCGATCGGCACCTGCGACATGAGCGGCGCCTGCACATTGGCCAGACTGTCGTGCTGCGGCCAGCTCAGCGTCGCCGTGGTCTGGGTGACGGGCAGAAAGGGCGTCGCGATCGCGAACAGCGCCCCCAGCACACCGGTGATGATCGCGACGAGACGCGCGATCCGGAAATCCTTCGACGCGACCTTCGGCTCCGGCTCCGGTGGCGTCTTCGTCAATACTGCGGTGGCGACTTCTGGCACGCTGGCATGCTACTTGGGCACGCCGCGCGAGGCCCGGTGGTGCCCCGGCGCGTACTCGATCCGAACGAAAACACACAGGGCATCCGGGGCATACAAACCACCCGAGTGGGGTAAAGACGGGCGGCTGGCACAATCTGCCGGGAAACACCCCCTTAAGCGTGGGGTCCAGCGGCGGTAATGGAAAGGTAGGGGCATGACCAAGGTGAATCTCGAGACGAACTACGGAACCATCGGCCTCCAGCTGGACGAGGCGAAGGCGCCGGACACCGTCCGTAACTTCGTCGAATACGTCAAGTCGGGACATTACGACGGCACGATCTTCCATCGCGTTATCCCGGGCTTCATGATCCAGGGCGGTGGTTTCGACGGCCAGATGCAGCAGAAGCCCACGCAGGCGCCCATCCAGAACGAGGCGGCCAACGGCCTCAAGAACAAGAAGTACACGGTCGCCATGGCGCGTACCAACGATCCACACTCGGCGACCGCGCAGTTCTTCATCAACGTCGCCGACAACGAGTTCCTCAACCACACCCAGCCGGCGGGCCAGGGCTGGGGCTACGCCGTCTTCGGCGAGGTCACCGACGGCACCGACGTGGTCGACAAGATCGCCGGCGTGTCCACCTCGTCGCAGGGCATGCACCAGGACGTCCCGGTGGACAACGTGGTCATCGAATCCGCGGCCATCACCGGCTGATCAGAATCGGTATGTGACGGGTCGGGTTGTTCCATCGGAACAACCCGGACCGGAACCGGCTACAGCGGCAGCAGGTGATGTTTACGCGGGTTGCGGATCACGGTCTTGTCCCGCAGCAGATGGAGCGCCCGCCGTAGTTCCAGCCGGGTCTGGGCCGGTTCGATCACCGAGTCGATGAATCCGCGTTCGGCCGCCACCCACGGCGTGGCCATGGTGGCGTTGTAGAAGTCGATCATCTGCTGGCGTACGGCCGCTTTCTGCTCCTCGGGCGCGGCCGCGATCTGTGCCGCCCCGATGAGACCGACCGCGCTCTCCGCACCCATCACCGCGATCCGAGCGGTGGGCCAGGCCAAATTGATATCGGCGCCCAGCTGTTTGGAGCCCATCACCGCGTAGCCGCCGCCGTAGGACTTGCGGATCACCACGGTCACCTTCGGCACGGTGGCCTCCACAAAGGCGAACAGGAACCGGCCGCCGCGTTTGATCACGCCGACCTTCTCCTGTTCCACGCCGGGCAGGAAGCCCGGGGTGTCGACCACGAAGACCAGCGGGATCTCGTAGGCGTCGCAGAGCCGGACGAAATGCGAGGCCTTGTCCGAGGCCCGGGCGTCGAGGGCGCCCGCGTAGACCATCGGCTGGTTGGCCACCACGCCGACGCTGCGGCCGTCCACCCGGGCGAATCCGGTGATGATATTGCGACCGGCTTCGGCGCCGTATTCGTGGAAGTGGCCGTCGTCGAAGATACGCAGCAGCACCTCGTGCATGTCGTAACCGGAATTATCCGAATCCGGCACCAGCGAGTTCAGTTCCCGGTCCGAATCGGTGATCTCCGGTTCGAGGCCGGGGTTCACGATCGGCGGCTTCTCCTGGCAGCTGGTCGGCATGTACGACAGGTATTCCCGAACCCATTCGAAAGCCGCCTGCTCGTCCTTGGCGACATGATGGATATTGCCGTACTGGGCCTGGCTGTGCGCCCCGCCCAGCTCTTCCAGGCTCACGTCCTCACCGGTGACCTCACGGATCACCTTGGGACCGGTGACGAACATGTACGCCGCCTCGGTGGCGACCACGACATCGGTATTGATCGGCGAGTACACCGCGCCACCGGCACATTTGCCGAGGATCAGCGAAATGGTCGGCACCATTCCCGACAGCAGCTCCTGCCGGGTCGCCAGCTCGGCATACCAGGCCAGCGAGGACACCGCCTCCTGCACCCGGGCACCGCCGGAGTCGTTGATACCGACCAGCGGGCAACCCACCTTGGCCGCGTACTCCATCACCGCGGCCACCTTGCGGCCGAACATCTCGCCGACCGAACCGCCGTACACGGTTTGGTCGTGCGAGAACACCGCGACCGGGCGGCCGTCGACCAGGCCGTGGCCGGTGACCACACCGTCGCCGTAGAGCGCGTCCGGATCACCCGGGCGCCGGACCAGAGCACCGATCTCCACGAACGAACCCGGATCGAGCAACATCTTGATCCGGTCACGAGCGCTGGGGATCCCCTTGCGCGCCCGTTTCGCGACAGCGGCCTCCCCCGCCGGTTCCTGCGCCAGCTCCAGCCGCTTACGCAGATCGGCGAGTTTCTCGGCAGTCGTGCTCACTAGCTCCCTTTCCCGGCCGCGCTCGAGGTGATCCGGTCGAGTTTAGCGGTCAGGTCCGTACCAATTCGGCCGATCCTCGGTTCATCGATGATCTGGAGGTGGTCACCGGGGATGTGCACGATCTCCAGGTTGGGCAGGTACTCGTCCCAGCCGCCGTTGGGCAGTCGGTCGGCGTAGCGGGGTTCGAGTTCGATCGCGCCGTCGTGGTAACGGTCGGCCAGATAGAGCACCACATCGCCCTCGTAGTGCGTCGGCTGAACCCGCTGCAGCGCGCGGTTCTCGATCCACGAGGTCTTCTGGTGTTCGAGCACTCCACCCGGGATCTTCGCCCCGGTCATCTTGATCAGGTCGGTGATCATCTTGAACTGCTCCTCCTCGGAGGAGTCGGCCAGTTCCCGGAGCTGGTCGTCGTCGAGCTCACCGGCGACATTGAAGGTCTTCTTGGCGAACGCCTGGTAGCGCCGCATGCGCTCCAACCGCTCCTGCGGGCTGTTGTCCTCCGGCTCGGCGGGGATGGCGAGGTCGATCAGGCCCACCAGGCGCACATCGGCGCCCTCGGCACGCAGGATCTGCGCCACCGCCATCGCCAGGACCGCGCCCAGCGACCAGCCGTAGAGAACGTAGGGTCCCTCGCCCTGCAGCTTGCGCAGTTCGGGTACGTACTCCCGGGCCCGTTCCTCGATCGCACCGTCGACCCGCTCGAAGCCGTACATCGGCGTCCCCTCGGGCAGCCGCTTCAGCAAGGGCTCGTAGACCAGGGTGTTCCCGCCGGCGGGATGGAAGACGAACACCGGGACCGCATTGGAATTCTCGCCTCGCGCCCGGATGGGGCGGACGAAACCGTCGACATCGGCACCGCTTTCCTGCAGGGTGCGAACCACATCTGCGAGCTGTTCGATGGTCTCCGAATCCAACACATCGTCGAGGGTGACCTCAGCGCCGACCCGCTCGGTGAGCCGGGCGGCGAGCTTCTCGGCGGTGTCCTCGTCCAGGATCGGCAGGGTGTTGAAAATCCCTCCGGCCGATTCGCCGGTGATGGTGGCCCAGGCCGCGTAGGTGAGGCGTTCGGCACCGTCACGTGGCGGAACGTTGTCCTGGTCCGACCCTGCGGCCCCGCCCCCGAACAGCGCGGCGCCCGCGGCCGGTTCAGCCTTCGGCGCGGCGGGAGACGCCGGGGCAGCCGGCGCCGGCTCGCTCGCTGCCGGCGCTTTCGCTGCGGCGCCCGTCCCCTGGTTCAGCGCGGCGACCGGGTCCTCCCCGGCCTCCATCGCGGCCTTGGCGGCGGTCACGAAGTCGTCGTCCACGCTCAGCGCGCCCGATTCCCCGCCGGCCTGCTGGTCGGCCAGCGCCTGGACCTCGTCGCGGTGCTCGATCGCGTAGCGGAGCACCTTGCCGACCTCGTGCAGGCTGGCGTCCCGAACCGCGGAGACCTGCAGCTGCGGGATATCGAATTCGTATTCGACGCGGTTCTTGATCCGCATGGCCATCAGGGAGTCCAGCCCGAGTTCCATGAGCGGGATCTCCATCGGCAGATCCTCGACCGCGTAACCCATGGATTCGGCGACGATCAGCGCCAGCCGCTCCTCGACCGTCTGGCCGCTGTCCGGAATCCAGCGGTCGCCGAAACCGGAGGTGTCGACGACCTCGACGACCTCGGGTTCGGTGCGCACGGGCGCGGCCGGGGTCGGTTCGGCAGGCACCGGCAGCGCGGCACCCGAGGTGACCACCGCGTCGAACAGCAGCCGGAACTGCGCACCGTCGCGGGCATGGACCTGGATGGACGCGCCACCCGGATGCGGGGTCAGCGTCGTGACGAGCGTGCCGGTGGCGGGCAGCGGCGCGTGCGCGATACTGGCGCCCGGGTTCACGTCCGCGAGTACCTGCGTCGCGGCCGAACGCACCAGCGTGGGCAGATCGTCGACCGATGCGGCCCGGACCTCCCAGACGTGCCGGCCGTCCGGCAGCGCGACCGACGCGCCCGGTACCCGGGCGTTCCCACCGGCCGAGAAACCGCTTATCTTGGGCCAGTACGGTTTCCGTACGAACGCGGTACGCGGGATATCGGCGTACGGTCCGGCCGATACCAGTGAACCCAGGTCCACAGCATGGCCGTGTACGTACAGCTGCGCCAGCGCGGCGATGACACCGGCCGATTCGTCTTCCTTGCGCTTGAGCGTGGGAATCAGCTGCGCGTCAGGGAGCCCGGCGGCGAAGGTGGTGCCCAGCACCTGCATCAGCGCCACCGAGTTCGGCGCCAGCTCCAGGAACGTGGTGATCCCGGAATCGACCGCGAGTCGCACCGCGTTGGTGAAGTACACGCTGTGCCGCATGTTCTTCACCCAGTAGTCCTCGGTGTGCACCGGGTCGTGGCCGGGCACGTAGTACTGCTCCTTGTCGACCGTGGAGTACAGGCCGACCTTCAATCTCGTAGGCTCGATCCCGGCCAGTTCGGCGGCCAGTTCGCCCAGCAACGGGTCCATCTGGGAGGTGTGCCCCGCGCCCTTCGTCTGCAGGACGCGGGCGAACTTACCCGCTTCCTCCACCCGGCCGACGATCGCCGAGACCTGGTCGACCGGGCCACCGATCACCGTATTGGTCGGCGCGGCGTACACCGCGACCTCGACATCGGGGAATTCCGGCAGCAGTGCGGCGACCTCGTCGGCGCTCATCTCGACCAGTGCCATATTGCGCACATCGGCGTCGGAGAGCATCTGCTCACCCTCGCCCATCAACCGCGACCGCGCGCAGATGACGCGCACCGCGTCCTCCAGCGGCAGCCCGCCGGAGATGTAGGCGCCGGCCACCTCACCCATCGAGTGCCCGACCACGGCGGCGGGTTCCGCGCCGTGCGCCCGCAGCAGCGCGGCCAGACCGAGCTGGATGGTGAAGATACCGACCTGGGAGGTGCCCACGTCGTAGTCCTGGCCGTCGTCGAGGATCATCTCGCGCACCGAGTACCCGGCCTCGTCCTGCACGAGTTCGTCGACCTCGTCGACGGTGCGCCGGAAGATCGCGTTCTCCTGGTAGAGCTGTTTGCCCATCTTCCGGTGCTGGGCGCCGAACCCGGCCATCACCCACATGGGTCCCTGCGCGGCCGGAGCATCGGCGGTGAAAACGCCCGGGCCGGGTTTACCGGCGGCGATCGCCCGCAGGCCGGCCACGGCCGCGGCGTGGTCCTTCGCCAGCACCACACCGCGGGAGCGCCAGTGACTGCGCCGAGCCAGCGACCGGGCCACGTCCACCAGCGGAGTCCGCTGTCCCGCTTCGGTTTCCAGCCAGTCGGCCAGATCCGCGGCGGCGCTACGGCGGCGTGAGGGCAGATAGGCGGATACGGCCAGGATCACCGGCAACGGCTCGGCGCGGTCGGCCGACCACTCGGGCTCGGGAGCGGCGTCGGCGGCGACCGCCGCGGCCTCGGCGACCACATCGGTGCTCGCCACGTCCAGCGTGTCGCTGTCCGCGTCCGGTACGAAGGGCTCGGAGACCTCGACCGGCGCGGCGGGCACGTACTCCTGCACCACCACGTGCGCGTTGGTTCCGCCGAAACCGAAACCGGAGATACCGACCGTGGCGGTGCCGCTGTAGCGCGGGAACGGGGTCGGCTCGTCGACGACCTTCAACCGGGCCTGCTCGAACGGGATGTAGGGGTTCGGGCCCGCGTAGTTGATGGTGGCGGGCAGCACATCGTGCTGGAACGCCAGGAGTACCTTCGCCAAGCTCGCCGCGCCCGCGCCGGATTCCAGATGGCCGAAATTGGTTTTCGCCGAACCCAGCAGCACGGGTGCGTCGGCGGCGCGACCGGCACCGACCACCTGGCCCAGCGCCTGGGCCTCGAGCGGGTCGCCGACCAGGGTGCCGGTGCCGTGGGCCTCGATGTAGTCGACGGTGGAGGGCACGATACCGGCGTCACGGTAGGCGCGGCGCAGTACATCGGCCTGGGCGTCGGGGTTCGGCGCGAGAAGCCCGTTGGACCGGCCGTCGCTGTTCACCGCGGAACCCTTGACCACCGCGAGGATGTTGTCGCCGTCGCGTTCGGCGTCGGCGAGCCGTTTGAGCACTACCAGCCCGGCACCCTCGGAGCGGACCATCCCGTCCGCGTCGGAAGAGAAGGCCTTGATCCGACCGTCCTTCGCCACCGCGCCGATCTTGTCGAAACCGAGCGTGGCCATCGGCATGAGCAGCATGTTCACCCCGCCGGCCAGCGCGACGTCGGCGTCACCGGCGCGCAGCGCCTGCACAGCCTGGTGCACCGCGACCAGGGTCGAGGAGCAAGCGGTATCCACCGCGACCGAAGGACCGCGGAAATCGTAGAAGTAGGAAACGCGGTTGGCGATGATGCTGCTGGCACTGCCGGTGATCTTGTAGGCCTCCGCCGAAGCCGGGACGTTCGGATCGGTCTCCCCCAGACTCATCGCGGCGACCAACTGGAAGTCGGTGGTGGATGTACCGATATACACACCGACCGACTCACCGCGCAGGTCACTGGCCGGGATCCGGGCGTGCTCGAGCGCCTCCCAGGTGAGTTCCATGATGAGCCGCTGCTGCGGGTCGATCCGCTCGACCTCCACCGGCGACATGGCGAAGAACTCGGCGTCGAATCCGGTGACGACGTCCTGGTCCAGATAGCCGCCGCGAGTATTGCCCTCGGCCACGGCCTGCGCCAGCTGCGGTTCGCTCAGGAACTCCGCCCACCGGCCCTCGGGCAGATCGCGAATGGCGTCACCGCCGTTGATCAGGAATTCCCAAGTCGACTCCGGGGTGTCGCCCGCGCCGGGCAGCCGGGTCGAGAGGCCCACGATGGCGATATCGTGCGCGTCTCCCGGTGCGTACCCGGCGGTGTAGAACTGGTCGTCGGTGGCCTCGGCGGTGATCTCCGGCGGACCGTTGACGATGACATCGGCCAGCGAGGCGATGGTCGGGTGCTGGTACACCACGGTCGCGTTCAACACCACACCGGTGAGTTCCTCGATCTCACCACCCAGCGCGAGCGCGTCCCGGGAAGCCAGCCCGAACTCTTCCATCGGACGGTCCACCGTGATCCTGTCGACCGACTGCCCGGTGGCCTCGGCGACCCAGCGCCGCAACCATTCCCGCAGCTCGGCAACCGTGAGATCGGTGCCCGGCGTGGTAACGCCCGCCGAGGACGCGTCGCCGGCTCCGGCGGCGCGGCCCTCCTCGGTGGAAAGGTTCTCGGTCGTCTCCGGCGACATGCCCTCGTTCTCAGCCATCAGTCCTCAAGCTACCTGTCTTTACGCGGTGCCCGGCAGCAGCCTTGCATCGCTGTGGTGGATGGGCGCTTCGCTCACTCGAGGCCGCGACCCGACTCGTTGTCGGCCTATTCCTCGGGCGCGTCCGGGAACGCCTGCTGGGTGTAACCGCCCCGCAGGGTGCCCTCGACATACGCGGCCTTGCAGGCCCGCCGGGCGATCTTGCCGCTGGACGTACGCGGGATGGAACCCGCCGGTACCAGAAGCAGGTCCCGCACCGTCACACCGTGGCGCTGGGAGATCGAGGCACGTACCGCGTCGGCGATCGGCAGCGGATCCGCCTTACCCGCGCCCGGACCGCGCTCGGCCACGATCACCAGCTGCTCGGAGGCGTCGTCGGCGTCGAAATTCAGACCCGAATGGCTGCCCTGGGCGAACACCTCGGCCGGCAGCTGGTTGGCCGGTACCGAGAACGCCGCGACGAACCCGGGCCGCAGCGCATTGCTGGCCTCCTGCGCGGAGAACTCCAGGTCCTGCGGGTAGTGATTACGCCCGTCCACGATCACCAGGTCCTTGACCCGGCCGGTGATGTAGAGCTCGCCGTCGAAGTACACGCCGTAATCGCCGGTCCGCATCCAGTGCGCGTCGGGCGTGGTGCCCGCGGCGTGGCTGCCCTCGGCCAGCGGGGTGACGATCTTGTTCTGAAAAGTCGCCGCGGTCTCGGCCGCCCGGCCCCAGTACCCGATGCCCATGTTGTTGCCGTGCAGCCAGATCTCGCCCACGTGGCCGTCCGGCTGCTCCCGGGCGTCACCTTCGACCGATTCCGGATCGACGATCACCGCCCACTGGGATTTCGCCACATAGCCGCAGCTCACCTGCGCGATCGCGTTTTCGGTGCCCTGCTCGACCCGCACCATGCGCCCGGCATTGAGCTCAATGCGGTCCACATAGGTGACCTTGGCCTCGTCCTCGGCCTTGGTCGCCGAGACGAACAGGGTGGCCTCGGCCATGCCGTAGCACGGTTTGATGGCCGTCTTCGGCAGCCCGTAGGGCGCGAACGCGTCGTTGAACTTCTTCATCGACGAGGTGGTCACCGGTTCGCTGCCGTTGATCAGGCCGATCACATTGGACAGGTCCAGCGATTCACCGTTCTTGGGCAGACCGCGCACGGCAGCGTGCTCGAAGGCGAAGTTCGGGGCGGCGGCGAAGGTGCCCGCACCGTCGGAGGCGGCGGCCAGTTCCTTGATCCACCGGTACGGCCGCCGCACGAACGACGCCGGCGACATGATGGTGATGAACTTGCCGCCCACGGCCGGCAGGATCACCGTCAGCAGACCCATATCGTGGAACAGCGGCAGCCAGGTGACGCCGCGGGAGTTCCAGTCGAGGTTGATGGCGTCGACCATCTGCAGCAGGTTGGTGCCCACGGCGCGGTGGGTGATCTCCACACCGGCGGGGGTCCGGGTGGAACCCGAGGTGTACTGCAGGTAGGCGATATCGTCCACCGCGATATCGGGGCGCGCCCAGCTGTCACCGACACTGTCCGGAATCGCGTCCACGGCGATGATGCGCGGCCGCTGCGCGGCGGGCAGCCCCCGGAAGAACTGGCGCACGCCGGCCGCCGCCGAACCGGCGGTGAGAATGGCCGACGGTTTACAGTCACCCAGTACCGCGTGTAGCCGGTCGGTATGACCCGGTTCGTCCGGATCGAACAGCGGCACCGCGATCGTGCCCGCGTAGATGGCGGCAAAGAATGAGATCACATAGTCGAGCCCCTGCGGCGCGAGGACCGCCACTCGGTCACCGGGACTGGTGACCTGCTGCAGGCGACCGGCCACCGCGCGCAGCCGGACCCCGAATTGTTGCCACGTCAGCTCGTGTACCTCGCCATCGCGCTCGCGCGAGTAGTCGATGTAGCGGTACGCCAAGGTGTTCGCGTCGTTACGGGTGTGCTTCTCGACGTGGTCGACCAGGGTGCGATCATCGGGAATGGTGATGTTCCCGTTCTCGTCCAGGTAGTCGTCGAAAGTCTCGTCCATTCCTTCTCCTCCGAGGCGCACGCGGCAACGGCACGATTACCGTTATTCACTGTGTGGCCCCGACTCGCTTTCGCCGCGGGTGCTCTCCATTCGAGAACCGACCCTGCGGGTTCTGGGTGCGGTCTGCGCGGTGACCGCTATCGGCTAGATGTTCTCAAACCAGAGACATGTTACAGAGACGAGCTTCTCACTCCTCCCGGAGCAAGGGAATCACCGGCGCGAATGCGTCCATCTGGGTAGGGAATATCCCCACATAGGACATACCGGTGAGCTGCCGCACACGGCGCATCTGGTCGGCGATCTCCTCGAACGTGCCGATCGCCACATACGGCGAACTCAAGATCTCCTCGACCGAGAGCTTCACGTCGACTTCCAGGTCGGGATGCAACCCACGCTCGATGGCCGACAGCGCCATCTCGGCGGTCTTCTCCCGGTCGTCGGTGATGACGATGGCGGTGATCGCCCAGTTCAGCTCGATCTGCTCGAACCGGTCCCCGGCGGCCTCCTTGATCAGGTTCACCTTCTCGATGGTCTTGTCGAGGGTGATCCCCGAGAGCAGACCTTTACCGTTCGGCGTGGTGACCGGAACGATCGAGATGATGTCGGCGTGCTTCGCGGCGAGTTTCAGCATCCGGGGACCGCCGCCTCCGGTACACAGCGGCGGCCGCGGGCCCTGCCGCGGCCGTGGGGTCCCTTTGACACCGTGCACCTGGTAGTACTTGCCCTCGAAGGTGCACTCCTGACCGCGCAGCAGCGTATCGAGAATGGTCAGGGTTTCGTCGAGCTTGGCCAGTCGCACCCCGGGCCGGTCGTAGTCCAGCCCGGCGGCCTCGAACTCGTCGGCCTTCCAGCCGGCCCCGATCCCCACCTCGAGCCGGCCCTTCGACAGCACATCGATGGTGGCCAGATCCTTGGCCAGCACCACGGGGTGCCGAAAACCGTTGGCCAGCACCGAGGTACCGAGGCGGATCCGGTCGGTGGCCTGGGTGAGCGCACCCAGGGCCGCGATCGGGCCGATCTGGTCACCGAGATGATCGGGCACCACGAAGGTGTCGTAGCCGTACTCCTCGGCCTGCTGCGCCGTCTGGATGAACTTGCGGGCGCCGCCCTCCTGCTTGTTTCCCTCACCCGCGGCCGCGAAGCGGAACTTACGCAGCGGGGTGCCCAGCGCGCTCAACTCATCCACCGGTGCGGCGGCTTCTGTCATGAACTCATGCTCCTGGATATCGGAAGTCTGCGCATCCCGTGCCGGCGCAGGGCCCGGGATGCGCGATCACCAGCGCACTTTACAGCCTGCCAGGCAGCGGGGAACACGCTGACTGCGGTGAATTGTCACAAGACGGCCGCCACGGCGGCGTCTGCCCCGTATCCGCGGATCACGAGTGCGGCGGAGACGGCGCGCTGCCGACCAGACCGACCGCCCAGTCGGCCGCCCACTGGGTGGCCGTCGTGCCGTCCGGGTCAACCACGAAGTTGTGGTAGAGGCTGTGTACCGGGTTGCCCACGGCTTGCGCGAGGGTCCCGATACTGCCGAGAATATTGGCCGGACTCAGCGCGTTGCGGGGCGCGTCGCAGATCAGGTCGCCGGGCGCGCAGATCGTGTACACCCGGTCGGCCAATTCACCGAAACCCTCCGTGCGGACGCCGGTCATGGTGATCCCGGGAACGGTCAACCCGGCCAGCGCCACCTCCGCGCCGACCCCGGGCGGCGGGGTGCCGACCTGGATCGGCTGACCGTCACCGGTCTCACCGGACCGCCGCCCGTCGGCGATCAGGGCGACCCCGAGCACCCGGTCCGCGGGTACCGGACCGTTGCCCTTGCCGATCTGTTCGGCGATATCACCGACGATCACCGCGCCCTGCGAGAACCCGGCCAGCACATAGGTGGTGAGCGGGCACTCCTGGTGACGCTGGGTCAGGAAATCGTAGGTCCGCCGGCTGCCCTCGGTGCGACTGGCGTTGTAGGAGGCCTGACCGTCCGGCGGAATAGCGATCGGATTGGAGAACTGCGCGATGTAGGGGACGGTGTACACGTCGACCCGGCCCTCCGGGAACTGTTCCCGGACCGGGTTGCTCACATTGAGCATGAGCGAAGCCGGGTTGGCCGTCGGGTTGTACGGATCGTCGGTGCTGTTGGACTCCCAGGTGCCCGGCACCGAGATCATCTGCACATCCGGGCAGCTCGCGGGCTGACTGGTCGGCTCCCCGGGCCCCGGCTCGGGACCCGGGCCCGGCCCGGGTTCCCGCAGGCAGCCGGCCAGCAGATACCAGAGCAGGATCACGATGACGAGCCCGACGACTCCCACCGCGAGCAATGTCAGACAACCCTTCGGCCGGGACCGCCGGGACCCGGTACGTCCTCTACTCATCGGCTATCACTGGCAGTAGTGCGCTTTGGCGGTGCTGATGTAGATCTGACCCGCCTGCTCCACCGGCATCTTCGCGGGATCGAACGACGGATCCGAACCGGCCATCGCGTTCACGAACGTCGCCATATCGGCATCGGAGGTCCCGGCGGCCACACCCTGGCAGACGTAGTTGCCGATACTCAGCGCGATATCCGGGGAGGACGGGGTGACACCCTGCTTGGCCAGCTCGTCGACGAAGGTCTGCTCCTTCGCGCCGAGATGTCCGGTGTCGGTTTCCTGCGGCGGCACCGGGGCGGGACGCTCCGGCTCCTCGGCCGGCGCCTCGGGTGCGGCCGGCTGCTCGGGCGCGGGCGTTTCGCCCTCCGGTGCCGGGGCCGGGGCCTGGCTCTCGCTCGCGGGTGCGGGGGCCGCACTCGCGGACGTCGTGCCGGCCGAAGTCGACAGCGTCGGGGTGCCGGTCGCGGTCGAGTCGTCGTTGCCGCAGCCGGCGAGCAGTCCGGCGGCCGCCACCGCCGCCACCACTCCGAGCAGTGGGCCTCGGGTCCGATACATACATTCCATCCTGTGTTCCGGCGCACGGATGCGCGCGGGTTCACGGCCGCTCTAGTCGGGGCCGCCGAACCACTGGGTTGACGGTGGGTGTGCGTCCCGGCCCGGCGGGTTGGCCCGGGCCGCGACCCCCGAGGGTAGTAGCTGTGTTTTCTGCGCGCTGGCGCGCGGGGGTTGAGGCCCCCTTGGTCTCGCCGTTTCGGCCTCGGGACTCGAGACTCGCTCATGCGCTTTCGAGGCCGAAACGGCGAGACGGGCCTCCACCCTTCGAGGTGTCTCGTAAAACTCGACGCATGCAGGTTGCGTTGGCATTCGATGTTCAGGTCGGCATGCGGACCCCTGCGAACAGGGGCCGCTGCCGCCTGCTCGGCCAAGGGGCGGCGCTGTAGTGGGGGGCGTGAGGCGCTAAAGACCATGGACGCCGGACACCTCTGGACAGGCG
>NZ_JBFAHF010000007.1:202481-236701 GCF_040654015.1 Nocardia sp. NPDC050799
GCTCCTTCATCAACGCCGCCGCAGAATTCTCCGACCCCGCTGACCCGGTCCGGGTCTCCGTCCATGCGCACCGGCAGTGGATACGCCGATCAGCTGTGCACTTCCGCCCGGTTGTCCCGGACAGTGACGAAGCCCCGCTGGAAGTTCTGCTGGACTCCGCCCGGGATCGCGAACTCGTCACTGATCGGGAAACCGATCCGGCCGGCTTCGTAACCCGCGTCACGCCAGGCATCCATGATGGGTCCGTCGCGGACCGCCCACGCGCCGGACAGGGGACTCCAGTAGATGCTGCCGCCCTCGAAGCGGGTGAACTGGCCGAGGTCCTTCAGCGGAGCCTGGGCGGCGGCCGGGAAACCGAGCCGACTGTTCTCGAAGCCGAGTTCGGCGTACTTGGCCAGGATCATCCCTTCGACGCGATGCGCGCCGGTGGCGGGACTGAAGTAGAAGGGCCCGCCTTCGAAGGACTGGACCGCGCCGTCGCGGTTCGGCGTCTTCACTTCGGGGCCGGCCGGGTAGCGCGCGGGGCCGCCCTCGAAGCCCTGCCTACCCCATTCCTCGAGGATCGCTCCACGCACCACCTGCGCGCCCGTTTCCGGGGTCCAGTAGAGCGAGCCGTGCTGGAACGGCTGGAAGCGGCCGCGGCCGTCCGGTAGCAACTGTTCGGTGCCGGTCGGCAAACCGAGGCCGCCACGGGGCCCGGCCGCCGCCTGGTAGCCCCCGCCGATCCGGCCGGCCACCGGATGCGCCCCGGTGTGCGGGGAGTAGAAGACGCGGCCGTGGCGGAAATCCTGAGCCAGTCCGCCGGGCACCTGGTATTCGCCGGTGAGGCAATCGCCGAGCCGGCCGTTGTCGCCGGCGACCGCGCCGATGGCGCCCGCGACCGCGCATTCGGGCTTACCGGCGGGCACCCCGAGCGCGCCGGCGGCCTGCGACCACGACTGCCGCATTTCGAAATCCCAATACGGCCAGGTGTGGGTGCCCGCGGCCCGGTAGTTCACGGTCGCGGGGATTCCCAGCTCGCCGAGTTTGTCCACGAAGTTCTCTGAGGTCAGCAGGGCCAGTGTCTCCAGGCCCATCCCGAACATATTCGTGCTCACCCCCGGAATTTCGCTGCCCTCGTCGTGTTTGCCGGAGACACCGGTCCCGCTGGAGATGTAGAGCGATTTACCTTTCAGCCGATCGGCGAGCAGCAACGGATCGTGTTCTTCCCACTGCGGGCTTCCGGGCGGTCCCCACATGGCACCGGAGTCGAAGCCGCCCGCGTCGGCCATTGCCAGCTGAATAGCCTGCGGCATACCGAGGCTGGTGATGGTGAGAAAACCCGAATAAGAGGCGGCGTATTTCACGAACTCGGGATTGCGCGCGGCCAGGAACATTGCGGCCGTTCCGCCCATGGACAGTCCGGCGATCCCCCTGGTCGAGGTGGCACGCCACTGACTCTCCAGCAGCGGGGGGAGTTCCTTGGTGAGAAAGGTCTCCCATTTGTAGTTCTTGCCGTTGTCCGGCTGCAGCCAGTCGGAGTAGAAACTCGATTGCCCGCCGACCGGCAGCACCACGGTCGTGTTCTTGTCGGCGTAGAAATCCACCGCCCCGGCGTCCTTTATCCAGCCGTTCTCGTCGTCGGCGGCACGCAGGCCGTCGAGCATGTACAGCACCGGGAACTTCGCGTCCGGTTGAGTGTTCCAGTCCCGGGCGAGCAACAGCCGCACCTGGATCGGCACGCCCATGGCGGGCGAGTCGACCCAGACGGCCACATCGCGGTCGGTGTGCCAGACCACATTCCGGATCGCGGCGGGGGACGCGGCGACGGTCGGCTGGGCGAGGGCGGGCGCCTGTGCCACGGCGAGGGGAAGCACCAGCGCGGCGGCCCAGGCCGTCAGCTGCCGCCGGGCGCGTCCGCGGGACCGGCCGACCGTCGTCCCCCGGTGTGCGCGTGTCATCCCTGCCACCCACTGTTTGTACCGCCGCGGCGTGCGGATATCCGGTAGGACGCGCGGACAGCAAACCAGTTCGCCACCGCCGTGCGGACCGACGACAACGGCGCCACCTGCTTCGATACGAAGCAGGTGGCGCCGTTGGGGGGACTATCGGTTCAGCGGCAACCGAATGGCGTGCCTTCGATCACCAGCCGTTGGTGGAATCCAGGAACATCTTGCGCGAGGCGAAGAGCTGGCTCTCCCAGTACTTCCAGGAGTGGGTGCCCACGTTCGGGAAGTCGAAGTGGGCGTTGATGCCCAGCGTCTTCAGGCGGGCCTGGAAGGCACGGGTGTTCACCAACGACAGCGCTTCCAGCGCCATGGCGTTACCGGTGTTGAACGCGCCGATCGCACCGGCCGGCTTGTCGTACGGGCCGGGCAGGCCGCTGGCCGCCGAGATGTACATGGGCAGGCCACGCAGCTGCGGGGCGAACACGAACGGGTCCATCCGCAGCCACTGCGGGCTCCACGGCGCGGCCATCGAGTCGACGTTGAACTTGCCGGCGTCCAGCATGGCGATACGGATGGCCTCACGCATACCCGGCGCCGAGATGTTCAGGTAGCCGGAGTAGGCGGCGGCCGAGCGGAACTGGTCGCGGTGGTAGGCGGCCAGGGCCAGGGCGGCGCTACCGCCCATGGACAGACCCGCGATCGCGTTGTTGGTCCGCGACACGCCGTGGCCCTCGAGGAAGGCGGGGAGTTCCCGGGTCAGGAAGGTCTCCCACTTGTAGGTGAACTTCTGCCCGTTGGTGTTGCTGGGCGAGTACCAGTCGGCGTAGAAGCTCGACTGGCCACCGACCGGCATGATCAGGGAGATGTTGTCGTTGCCGAACTGCTCCAGCGCGTTGGTCTCGAACGACCAGGCGTTGCGGTCGTCGCGGGCGCGCAGGCCGTCGAGCAGGTAGAGCCCGGCGTTGCCGCCGCGCGCCGCCCACTGGACCTGGACCTTGATCGGACCCATGCTGGAGGGAACCAGCAGTTCTTCGAAGGCGCCGCGCTTGACCGGTGCCGCGGGCGAAGCCAGCGCGGTCGGGGCCGCGATACCTGCCGCGACGGGTAGCGCGAGCACTGCCGCACCGATAGCCAGAATCCGGTTACGCCAGCCGCGGGGTGCCCGCGACCGCCCGGTACTTCTCTTCGGGCCGGCTGCCCTGCCGAAACGCATGAATTCTGCTCTCTTTCTGCTGTTGTGGCGTTGTCGCTACCGCTGTGCGGACAACACCCCGTTTCTCCTCGGCGGCGCCGGCGACCGGGTCCCGACCTACCACTGGGCCGACAGCGCTACAACGATCTGGTCACAGATGTGCTCGCTGGACTTTATTCGACCTCATCGAGCCGAGCAAGGCCGTGCTGATCGGATGGCCGAAATCCGCCGCGAGAACCGCTGTGATCGCCCCGTGACGATACCTTGCCGGAGCGTTGATGTCTCGGCGGGCCGGGATATTCGACTGTTATCGAAATCGCGCTCCGACCTGGCTTGTGTAACGGAATACGAACCGATGACGAATTCCTATCGACAGTAGTGTCGCCTGCCCGGAACGAATCGTTCCGGGCAGGCACACTGCATCGGCTCGGGGGGTCCCCCGAATGGGACCCCCAACTGCCGTTATCCGATATTCGCCGACAAATCCGGAAGCATCCGATACACCTCGGCCTCCCAGTAGGTCCAGGAGTGAATACCGGTCTCCGGGAACGAGTAGGTGACATTGTTCGCGCCGAGCGACATCATCCGCAGCTGGAACGAGCGGGTGTTGGCCAACGCGAGGGCCTCGAGCCCCATACCGTTGATCGTGTTGCCGGTGAACCCGTCGGCGGGCCCGGGCAGCGAACTGCCGGCGGAAATCCACAGCCGGGTGTTGTGGTCGCGCAGCAGCGGCGCGAAGACGAATGGGTCCATCCGCAGCCACTGCGGACCCCAGGGCGGCGCCATGGAATCCACGTTGTAGCCGCCGGCGTCGATCATGGCGGTTCGGATGGCCTCGCGCATACCGGGCGCGGAAACGTTGAGGTAGCCGGAGTAGGACCCGGCGAAGCTGAACTGATCGGGGTGGTAGGCGGCCAGGGCGAGGGCGCCGCTACCGCCCATCGACAATCCGAAGACGCCGTTGCGGTTCGGGTTGAAGCCGAGCCGGTCGCGCAGGGCCCAGCGCAGATGCTGGTTGATGAAGGACTCCCAGGCGTAGCGGTAGCTCTTGCCCGGACCCTCGGAGATGACGTTGAGGGCCCCGGAACCGGAGGACGAACCCGTCGGCGGGAGCCCGAGGAAGGAGCTGGCCGCGTTCCAATCCGCGTAGAAGCTGGACATACCGCCGATCGGCATGACGACGTTGATATTCCAGTCGGTCAGCGCATTGGCGACATTGGTGTCGTTCTCCCAGCCGCTGTGTGTTTCGGGGGCGCGCATACCGTCGAGGGCGTAGACCACTCGACTGGTATTGCCGTCCTTGGCGCGGAAGACCCGCGACCTGATCGGGCCCATCTCCGGTGAGTCGACCCAGAAATCGAAGCCGGCCGGGTTGGGGGCCGCGTCGACCCGGGGAGCCACATCGGACAGAGCCACCGCGAGGGGGGCCAGCAGCGCCACCGCCACACCCATCGCCCATCGCTGTACCCACCGCCGGGTACGCACCGATCCGGGTCTGCGCGCACTTCGCATTCGACTAGACCTTTCGCCTGGACAGCCGGGCAGCAAGTACCTAGCTACATTACCGGCCCCATCTCGGA
The DNA here is from genome assembly GCF_040654015.1 of Nocardia sp. NPDC050799. Lineage (NCBI taxonomy): Bacteria > Bacillati > Actinomycetota > Actinomycetes > Mycobacteriales > Nocardiaceae > Nocardia > Nocardia sp. NPDC050799. The sequence goes on from NZ_JBFAHF010000007.1 coordinate 207,182, forward strand.
TACATAGACCACAGCGCCCATCCGGAGACGGAAGCCGTTATCTGGATACATGTTCCTGGTGCGTCAATCGGCTATACCCGCGTTCATGTTGCCAAATAGTGGCGTAGGTCACAGTCGTTGGCGAGGTGGCGTACACATTCGTTGCCGAACCAGTCGGCAATACCCCTTGGCAACAATTGCGCAAAGACGTCGGCCGGACAGTGCCCGGCCGCGGCCGGTCAGCCGATGTTCGCGGACATATCCGGGATCATCCGGTAGACCTCGGTCGCCCAGTACTGCCAGTTGTGCACGCCGACAGCCGGGAAGTCGTAGGTGGCGTTGGTCGCCCCCAGCGACATCATCCGCACCTGGAACGCCCGCGTGTTGGCCAGCGCCAGTGCCTCCAGGCCCATCGCGTTGAGCGTGTCGAAGCTCAGACCGTCGGTTGCGGCCGGGAGACCGCTGCCGGCCGAAATCCACAGCCGGGTGTTGTGCTGGCGCAGCTGCGGCGCGAACACGAACGGATCCATCCGCAGCCACTGCGGGCTCCACGGCGGCGCCATGGCGTCGATATTGAAACCGCCGGCGTCGAGCATGGCCACGCGCAGCGCCTCCCGCATACCGGGCGCGGAGACGTTCAGATATCCGGAGTAGGAGCCCGCGTACCGGAACTGATCGGGATGGTAGGCCGCCAGGGCCAGGGCCGCGCTGCCGCCCATGGACAGCCCGAACACGCCGTTTCCGTTGGGGTTGAAGCCGAGCCGGTCGCGCAGCGCCCAGCGCAGGTCGCGGGTGAGGAAGGTCTCCCACTTGTAGGTGGTGGTCCGCCCGACTCCGGCCGCCGAACCCGAGGCCAGGCCCGAGCCCGAATCGGCCGCCGAACCGGTGGCACCGCCGGCACTACCCGAACTGCCCAGCCCGAAGAAATCGCTCGGGGCGTTCCAATCCGCGTAGAAGCTCGACCGCCCGCCCACCGGCATGACCACGTTGATATTCCACTTGGTCAGTTCCCGGGCGACATCGGTATCGATCTCCCAGCCGCTCAGATCGTCGCGGGCACGCATCCCGTCCAGGGCGTACACGACCCGGGCGGTGTTGCCGTCGGCGGCGCGGAACACGCGTGACTTGATCGGGCCCATCTCCGAATCGACCCAGAAATCGATACCGCTGGGATCGAACTGCGCCGATGCCGGAGCCGCGGGCCCGGCCACCGAGGCACCGACCGGGAGCAGGGCCGCCAGGGACAGCAGCACCGTGCGCTTCAGCCGACCGCCCAGCCGCCGCCCCGGACGTGCGCTCCGCACATCACGGCCGATTACCCCTCGCATGTTTCCCGCCCTCCGTCGTGCGACCCACGGCCGCGCAGTACGACTACCGGTCCCCGGCCCGGACGAGCCGGGACCGGACGCCAGCACTTTAACCCGACCGCAGTTCACCTGCCCACCAGGAATGCGAAAACGCGGCGAACAGCCGAACTACGGTCGGGGAAACAGCAGTTCAGCGCACCGGTGGTATCGGATCGACGAGACCACAGCGCTGAATCTCATATTTCGGTACCCGGTCTATACGGTACGACGCGAAATCGAGAGCGTGCAGCAGATTGTGCTTGAACCGTTCGAACGTCAGCGGGCCCTTGTAGGAGAGCGTCAGCGCATAGGTGTCCGGACACGACATCGCCACCCGGGCCTGCTCGACCCAGTCCTCGTCCATGTACCAGGGCAACCAGGGCTTGATGTCCACCATGCCGGTCTCCACGATCACCCAGTCCGCATACAGGCTCTTGTCGTGCCCGATCCGTCCGTCGGTGAGCCGATCGGTGTGCGCGGCCAGCGGGAAGGCCAGGCCCATCGGATCGATGACCCGGACGTCCAGGGGAACGTTCATGCTGGTCATGCCGAGATTGAGGAAGTAGACGGTATGGCCGGCCCCGCCCGGCGAGATGGGCAGCGGCGGCGGGGCGATGTACCACATCATGAACGACGGGGAATTGAGCAGCAGACCGCCGTCCGGCGTGTTCTCGATCGCCTCCACCATGGGGCGCATCCGGGCGTAATCGAGGTAGTCCTCGGCGCGGATGGGGTGATCGTGACCGGTGTTGAGGACGTAGTAGATCCGCTCGTCCACGATCCCGGACTTGTTGATGTGGGTGCCGGTCTTGATTGCGGTGGTACCCGACGCCAGCAGCGCCCACGCCACCGTGCCCACCAGCGCGGCGACCAGGATCGCGAAAGTGGGGGCCTCGCGACGGGTCAGCGACCGCAGACCACCCTCGGGCAGCCGCACCGGAAGCACTGCGACCGGCAGCAGGAACAGGAACAGCTGCGGCAGCAGCATCCGCCCGTGCATGAAATCGCCGCCGACGCGCAGCGCGTAGATCGTGAGCAGCACCGCGGCGCCGAGCACCAGCGCCACCACCGCCGACGGTGAACGCAACCGCTCCCGGAACTGCCGTAGCCGGCCGGCCGCCGGGTCCATCGCGGTACCGGTATCCGGGCGCATGTAATGCGCCCGCGCGGCCACCAGTCCCGCGACCAGCAGGACGACGAGCGGTACGTAGAGGTAGTAGGGACCGGTTAGATCCCACAGGTAGGTGAAACCCTGGCCCCATTTCGCCCCACCCGCGTCCTTGGCGACCGCGGTATTGGGGTAGGGCAGGCCGTAGTAGCCCATCCGCCAGACCTGGTAGAGCAGCGGAACCGCGCCGGCGACGGCGACCACCAGGCCCCGCAGCAGCCACGGGCGCAGCCGCGACCGCGGCATGGGCGCGAAAAAGATCAGCAGCAGCGCCAGGCCGCCCACCACGGTCATCTCGGGCCGGATCAACGGTGCCAGACCGGCCAGGAAGGCCAAGCCCAGCAGCCCGGGCACGGTCGGCGTTTCGGCCTTGCTCCACCGCACCAGCAGCAGCCACAGCAGGGCGATCCAGCAGATGACCAGGCAATTCTCCAGACCGGAGGTCACATAGTCGCGGGCGGGCGGCACGGAGATATAGGCCAGCGCTCCGGCGGGCAGCAGCAGCGTCGACGACGCCGGGCCCCAGAGTTTGCCGGTGCCGAGCATCGCGAACAGCACCGCCAGCAGCGACAGTGTCAGCGCGACACCGAGCACCACGTATTCCAGGCGGCCCTGAGTGAGCCAGCTGAAGAACCAGACGACATAGGTCCATGCCGTACTGGTGTTGGTCTCGACCCGTTCGCCCGCGTTGAAGACCGGACCGTTGCCGGCCAGCAGGTTACGCACGGTACGCAACACGATCAGTCCGTCGTCGGCGATCCAGCGCCGTTCCCAGCCACCGAACGCGAACAGGGCGACGGTCGCCAGGATGCCGCCCGCGAACACCGCACGCGAGACGGAACTGCCCGGCGAACGCCGCCGCTCGGTGGCGGCGCGCTCGTCGGGCTGTTCTGTTTCGGCTACCGCAATCTCGTCAGAAGAGATAGACAGCGACACCTACCGCTCCGATCCAGGCGATGGCGAGCAACTGCAGGACGCGATCGCCGAATGCGATCTCCTCGGGTTCACCGGCCTCACCACCGTCGACGTCCACGGCGTAGCGCAGGATCGCGACGGTGAACGGGATCATCGAGAGGGCGAACCATTCGGTGTCCTTGGCCGCGCCCTGTTCGAAGGCCCACAGACCGTAGAAGACCACCACCGCGGTCGCGGCCAGGCTCCAGATGAACCGTAGGTAGGTCGGGGTGTAGTACTCCAGCGATTTACGGATCTTCGCACCGGTGGACACCGCCAGTTGTAGCTCGGCGTAACGCTTACCGGCCGCCATGAACAGCGAGCCGAACGCCATGATGAGCAGGAACCACTGGGACAGCGGTATCCCCGCCGCCACCCCGCCGGCGATCGCACGCAACAGGAAGCCGGAGGACACGATGCAGATGTCCAGGACCGCCTGGTGTTTGAGACCGAAGCAGTACGCCAGCTGCACCCCGATGTACACGCCCATCGTGACGGCCAGCTGCCAGGACGCCAGGAACGACAGCGCCAGCGAACCGAGCAGCAGCACCGCCGACAGCGCGAAGGCGAGATTCACCGGGACCACACCGGCGGCGATCGGACGGAACCGCTTGGTGGGGTGGGCCCGGTCGGCCTCGACATCCATCGCGTCGTTGGTGAGGTAGACACCGGACGCGGCCATGCAGAAGACGACGAAGGCGATGGCCACATTGGCGAGCACATCGAGATCGGTCACCGAACCCGCGGCCATCGGTGCGGCCAGCACGAGGACGTTCTTCACCCACTGGCGCGGACGAGCTGCCTTGACCAGGCCACCGACCAGCGTTTTGGGAGGCCCTTTCACTTCGGCTTCGGCCAGGTCGGCGCCGGTGGGCTCTTCACTCATGGCGGGCAGCGCCTTTTCGTCTTGTGCGGTCACTGTCGAGTCTCTTTTCGGCGGCGAGCAGGGCGGCGGCGGACGCGGCACCGAGCGCGGAACCGGCGAGCACATCGGAGGGGTAATGCACCCCGAGCACGACTCTGGACAGCAACATCGGCGGTACGAGCACCGCAGGCAAGGGTAGCCCGGTCAATTTTCCGAGTAGCACCGCCGCCGCGGTTGTCGAGGTCGCGTGCGAGGAGGGGAAGCTCAGCTTGCTCGGCGTCGATACGTTGACCTGCACCGATGGCGCGTGCGGTCGGGGCCGGCGGACGATCCGCTTGATCACGATGGAGGCCGCGTGCGCCCCCACCGCGCCGACCGCCACCCCGGCCCACTGCCGACGCCGGGGTTTGTCGACCAGCGCGCCCACCGCGGCGACACCGACCCAGCCGAGCGCGTGCTCCCCGAAATGCGACATACCGCGTGCCGCCGAGATCACCGGCGGGGTCGCGATGGCGCCCTGGACCGCTTCGAGGATCTTGACTTCCGCCGGTGCCCGGCCGGTACCCGAATCCCGCAGGCTCGGGTTCATGGCGTTCACCGCTGGCTCTCCTCGCTGCTGCCGATCCCGAAAACCTTCTCCCACGCGGCCGTACCGGTGAGTTCCGCGTGCGCGGCCCGGTAGCGCCCCCGCATTTCCGGCAGTCGCCCGGCGAGTTCCTTGCGCAGCCGCAGCGCTTCCCGGAGCAGGCCGTAGGCCTGGCGGGGGTCGCGCTTGCGATACACCACGCCGCGCCCGTCCGCGGTGGTGACGGTGACCCCGTCGACCTGCGAAAGCAGGAACCAGCGCGCATCCAGCGTGGGCACATTCAGCTGAGGCCGGTCGTGGTGCTCCTCATGCGCCGGACGCAGATTGTGCAGCAGACCCTTGCCGAGCCGTACGATCTTGGCGATCGGATTGGCGGGCTCACCCACCGCGCCGACCCCCATTCCGCTGGCCAGCGGGAGTTCGGTGGAAGAGGGCAGGATCACCGCGTCCGGATACTGTTTGCGCAATTCGTGTACCGCGCCGAGCGCGCTCGGCAACAATTCGAACAGTCGCTGCGGACCGGCCAGGAAATCGCGAATCGCCAGATTCTGGATGGCGACCGTCGAATATTCCAGGCAGAGCAGGTGTTTGAGGGTCGCCTTGACCGTGTGCGCGATCATGCTCCGGCCGTTGCCCGGCTGGTACAGGGCGGCGACGACCAGGCGATTGCGCAGATGGAAATACGCCTGCCAGTCGATCGCGTCGTCCTTGTCGCTCCACGCCATATGCCAGACCGCGGCACCGGGCAGGGTGACCGTCGGATATCCGGCTTCCCGGGCGCGCAACCCGTATTCGACATCGTCCCATTTCAGGAACAGCGGCAGCGGCTGGCCGAGTTGTTCGGCCACCTGCCGCGGGATGACGCAGGTCCACCAGCCGTTGAAATCGCCGTCGATACGCCGGTGCAGCAGTTTCGAATTGTCGCGGTCGCGCAGCGGGTACTTGGCGAAATCGTGGTCGTAATCGACATTCGGCGCCGCCGACCACATGAAGATGTTGCGGTCGACGACCTCACCCATCACATGCAGATGGGAACGCTCCTGCAGGTTGAGCATCTGGCCGCCCACCAGCACCGGCGATTTCGCGAACCGGGCGAAGGCCAGCGCGCGCAGGATCGAATCCGGTTCGATCTCGATATCGTCGTCCATGTAGACGATGAATTCGGCACTGGTGGTTTTCAACGCCTCGTACATCACCCGGCTGTACCCACCCGACCCGCCGAGATTCGGCTGATCGTGAATGGCGAGCCGGGCGCCGAGGACGGCGGCGGCTTCCTCGAACCCGGGCTCGTCGACGACCTTGCGGGTGCCCTGATCGGGAATGATCACCGCGTCGATCTGCGCCAGCACCAGTGGATCGGCCCCGAGCGCTTTCAAGGTCGTCACGGCGTCGGTGGGGCGGTTGAAGGTCGGCATACCGACCGCGATCCGGCCCTCCCCCGGCGCCTCGATCGGCGCGTACCAACCCCCGGACACCAGGGTGACCGCGGTGTCGGTGGTGATGTCGAACCAGAGCCAGCCGCCGTCCTCGAAGGGGCCGAAATCGGCCTCCATCTCGACCGACACCGTCTCCGCGCCGGAGGCCACCGCGAACTCACGGCCCTGGACGTGGATACGGGAACCGTCGGCCTTGGAGCGGTACAGGTCGACGCGGCCGTGCCCGGCCAGCTCCAGCCGCAGCACCACCGAGTCGAGCATGCTCCAGCGCCGCCAGTAGCTGGCCGGCAGCGCGTTGAAGTAGGTGCAGAACGACACCTCGGACTCCGCGCCGATCGACAGCGAGGTCCGGGTGGTGGCGTGGGCACGCCGCGCGTTGGTCGCCGACTCCTCCAGGTAGAGGGTGCGCACATCCAGCGGCTCGCCCGGCCGGGGCAGGATCACCCGTTGCAGCAGCGATTTCGCTCGGGTCGCGGACGCACTGGGCGCCAGTGATGCAGAGGTCATACGTCGTTGTTCTCCTCGGCCAGCGGCGCACCCGTCTCCAGGTGCGGACGCAGCACATTGTCGAACATGTTCAGCGCGCTCGCGATGGCCATGTGCATGTCCAGGTACTGATAGGTACCGAGGCGGCCGCCGAACAGGACCTGCGCGCCGACGGTCTCCTTCTTGGCCAGCTCGCGATACGCGGTCAGTTTGGCCCGGTCCTCGGGGGTGTTGATCGGATAGTACGGTTCGTCGCCGGTCTTGGCGAAACGCGAGTATTCGCGCATGATCACCGTCTTGTCGGTCGGGTAGTCCCGTTCCGGGTGGAAATGCCGCGGCTCGATGATCCGGGTGTAGGCCGGATCGGCGTCGTTGTAGTTCACCACCGAGGTGCCCTGGAAATCGCCGGTGGGCAGCACCTCGGTTTCGAAGTCGATGGTGCGCCAGCCCAGCTCACCCTCGGCGTAATCGAAGTAGCGGTCCAGCGGGCCGGTGTACACCACCGGGGCATCCGGATTCTGCGCGCGCAGCTCGTCGCGAACGTCGAACCAGTCGGTGTCCACCCGGACCTCGATCAGGTCACTGGCGGCCATGTTCTCCAGCCACTTCGTGTACCCCTCTTTGGGCAGGCCCTCGTAGGTGTCGTTGAAGTAGCGGTTGTCGAAGGTGTAGCGGACCGGGAGCCGGGTGATATTGCCGGCGGGCAGTTCCTTGGGGTCGGTCTGCCACTGTTTGGCGGTGTAGTCGCGGACGAACGCCTCGTACAGCGGACGGCCGATCAGCGAGATGGCCTTTTCCTCGAGGTTCTGCGCGTCGGCGGTTTCGATCTCGGCGGCCTGCTCGGCGATCAGTGCGCGCGCCTCGTCCGGGGTGAAATACCGGCCGAAGAATTGCGACACCAGGCCCAGCCCCATCGGGAACTGGTACGCCTGACCTTTGTGCAGGGCGAAAACGCGATGCTGGTAGCCGGTGAACTCGGTGAACTGCGTGACATAGTCCCAGACCCGTTTGTTCGAGGTATGGAACAGATGCGCGCCATATTTGTGGATCTCGATACCGGTTTCCGGTTCGGGTTCCGAATAGGCATTACCGCCGATATGCGGGCGGCGATCCAGTACGAGGACTCTCTTGCCCAGTAAGTTCGCGCTGCGCTCGGCGATGGTCAGCCCGAAGAAGCCGGAGCCGACGACGATCAAGTCGAACTGTGCGGTGTTATCTGAGTTACCCGGAGACGATGCGGCGGTCACGGGAGCCCAGCGTATCGGAAGCGTTTCCCGGCGCCAGTCGGAGTCGGAAGGTCAGGGGTATTGCCAGGTGAGCGGCTTTCCGCGCCGTCCGTCGCGGAAAACACGCGCCGGGGCCGGTGCGCTCCGGCCCCGGCGCGGGAAAAGTACCGTTCACCGGCGCTGTCAGCGGTAGCCGTACGGGGCGACGCCGTAGGCACCGACCGGAACGGGCGTGCGGGCGGCCTCGATCCACCGCTTGGTGGGGGCGATGGCGGCCAGCACGAGGGTGAGGACCGCGAAGAGCGGGGCACCGAGAACGCTGATACCACCACCGACGGCGACCACACCGACCACGACGACGGTCAGCACGATCGAGAGCACGCAACCGAGGATGACCATCACTCGCCCGGAATTGCTGCGACGCAGCAGCAGGATGCCGCCGACCAGGAGCAGCAGAGCAAGGACGCTGTAGGCAATACCGAGCACCACACCGGTACCTGCGAGGTCGAAGTCGAAATCGATATCGGGCCCGCTGGAACTCGAACTGGAACTGGTCCGGCGGCGGGCGCCGGTGGCCAGGACGGCGCCATTGGTCAGCGAACTCTCGGAGGTGGCCGAGGCGAGCACGAACATTCCGAAGGCGGACAACGCGCTGGCGACTCCACCCAGCAGCGCGAGAATCCCGGCGGTGATCCCGGTCCCCCCACTGGGGGGCGCCTGATACCCATAGGTGCCGGCGAACTGCGGCCCCGGCGCGTAGCCCATCTGGTGGGCGGGCGGGGCCGGGTAGACGGGCGGCGGCGAATACGGCGCCGACGGAAACGGCGGCGCCGGCTGCTGCGGCGGCGGCTGACCATATGGATAACTCACGGGACCTCCCCCTCGTCACGGTTTCCGGCACTGTACCGTTCATCGCCGGGGATCGTCGGTGCGCCGATTCCCGGAAAATGTGAAACACGAGCACCCGCACCCGTATTCGTCGGCGGGTGCTCGGCGGACGCCTTCGCTATTCGAAATTGTTCTCGGCGTAGACGCGCATCGCGTCCCGGCGCTCGTCGTAGTAGCGGTACCCGTTCACGCCGATCCGGCTGGGCGGCAACAGCCCCGGCTGCCCGTAGTGGCGCAGGGTGCGGCCGGTGGTTCCGGCCGCCTTCGCCAGATCCTGGATGGACCATTCGTCGCTGCGGGAACCCGCGCCCACGACCTTCACCTCTTCCGTTCCGCGTCGGTGCCACCAGCCTGCAAGTTGACGCTACGTAAAGGTCAAGCCTCCGGCGACGGCGGCGACTAGAACACCTCGGTGGTCTCCATTCTGGTCGGGATCTGCTGGGCTCCGGGTACGGGCGCGGGCCGGTCGCCGTCGACCGTGCCGGACCCGGCCGGGCGGGTGTCGAACTCCGGTGTGCCGCCCGGTGCGGCGCGGCCGGCCGGCATCCGGCCGGGAATCGTCGCCGCCTCGGAGTCGGCCGCGCCCGGTCCGGCACTGCCGGATTCGGTTTGGGCGGGCGCCGGACCGTCGGCTTCGGCGCTACCGGCCCCCTCGGTGAGGCCGGGTACCAGCTGCATCAGCGTGTCGAAGTCGACGACCTGCGCGCCCAGGTCGGCGGTGTAGACGATGACGCCGTTCTCGAACAGCCGGTACGTGCCCGCGTCCTCGGGCAGGGGCAGTTCCGGGGTGACGGGCAACCCGAGCGCGCCCTGCATACCGCCCATCTCGGCGTAGGCGGTATCGATCGGCGAGGGGATCGCGCCCGGTGCGGCACCCGGGAGCGTGCCGCCCGGGGAGACCGGGAGCGAACCTTCCGGGGTACGCGGCGCCGGTGCACCCGATTTCGTGCCCTCCGGCGAGGGCTCGTTCCACGGTTCGGCGGTTCCCGGAGCGGCTCCCTCCGGCAGCGGGTTCACCGGGGGCGGCAGCGGCATCGGTGTGGTGACCGTGAGTTCGTCGGGTGTCGGCCCCACCTCGAAGGTTTGGATATCGGCCGGCGCTCCGCCGTCGGGCGCGGCGGAGTACTCGGCGCGCAGGATCCGCCCGTCGCGCAGCAGTACCCGGCCGGCCGTGGCCTCCACCGCGGCGGTGGTGCGCGGGTCCTCTTGGGCGGTACCGCTGTAGGCCTGGCAGTCGGTGGTATCGCAGGTCTGCGCGTAGGGCCAGCGGGTTTCGGCGAGCGCGTAGGACCGGGCGGCGACCGCCTGGGCTTCCAGGGCGGCGGGCGCCCAGTCCGGCGGCATCTCCGCCGGGACGACGCCGAGTAGATAGTCCTGGATGTCCACCCGGTTGACGGTGCGGGTGTCCCCGTTCTCGGCGGCCACACCGAGGGACCCGCGGTAGGCGCCGCCGCCGCACAGCGTCAGATGCTCCGCCGCCGGACGGTTCGGGCTGGGGTCGATCGGATAGACCCACGGATCCTGGATCGGGTTCTCCCACAGGACCGGTCCGTCGCAGCCCTGGGTGACCACCGCGTGCGCGCCGCCGTCGGGCAGCGGGGTGAGCCGGACGGCTTCGCCCGCCTGCAGTTCCTGTCCGGCGAGCCGCATCCCGGCGGCGGAGGTGACGACCAGATCGGCGCCGTCCTGTTCCTGCAGCCGGACCGATACCGACGCCGGTCCGATGGTGCCGATCTCGGCGCCCGGATAGTAGTAGGCGAGGATCTGGTCGACGTTCTGCCCGTTGTCGGCGTTTTGTAGCGCACCGTGCTGACTCAGGCCGCGCCCGTGCCCCGGACCGGCCTCGGCAAGCATCCGGTATACCTCTCCCGGGACGGGCACGAGGAGCGCCCCGCCGATGGCCAGGGCGGTCGCCCCGCAGGCGAGCAATGGGCCTGGACGGATCCGCCGACCTCTCATCGACGGCGGCATACCAGGAGCTACCAGCGTGTTCCCCAGACGCCCTGAGACTTTCGGCCGAGTCATGTTATTTCGGTATGACATACGAGCACTCCCATCGTCAGCCCGGACGCTTTCGACTCGGTACGACGTCGGCATGTCGTTTCGACCGACCACGCTCCGGGAGCTACATTCGAGCGAACAGGAAAGCCTCAACCTCAGGTTTAGATTTGTGACGAATGTGGCTAGTGTGGTCCGTGGGACTGAAGTTCGCAAGCATGACTTGCTCACCGATCACTGGTTGCAACCCTGATTGGAGAAGCTCGTGCCCTACCGCAAACCGAAGCGTTCCTGTGTACTGCCGGTTGTCGCGCTAGTAGCGGTAGCGGGCCCGATCCTGCTGCCCACAGTCACCGACCCGGGCAAATCCACCGATCAGATCGAACTCACCGCGGTGCCGCCCCAGCTCACCGAGCTCGCCCTGCGCAGCGCCCCCGATACCGTGCTGCCCCTGGGCGAGTTGACCGGCCTCGACCTGCCGGACCTGCGCCTGGGCGATCTGCAGGCGCTCGGCGTACCCGGTCTGACCCCGAACGGTACGACCACCCCGACCGATCCGAGCCGCCGGCTGCCCGGGCGGCAGCCCGGTCTGGGTTTCGTGACCGAGGACGGGCCCCCGCCCGCGGATACCCCCGCCCTCACCCCGGGCGTCATTCCGCCGGAATTCATGGACGCGGTCGGCGCGCAGGTCAAGGAACTGAACCGGGAACAGCCCTTCAGCATGGTCGCACTGACCGCTCCGGACCTGGCGAACACCACCGTCATGATCCGGGCCGAACAGCCCGACGGCAGCTGGGGCCAGTGGTACGAGGCCAACCCGATCGACGGCGCCGACGGCAAGGCGGCCGGCGGACCCACCGGCACCGACCCCATCTATGTCGGCAACACCACCTCGGTGCAGGTGCTCGTCACCCGGAAACCGCAGCAGCACGGCGACGATCCGCTCGGACGGACCCCCGCCGCGGCCGGTGGTCCCCAGCAACCGCCCGAACTCACCGCCGTCCTCATCGATCCCGGCCGCGGCGCGGTCGACGATCAACTCCAGGACATCGCCGCCGCCCTGCCCGGCGGCGGCCCCCGGGTCATCACCCGCAACCAGTGGGGCGCCGACGAATCGATCCGCTGCCAGGAGCCCACCTACGACGACGGGCTGGGCGGAGTCACCGTGCACCACACGGCCGGCCGCAACGACTACAGCAAATCCGAATCGGCCGGGATCGTCCGCGCCATCTACGCGTACCACTCGCAGACCCTGGGTTGGTGCGATATGGGATACAACGCGCTGGTCGACAAGTACGGGCAGATCTTCGAGGGCCGCTACGGGGGCTTGGACAAACCGGTGCAGGGCGCGCACGCGGGCGGTTTCAACGAGAACACCTCCGGAGTCGCGATCATGGGCGATTACCAGGTCGAACAGCCCACCGACGCCTCGATCGAGGCCACCGGCGAGTTCATCGGCTGGCGCGCCCGGATCGCCGGTCTCGACCCCAAGGGCCAGACCACCATGTATTCGGAGGGCACCGAGTTCACCCCGTACGCACAGGGGGAGGAAGTGCATCTGCCGGTGGTCTTCGCGCACCGCGACGTGGGCAACACCAGCTGCCCCGGCGATGCCGCCTACGCGCAGATGGACCGGATCCGCACGATAGCCGCCGGCGAAGCGGGCGCGACCCGGTCGTCGACCCCGCGCAGCCAGGCCGCCCGCTCGGATCTGGCCGCGCTGGCCGATCTCACCGCCAAGCTGCTGACCATGGTGAACGACAATGTGATCGCGAAGTACTGGGTTTCCAAAGGTGGTCCGGACGGGCCGCTCGGGCAGGCCGCGTCCGAGCCGATGCCCGCGGCCCAGGGGCAGCAGTACGCGAAATTCGTGAACGGATACGTCTACACCACACCGGACGGCCGAGTGCACGAGGTCGTCGGCAAGGTCCTGGATCGCTTCCTGGAACTCGGCGCCGACACCGGTGCGCTCGGCCTGCCGCTCACCGACGCCTATCCGGTCCCCGAGGGGCTGCGCACCGACTTCCAGAACGGCTCCCTGATCCTGGACCAGGTGGCCGATATCGTCACCACCGTCTGGAAGACCTACAACGACACCTACCAGCAGCAGTCGCAGGGGCAACCCGGCCCCGCGCCGCACGTGATACCCGGTACCGGGCCGGTTCCGCAGGTCGCGGCACCGCCCGCACCCGTCGCCGGACCGGTCGAAGGACAATACTCGGTACCGCAGGTCGCGGGCCCGGTCCCGGAGGCTGCGGCACCGCCCGCACCTGTCGCCGGGCCCGCCGAAGGACAATCCCCGGTGCCGCAGTCCGCGCCGGCGCCCGCCGCCCAGGCCGGTCCGCCGCCTGCAGCCGAAGCAGGTCCGGGACCCGCCGCCGCGGCCGGTCCGGCACCTCCGCCGGAGCCCGCGGCACCGCCCCCACCGGCCGCCTGAACTCCGCGTACCGACCGCGCCGGATCGTGCCCCGCACGATCCGGCGCGGTCGTCTTGGCACAGGTGGTCCGCCGCTCCGCCGCGGCTACCCTTCCCCCGGCCACCAGCGTTCGAGGATCTGCGCGACACCGTCCTCGCTGTTGGTCCCGGTGATCTCGTCGGCGGCCGCGAGCGCCTCCGGATGGGCGTGCCCCATCGCGACCCCCAACCCGACCATGCGCAGCATCGGGATGTCGTTGGGCATATCGCCGAACGCGACCATATCCGCGGGATCGACGCCGAGCCGCTCGCCCAGGGTCCGCAGCCCCGAGGCCTTGGTGACGCCGGGCGCGGAGATCTCGATCAGGCCGTGTTCGGTGGAGTAGGTGATATCCGCGCGGTCGCCGATATGGGCGGCCAGCGTCACCGCCATATCGCCGCTGCGGGCGCCGGGTAGCCGGATCAGCATCTTGATCGCCGGGGTGTCGATGACCTCGTCGCGGGCCACGGCGGTGTCGTCGGGATTCAGCCAGGCGTGCTCGTACTGCGGTGAGCTGACGAATTGCGGAGTGGCCGCGTCGTGCGCGCTGGCGCCGATCCGTTCGGCCGCCAGTCCGCATCCGGGCAGCACCTTCTCCGCGATATCGGCGACCCAGGCCAGGGTTTCCACATCCAGCACCGAGGCCCCGAGCACCTTGTCGGTCCCGGCGTCGTAGAGCACGGCGCCGTTGCCGCATACGCACAGCGGCGCGAACCCCAGCCCGGCCACCACCGGGGCGATCCAGCGCGGCGGACGGCCGGTGGCCAGCACGAACGGCACTCCGTCGGCGACCAGCGCCGCCACCGCGGCCCGGGTCCGCGCCGAAACCCGCTCGTAGGGATCGATCAGGGTGCCGTCCACATCGGAGGCCACCAGTTCCGGTCGGGTCTGCCGCGTTGCGCTCACCCGCTCCATTCTGCTGGGTCGGCCGCGGCGCACCGGCGGGCATACCCGTTCGCGGGGTGAACACGCAGCAGGCCGTCCGTCGCGCATCCCCGGGGATCGCTCCCTATGATCAGGGGCTACACCTGATATCGAGGGGAACGATGGCCGGCTTTCTGCTACGACGGGCGCTCAATTACGTCGTGCTGCTGCTCTTGGCGTCCTTTCTCACCTTCAGCCTCGCTTCGCTGACCTTCCGGCCGCTGGACAGCCTGGAGCAGCGCAATCCGCGACCGCCGCAGTCGGTGATCGACGCCAAGGCCGAGGAACTACATCTGGACGAGCCGATTCCGCAGCGCTACGTCACCTGGATGACGGGTGTGGTGCACGGCGATTTCGGCGAGACGCTCGGCGGGCAGCCGGTGAGCGAGGAACTGGGCCGCCGGGTCGGGGTCAGTCTGCGGTTGCTGGTCCTCGGTTCGATCATCGGCACGGTCCTGGGCGTGCTCATCGGTGCGGCCGGCGCGATCCGCCAGTACAGATTCAGTGACTATTTCACGACCGTAATATCACTGCTGATCCTGTCGACCCCGGTGTTCCTGCTGGCGACACTGCTGAAATTCGGTGCGCTCGAAATCAACTCGGCCACCGGAACACAGATCTTCCTCTACACCGGCGAAACCTCGGCGAGCAGCATCGAGGGGTTCGGTGCCCAACTGGTCGACCGCCTACAGCATCTGGTGCTACCGACCCTGGCCCTCGCCCTGGGTGGGATGGCCGGATACAGCCGGTACCAGCGCAATGCCATGCTCGATGTCCTGCAGAGCGATTTCATCCGGACCGCCCGGGCCAAAGGTCTCACCCGCAACCGGGCCCTCTACAAACACGGTCTGCGGACCGCCCTCATCCCGATGGCCACGCTGTTCGCCTACAGCTTCGGCGGGCTGATCACCGGCGCCACCTTCACCGAGAAGATCTTCGGCTGGCACGGCGTCGGGGAATGGCTGGTCGATTCCATCAACGCCCAGGACATCTACGTGGTCGCCACGGTGACCGCCTTCGCCGGGCTGGTGGTCCTGGTGTCGGGTCTGCTCTCCGATATCGTCTACGCGATTCTCGACCCCCGGGTGCGTGTGGGATGAGCGGGTCAGGCCTGGAGGCGGTAGTGCGATTCCTTCGCCTGCGCTTCGGCCTCCGCGTCAGTGTGTCGACCGATCGCCGATCACACTCGTGCACGGAAGGCACAGCGTGAGCATCAACGAAACCGAGATCCTGGTCCAGGGCGCGCCCGAACCGGCCGCCTCCGGCCGGCGCAAACTCATCCTGCGCCGCTTCCTGCGCAACAAACCCGCGCTGGTCGGTGCCGCGGTGCTGATCCTGATGTTCCTGGCCAGTTTCGTACTGCCGTCGTTTCTGCCCTACGACTATCAGGACATCGACTACACCGCCCTGCTCCAACCGCCGAGTCCCCAGCATCCCTTCGGTACCACCGAGATCGGCCAGGACGTACTCGCCCAGACCCTGCGCGGCCTGCAGAAGTCGCTGATCATCGGCTTGTGCGTGGCCGTGTTCTCCACCACCATCGCCGCCGTCACCGGTGCGGTGGCCGGACTGCTGGGTGGCTGGACCGACCGGACCATCATGTGGGTGGTCGACCTGCTGCTGGTGGTGCCGAGTTTCATCATCGTGGCCCTGTTCGCGCCGCGTACCAAGGGCAGCGGTTCGATCGTGCTGCTGATCATCCTGCTCAGTGTGTTCGGCTGGATGATCAGCGCGCGGATCGTCCGCGGCCTGACCATGAGCCTGCGCGAACGCGAATTCGTCCGGGCCGCCCGCTATATGGGTGCGCCGACCCGGACGATCATCCTCACCCATATCGTGCCGAATATCGCCTCGATCCTGATCATCGACACCACGCTCACCGTCGGCGCCTCGATCATGGCCGAAACCGGGCTCAGCTTCCTCGGGTTCGGGGTACAGCCGCCGGATGTGTCGCTGGGCACGCTGATCGCGAACGGCACCAGTTCCGCCATGACCTATCCGTGGCTGTTCCTCTTCGCGGGCGGTCTGCTGATCATCACCGTGCTCTGCGCGAATCTGGTCGGCGACGGCCTGCGCGACGCCTTCGACCCCGGCGCGAAACGCGCCCGGTCCCGGCCGTCGCGGAAGGCGCGCAAGGCGGCGGAGAAGTCCCGGCAGGCGGAGGAAGCGCGGACATGACCGGAGAAACCACGACGGTGCAATCGGCAGCGGACCGGGCCGTACCCGGTGCATCCGGCTCGGGCCAGGGCCGCGCGCCCCTGCTGGAGGTATCGGATCTGCGCGTTTCGTTCCCCAGCGAAGAAGGCCGCGTCGATGCGGTCCGCGGCGTGGACTACACGGTCGCCGACGGCGAGGTCCTGGCGATCGTCGGCGAATCCGGGTCCGGGAAATCGGTGTCCTCGCTCGCCGTGATGGGTCTGCTGCCCGAACAGGCCCGGGTCACCGGCTCGATCCGGTTGCGCGGACGGGAGCTGCTCGGCCTCGGCGACCGGGAGCTGTCGAAATTGCGCGGCAGCGCGGTGAGCATGGTGTTCCAAGACCCGCTCTCGGCGCTCACCCCGGTGTACCGGGTGGGCGATCAGGTCGCCGAAGCGCTCCTCGCGCACGGCAACCTGAGTAAGACCGAAGCAGCGAAACGCGCGGTCGAACTGCTCGATCTGGTCGGTATCCCCGATCCGGAACTGCGCGCGAAGGCCTTCCCGCACGAATTCTCCGGCGGTATGCGCCAGCGAGTGGTCATCGCCATGGCGATCGCCAACGATCCGGCGCTCATCATCTGCGACGAACCGACCACCGCACTCGATGTGACGGTGCAGAAGCAGATCCTGAACCTGCTGCGCAAAGCCCGCGATATCACCGGCGCGGGCGTCATCATGATCACCCACGACATGGGTATCGCGGCCACCCTCGCCGATCGCGTGGCCGTGATGTACGCGGGCCGGGTCGTGGAAACCGCGACCACCGCGCAAGTTTTCCGAAGTCCCCAGATGCCCTACACCGTGGGGTTGCTCGGCTCGATCCCGCGCATGGACGGACCACCGCGCGCACCGCTGATCCCGATCGTCGGCGCGCCGCCGGCCATGCACGCACTGCCGCGAGGGTGTTCGTTCGCGCCGCGCTGCCCGGTCGCGATCGACGACTGCCGCGCCGCGGAACCGCCGCTGGCCGAGACCGTTCCGGGCCATCGCGCGGCGTGCATCCGTACCGACGAGGTCGATTCGGCGGCGCTGTTCGACGCCTATCGCCGCGAGATCGGCGAGCCGGCAGCGCTTCCCGCCACCGATCCACAGCCGATACTGAAAGTGACGGATCTGGTCAAAACCTTCCCTATCACCTCCGGGGTGATCCTGCGTCGCCGCAAGGGCGAGGTCCGCGCCGTGGACGGGATCAGTTTCGAGGTCCGCGCCGGACGCACCCTGGCCCTGGTCGGTGAATCCGGGTCGGGTAAATCCACCACTCTCACCCAACTCCTGGACATGGTGAAACCGCAGGCCGGGAACATCGAGATCATGGGCCGCGATACCGCCACCCTCAGCGCCGCGCAACGTCGTGAACTGCGCCGCAAACTGCAGATCGTCTTCCAAGACCCCACGGCTTCACTGGATCCGCGGCTCCCGGTTTCCGATATCGTCTCCCAGCCGATGCGCATCGCGAAGCGACCGAAATCCGAGATCACCCAGCGCGTACCGGATCTGCTGCGGCAGGTGGGCCTGCGGCCCGAACACGCCGACCGCTATCCGGGCGATTTCTCCGGCGGCCAGAAACAGCGCATCTGCATCGCCCGGGCGCTGGCCCTGGACCCCGAACTGCTGGTGCTCGACGAGCCGGTGTCGTCACTGGATGTCTCGATCCAGGCGGGCGTGCTCAATCTGCTGCGCGACCTGCAGGCCGAACGCGGACTCTCCTACCTCTTCGTCTCCCACGACCTCTCGGTGGTGCGCAATCTGGCCCACGATATCGCGGTGATGTACCGGGGCAAGATCGTCGAAGCGGGACCGGCGGAACAGATCTTCGGCGATCCGGGACACGAATACACACGATCACTGATCGATGCCGTGCCCGTACCCGTGGTAGAGGGTTGACGGACGTGTTCTCCGGACCCACCGGCAGGAAGGATGAACGGCCATGAGGATTCGATCATTGCGGAGGCTCGCGGTACCGCTGTGCACCGTCGCCCTGCTCGCGGCCGGTTGCGGTGCAAACGACGCGGGGGCACCCGAGGGCGCGGTCGCCGAACTGGGCACGGTCAACGACATCAACCCGCACGATGTGAGCGAACTGCGCGACGGTGGGAATCTGCGGCTGGCCACGACGTCCTATCCGGAGCACTGGAACCCGCTGCAAATCGACTCCGACGGTGAATCGGCGGGCATCATGCGCCCGATGATGCCGCGGGCGTTCACCACCGACGCGGCCGGTGCCATCTCGGTCAACACCGACTTCTTCACCAGCGTCGAACTGACCAATACCGAGCCGCAGCAGGTCACCTACACCATCGATCCCAAGGCGGTGTGGTCCGACGGATCCCCCATCACCTGGGAGGACATCGCTTCCCAGGCCAACGCCATGAGCGGCAAGGATCCGAAGTTCCTGATCGGCAACACCAACGGCTTCGACCGGATCGAGAAGGTCGAACGCGGCACCGACGACCGCCAGGCGATCATCACCTTCACGAGCCACTACGCGGACTGGGCCGGTCAGTTCTCCGGTAACTCCATGCTGCTGCCGAAGGAAGCGACGGCGACACCAGAGGCGTTCAACGAGGCCTGGCGCAACGCACCCGGCAAGACCTCTGGCCCGTTCGTCATCCAGTCCACCGACCGCGGTCAGGGCCGGATCGTGCTGGGCCGTAACCCCAAATGGTGGGGCGCCACACCGAAACTCGACACCATCACCTTCAGTGTGCTGTCGAGCGAAGCGATGGTGCCGGCGCTGGCCAACAATGAGATCGACGCCATCGGACTGGCCACCCGCGACGATATGCAGACCGCCCGCAATACGCCCGGTGTGGCGATCCGGCGCGCTCCCGGTAACAGCTGGTCGCATCTGACCTTCAACGGCGCCCCGGGCTCGCTGCTGGAGGACCCGAACCTGCGGGTCGCCATCATCAAGGCGATCGACCGCGCCGGTATCGCCAAGGCCATGCAGAACGGCCTGGTGAACGACCCGCAGCCGCTGAACAACCACATCTTCATCCAGGGCCAGAAGGGCTACCAGGACAACAGCCTGCCCTTCGACCCCGAGGCCGCGAAGCGGGAACTCGACGCCCTGGGCTGGACGCTGAACGGGGACGTCCGGGAGAAGGATGGCCGCAAACTGGTGATCCGCGATGTCATGTACAACGACAAGACCTGGGTGCAGGTCGCGCAGATCATCCAGCAGAACCTGCGGCAGGTGGGGATCGAACTCGCCATCGAGACCAAACCCGGCAGTGGTTTCTTCACCGACAACATCCAGCCCGGCAATTTCGATGTCGGCCAGTGGGTGTGGATGGGTGACGCGTTCCCGCTGAGCAGCATCCCGCAGATCTGGGGCTACTATCCCGATAATCTGCAGGGTAACTACGGTCGCATCGGGTCGCCCGAGCTGAACGATCTCATCGAGAAAACGCTGACCGAGCTGGATCCGCAGAAGGCCATCGAACTGGCCAATCAGGTCGACCAGGCGGTCTGGGCCGAGGGTCATTCGATCCCGCTGGTGCAGTCGGCCGGAAACGTCGGCGTCCGCGACAACCTCGCCAACTACGGCGCCGCGGGACTGGCTTCCCTGGACTACACGAAAATCGGTTTCCTGAAGTGAGCTCCCGGATAGGCCATCCGCTGGCCTATCCGCTGTGCGTGACCATCGGCGCCCTCGCGGTACTCACCGCGTGGGCGCCGTTCGCCGATCCGGACCAGCTCAGCGCACTGGCGGTGGTCGGCGTGGGCATCGTGGGATACAGCGGGTACCGGGTCGCGGTGGCGCTGGGGGTGGTCGGCTACCGAGCCGAGAGCGCCACGACAGTGACGGTGCGGCGGGTGAGACAGGAATATCAGCTGGTAAGCCGTTCCTGGCTGGAGTTGCGTGACGGCGGTGACGAGCGCTGGCTGCCGGTGTACTTCACACCGGAGCTGATCGGTTTCACCGGTGGCACGGCCCTGCTCAGCGAGCGGCAGATCGTGCTGCGGCCCGAGTCCGGCGGCACCGGACCGACCGGTGGACGGCACCTCGAGTTCCGGGTGCTCCCGGCCGGGCGGGCCCGGGAGAGCGAACCGCCCGGCCGCCTGGTCGACAATCCGACGCGGGCGGACCCGGAAGCGGAGACCCGGGCGGCCATCACCACGAAGATCACCCGCCGATTGCTGCTGGACGCCCAGCCGGCGGTCGCCGCCCCGTTCGTCGCCCTGTTGTGGCTCTATGTGATGGGCGGCGGGACCGGGGCGTTCGTCGCCGCCATGTGCGTGGCGGCCGCGACCGGGACCTGGCTCGGCGCCATCCGCGGCTCGGACCCGAGCTGAACGCCGCGCACGAGATACGGCGGAACCGATCGCCCGAAAACGCTCTACCTGCTGTATTACGATCGTGATACGCTCGATTGTGTTCGAGTTCCACTGGACCGACCAGTCAGAGGCGCACATAGCGCGGCACAACATCACACCGTCCGAGGTCGAGGAGGCCGCTCAACGTCCCTATCAGCTCGGCAAGGGCCGCAACGACACGACACTGTTGTTCGGCCAGACCCATGCGGGCCGCTATCTGGTGGTGGTGTTGTCTGAAGCCATGGACGGCAGATGGTATGTGGTGACAGCGCGCGATATGGACGGAACCGAGCAGCAGGCCTACAGGCGAAAGGCCCGGTAGAGATCATGAGCAACAAATCCGATATCGACGCAGCTCGCGAGTACTACGAGACGCACAGCGTTGTCAACGAAATCAACAACTCGGTACCGGGAAACCCGGCCGATACTTCGCCCATGAGCGGCTACAGCGTACGGTTGCCCACCGAAGTCCTGAACCAAGCCCGCGAGCTTGCCGCCGAACGGGGAATGACCACGGGCGCCTGGTTGCGGGAGGCGATCGAGAAGCAGATCGCGGTCGGCAGACCGCGCGATCGGGAAGCAGTGCGTTGGTACGGTGAATCTGCCGTGGACACGTTGTTCGAGCTGTTGACGGAACGTTTCACCGATATGTTGCGCTCATGTGATACCGCGCCCGCTTCGGCAATCGACCCGTCGCTCAGCAGTTGGAAAACCCATATGCTCCGCGACTGGAATGCTGCGCATCTGCGCGACCTGTACGTCCTTTCCCTGATTTCCGGCGGCGGTATCGATCGGTGGATCGCGCCCAGGTA
This sequence comes from Nocardia sp. NPDC050799, assembly GCF_040654015.1. Classification (NCBI taxonomy): domain Bacteria; kingdom Bacillati; phylum Actinomycetota; class Actinomycetes; order Mycobacteriales; family Nocardiaceae; genus Nocardia; species Nocardia sp. NPDC050799. The sequence goes on from NZ_JBFAHF010000007.1 coordinate 228,824, forward strand.
TTCGAAGCCGGAGAAGACAGGGGCCGCAGCAGGAAAGAAGAAGCGCGCGGTGAAAGTCAGCGGCAGGTCTCACCTTCTTGCCGACTCCGTCATCCGGGACGGTCATACAGTTCGAGTCAAGGACTCGAGTCCGGCCGGCCGCCGACGCCGGCGCAGCAGCACCTGACGCCTGACTGCCGGGCACGGGCGCGTAGCGGCACCGGCCCGATGCCGCCCAGTTCGGATGCCGCCGTCGGAGTCGGCCCGATCGACTGTTTCCCGCCGTCAGTGCGGGATGGAATCGATGATCGCGCGGGCGCCCTGGCGCAGCAGATCCGAGCCGACGAAGAAACCGAGTGCTTGCGGGTCCTCCGGGACGCCCCAGTGCTGCGAATCCAACCACCGGGTGCCCTCGAGATCGAACACCTTGCCGCGCAACGACAGCCGACCGGTGGGTTCGATCACGCAGACCCCGGCGATCGGAGAATTGCAGTGCCCTTGCAGGGCGTGCAGCATAGCGCGTTCGGCATCGGCGACGCGGCGGGTCTCGGCATGATCGAGGTGCCCGGCGAGTTCGCGGACCTCGTCGTCGTCGGCACGACAGGCGAGCGTGAGCACGCCCGCGCCGATCGGCGGGCACATGACCTCGAGCGGCAGTATTTCGGTGATCCGGTCCTGGCGGCCGATGCGATACATCCCGGCGACGGCGGCGATCAGCACATCGCAGTAGCCGTCCTCGAGCCGCTCCAGCCGGGTGTTCATGTTCCCGCGCAGCGGTTTCATCACCAGCCCCGGATAGTGCAGACGCAGCTGCGCCGCCCGGCGCACCGAACTGGTCCCGACCACCGTCCCCGGCGGCTGCTCGGCCAAGGGCCGGCCGTCCTTGGTGATGATCGCGTCGCGCACATCGTCGCGCTCCGGGAAACCGGCGAACGCGATACCCTCCGGGATCGGGATATCGCCGGGAATATCCTTCAGGCAATGCACGGCGAGATCGGCCCGGTCCTCCAGCAGCGCGTCGTCGATCTCCTTGACGAAAGCCCCCTTGCCGCCGAGCTTCGCCAGATCACCCATCCAGCGGTCGCCGGCGGAGGTCACTTTCACCAGCTCGGTTTCGACACCGAACTCGGACAGACCGGCCGCGACCTGCTCGGCTTGGGCTACTGCCATAGGACTGGCCCGGGTCGCGACCCGGATAATGCGCGAGGCCATGGCGTGACTCTACCGCCGCGGAAATCCGCTCCGAAGGGGCGGTGGTACGAAGTTCGGCATGGAGTGGCCCCGGTCACCCCGGTACCGGCGACAGCGATCGCGGGCCTGAGCGATGCGGATGGTCGGAACGCCGACCGCGACGCTGTTCCCGCCGGTTCGGTGGCGTTCGAAAACGCGGCTATATCCGAGTCAGCCCCGAGCGATACCAGCGAGGAAGGAATCCCACGCCGCCGGGCCGACCACCAGGGCCGGGCCCGCGGGACTCTTGGAGTCACGGATACCGACCGCACCATCCGCGAGAAACGCGACCTCCACACAGTTCTTGTCCGCGCCACTGAAACTGCTCTTGAACCATTCGGCGCCGGAAAGGTCTGTCATCACTAGAGGTACTCCTTTGCCAAACGCCTCAACATATCCCTGCTCTGCACCATGTCCAGTGCTGCGTTGAGAAGAGTCCGATTGGCTTCAGCATACCGGCGCACCACGGACTCTTTCTCCAGATAGAGGTCTCCGGTGAAGCTTTCGATGTACACGACCGTCGGATCCGGACATCCCCTCCTCCCGGTGTCTCCCGGTTCGAGTATGACGAACGGGCCGATCGCCACTCCGAGCGGAAAGCCCGCCGAGAACGGCAGGACTCGGACAGCGATGTTCTCCCGGGTACTCAAGTCGGCCAGATGGCGAAGCTGTGTAGCCATGACTTTTCTGCTGCCCACAACTGTTCGCAGCGCCGCCTCGCGGAGCACAATGTCGACGACCATCGGCTTGGCCCTGCGGGTGATTCTCTTCTGCCGCCCGTGGCGCAGTGCGACTCGGCGTTCGAGTTCGGCCGGACTGTCATCCGGATATCCGGCCCGCATCAGGGCATGCATGTACGCAGGTGTCTGTACGAGGCCCGGGATGATCTCCGGTTCGTAGGTTCGAAGCCGCTGTGCACTCGACTCCAGATCTACAAAGACGTCGAAATGTTCGGGGATGAGATCTCCGTACTCGTGCCACCAGCTATGCCCGGCCGCCTGCCGAGCCAGCCCCTTCAGCACTTCGCTGAACTCGTCGCTGAACTCGTAGATCCGGCACAGCGCCTCCACATCCGCCAACCGGATGCGTCCGGTCTTCCCGACCTCCAGCCGCTGGACCGTGCTGACACTCCACTCCATCAGCCCGGCCACATCGGCCAGCGTCAAGCCCACTGCCTCCCGACCGTTACGCAGGTGTTTACCCAACTGCCGCCGGGGAAGGGTCGATTCCGCGAACTCGGCCATTCGCCTATCTCCGTTCGAAGGGGACCGGGCATTCCCATCCTCGAAAGATGTACAGCCGGGGATGAAAAACACCGTGGTGATTCGGATGGTTTCTCGATCGCGCCTGGCACAGCACCGGAACTCGATGCTGTGCTGAATACGCGCCCGGGTATGGAGAAGCTGCCGCAAGCCCCCGCTTCCCCGTCCGGTGCCCCTGATAATCCACCGGGCCGGGCGCGCTCACAGTACCCCGATTCTCCTCAGAGGTGTTGCGATCGAGAATGTTTCGTGGCCCGACTGTCCGTGCCGATTCGACAGGCCGGGAGACTCCCCGCGAGCCGCCCGGCTGCGGCGGTTGCCCTGAGCTGACCAGGCTGATCCGAGCAGGTCAGGGACTCAGGTAGTAATGCAGGAACGCGGCTCGACCGTCCGGTGTCGTCCAGTCCCCCGGGCCGCTGTGTATTCGCTGCCAGCCCGCCCGCTCGTACAGCGAGATCGCGGCGACGCCACTGTCTTCCACATCGAGCACCGCGCGGCGACCGCGCAATCTCGCCATCTCCACCGCCGCATCGAGCAGACCGCGGCCTGTGCCACACCGTCGGGCCGACGGCACGACGAACAACCGGACCACCGAGATCAGTACACCGTGGTGGTGAGCAGCAGCATGAACCGCCTCTGGGAGTACATCTCCGCCGATACCCACGTGGCCGATCACGGCGCCATCGCTCTCTGTGATCCGCGCGTCGACCAGCTTCGCCGGGTTCAGCCGGCCGGCCGGGTCTGCAGGCCAGGCCGCCGGGTAGCCGTCCGTCTCGTGCACGCGGCGCAGCACCGCCACGCAGGACGGTAGATCGTCGAGGGACCTGGGCCGGATATCCACTTACCGCACCGGGCTACCCGGCCGGTGCGGACACCTTCCGGGAGCGCAGCTCATGTCCCTTGGAGGTCTTACAGCGACCCGACTCCAGATCCCACTGCCAGCCGTGCAGGTTGCAGGTCAGCGTCTTGCCGTCCACCACACCGAATTTCGACAGATCGGCCTTCAGATGCGGGCAGCGGCGCTGGATCTCCCAACCGGCCACCTCCACCGAGGCCGAATCGTCGTGCGCTTCGGAGAACCAGCCGTCCGCGTAGGCGATCCGCTCATCGGTGAGACATTTGAAGAAGGTGTACAGGTATTCGTTGTAGCCACCGATCCGCCACGCCTGGAAACGGGTGGACAGGAAAATGGTGTTCACCCAGTCGGGTTCGTTGTCGCGCAGCACGGTGCGCACCAGTTCGGGCGCGATCCGGAAGCCGTAACGGTATTTGCCCTCGCCCTCCAGCGGCGCGCGGACGGCCCGCTTCGGGAAGTCCAATACCACGGTCTCCCCGCCGATCACGAGCCCGACCGGGTAACCGATACCGTCGCAGATCAGGTCGCTCTGCGCCATGATCGGCTCGAACAGCGCCTGCAGCGGTTCCAGCAGGGGTTCGCCCTCGGCGGGCGCCCAGGTCTTCTTCTCCGCCACCAGCACCGGCGCCAGCCGCTGCGCCATCTTTTCGATGTAAGCGGCCTTGTCGTTCCAGATGGTATCGGGGTCGTAGGGGTGATCCAGTTCGAGTTCGGCGCCGCGCACCTCGACCACCGAGCCCGGCACCATCAGCACGCCGCGGTCGTGACCGTGCTCGCGCATCTGCTCGAGGAAGACCCTCTGGTCGGGGAAGATATTGCCCTCGTCACCGTGGTCGTCGTTGAGATAGCGCAGTTCGTCGTCGAGGAAAACCGGCGGCCCGGCGGACGGGACCACCCAGGTGGCGCCGACCTGCTCGATATAGCTGCGGGCCCGGTCCATTCCGCGCTGCCGCTTCTGTTTACCGAAATTCGATTTCGTCCGGGCCGGGATGTCGTAGACCATCGGATACCAGATGGCGCCCGAGTACTGCAGCAGATGAATATCGATCGTGCCGAACGCCTCGTGCAGCACGTCCATATCGACCGGCCGCGCGTCGTTCATATTGAAACAGGTGGTTTCGCCGTCGGAGACGATAAGCCCGGAATCACCGATCGGGCCGTCCGCGGGGGCGCGCAGCGCGACGATCATGATCTCCAGTTCGGCGGCCGGGTCGCCGCCGCCGATCCCCATCGACCCGTTGATCTTGTGTTTGACCGCATCCTCGGTCTCGAAAAATTTGCGGAAACCCAGCTTCTCCAGCTCACGGCGCAGATCCGGGACCGGGTAGTCGGGCAGCAGAACGGTCGCGTCCTTGTTCACGTACTCGGCCAGATGCGCGGCGTCGAAATGGTCGCGGTGCAGATGCGACACATAGAGGAAATCGCAGTTACCCAGTTCCTCCCAGTCGAGCTGGGTGTTGTCCGGGAAAGGGAACCAGGACCCGAAGTACGCGGGGTTCACCCAGGGGTCGCATAGGATCGAACCGGCCGCGGTCCGGATATGGAATCCCGCATGTCCGACGCTGGTGATCTGCACGAGCTCGCTCCTCCTGACCGTTTACGGCCCTCCAGGGTAGTGCTTCAGGACGAGATGTCCCCGATGCAGTAGCCGTCATCACCCTGTTCGAGTAGAAATGTCCGGTTCTGCGTGATTCCGGACTCATTCGTCACCGGCACCGCGACGGCCATATATCCGGCCGTGAGCGGCTGGGAACTGATCTGCTGATCGGTGAATCCGGTGATTGCGCCGAGCGTACCGGGATTCTCGGCGAGCGGCGCGGCCACGGGCGCGCCGGTCGCCTCCGGATCCCAGGTGGCCGGACTCGCCGCGCAGACCAGCGGGTACTGCTCCTCCAGGTCGGCGGGGTCCAGCGGCTGCCCGGTCGAGCGGGCCAGGTATCGCCGCACGGTGTGCCGGGCATCGGCGGCGTCGTAGACCGGTTCCACACCCGCCTGGGACACCCGGGCGCAGGCATACCCGGCGGCCACCCGGTGCTCGTCCACGGTGACCGTGGTGACTCCGTCGGTCCAGGTGAGCGTGCCGTCCACCGCGGTACCCGGCTGGGCGAGCGCGCTGAGCACGGCATCACGGTCGGTGTACATGGTCTGCACGGTGAGCGGCGGAATGGTCCAGCAGGTGCGCTGCAGGGTCGCGATATCCGCCGACCGCAGGTCGGCGGCGAACCGTTGCAGCGCGGGAGCGGCGTCGGGCACCCCGGGGACCGCGCCCACCACGGGCGCGTCGGCGGGCACCGGCGGCAGCGCGGGAACCGGCGGCGCGCCCGCGGACGTGGCCTGCTGCTCGGTGCTCGGCGCGTCACCCTCGGACGCCTGCACCGGCGGGCTGCCGGCATCGTCGCCCGGGATTCCGGATACCGAGTCGCATCCGGTGCCCAGCAGCACTCCGGATACCGCGAGCCCCACGGCGAGAGCGCGGACGCGGGCGCGTCGCGCGGTCTCACGACCGGTTCGGCGCAACGGTACGGGACGGGCGCGTTCCACTTCGACGATCACCTTTCCTGCGGTGCATAGCGATTCGGTCGAGACATCGGAGTTCGACCGCACCACGGCGGGCCCGGGATCCGGCGGGCCGGAGCGCGCGCGGCGGACCGGACGCTGCCGGTCATCATGACAGCGACTACGCTAGCGGACTTGTGGAACCCGTCTACCGGACGATCATCGGGCTGGCCCGGACCGTCTTCTTTCTCGAGGGCCTGAAGTTCACCGTCACCGGCGATGAGAACATTCCCGCCTCCGGGGGCGCTGTGCTCGCGGTCAACCACACCGGGTACATGGATTTCACCTATGCGGGTCTGCCGGTACGTACCCCCAAACGCTATATCCGCTTCATGGCCAAGAGCGAGGTCTTCGACAACAAGATCGCCGGGCCGATCATGCGAGCTCTCAAACACATTCCGGTGGACCGGGCCGCGGGCGCCGACTCGTACCAGGCCGCCGTGGACTATCTGCGGCGCGGCGAACTGGTCGGCGTATACCCCGAAGCCACCATCAGCCGCAGCTTCGAGATCAAGGAACTGAAATCCGGCGCCGCCCGGATGGCGATCGAGGCGGGCGTGCCGATCATCCCGATCACCATCTGGGGGGCCCAGCGGGTCTGGACGAAAGGTCATCCGAAACGACTGGGTCGCACCAACACCCCCATCTCCATCGCAGTCGGCACCCCGATCCAGCCCTATGAGCCGGCGTCCGAACTCACCGCCGAGCTGAAGACCGCCATGCAGAAACTACTGCGCGGCCTGCAAGAGGACTACACCCACGAACCCGGGGCGTACTGGGTTCCGGCCCGGCTCGGGGGTGGTGCGCCTACCCTGGAAGAAGCCAATGCGATGGACGCCGCCGAGGTCGCGGAACGGATAGCCCGGAGACGGGCCGAACTCACCGGCCAGGACGACACCGGCGCGTAACGTATCCCCGTCGCGGGCGGGTAGGTGCCGAGCAGCGGGTAACCCGCGGGTAGTGAGCAGGAGTTGCGATGGCGCGGGAGCCGGTTTTCGATGTCCTGGCCGGGCTGGCGCACGCGGTCCTCTTCGCGCAGGGAGTGCGCCTCGATATCCGCGGCCAAGAGAATGTCCCGCGCACCGGGGGCGCGGCACTGGCGGTGAACCACACCTCCTATCTGGATTTCCTGGAGGTCGGGGTCGTGGGACGCCGGTCGAGCCGCAATGTGCGGTACATGATGAAGGCCGAGCTCGAGCACGGGATCGTCGGATTTCTCATGAAGCACTGCAAAGCGATCGGCGTCGACCGGACCGCCGGTGCGGAATCGTTCGGCCGGGCGGTCGACGCGCTGCGCGACGGTGAGCTGGTCGTGGTCTACCCGGAGGCCACCATCAGCCGCAGTTTCGAATTGAAGGAATTCAAATCCGGTGTGGCCCGCATGGCGCTGGAGTCGGGGGCCCCGATCGTTCCGCTCACCATCTGGGGAGCACACCGCATCTGGACCAAAGGTATCCCGAAACGATTGGGCCGGCACAATTTCCCGGTCCACATCCGCATCGGCGAACCGCTGGTCGCCGCGGGTTCGATCGACGAGGTGACCACCGCGCTACGCGGCCGGATGAGCGCACTCCTGACGGCGGCGCAGGAAAAATATCCGATGCCCGCCGGCCAGCCGTGGGTCCCGGCGCGATTGGGCGGCAGTGCTCCGACGCTGGAGCAGGCCGCGGTCCTGGAAGCCGAGGAATACGCCCGGCGGCGGATCCAGCGGCCGTAGGTTCCGGCGCGCTTCCCGGAACGAGGTCGGGCCGGTCGGGTACTCGGCCCGTGTACCGAAGTGGTCCCGCGCGCGAAGACCAGGTTGTGCGCCTGCTCACGAAGACCAGGTTGTGCACCCACTGGCAAGGGCGAGGCGTGGGCCTACCAGCGAACGCCGAGGCGTGGACCTGCTCGCGAAGGTGCTGTGTTTTTGGCGCGCTGGCGCGCGCGGGGTTGAGGCCCCCTTGGTCTCGCCGTTTCGGCCTCGAGACTCGAGCCTTCGGCTCATGCGCTTTC
>NZ_JBFAHF010000008.1:0-138307 GCF_040654015.1 Nocardia sp. NPDC050799
AAGGGCGAGAACATTCCGGAACCGGGCATCCCGGAATCGTTCAAGGTTCTGCTCAAGGAACTCCAGTCCCTGTGCCTCAATGTCGAGGTGCTGTCCTCGGACGGCGCGGCGATCGAGATGCGCGACGGCGACGACGAGGATCTCGAGCGGGCGGCGGCCAATCTGGGCATCAACCTGTCCCGGAACGAAGCGGCCACCGTCGACGATCTGGCGAACTAGGGCGTTGGCCGGGTGCCGTGACGAATTACGGCACGGCACCCGGCCAACGCGTTCGAATCCAATAGAGAACTTTTGCTCGTATTCGACCCGCACAGGGGAAAGGAAGTTACGTGCTAGACGTCAACTTCTTCGATGAACTCCGGATCGGCCTCGCCACCGCCGAAGACATTCGCCAGTGGTCCTACGGTGAGGTGAAGAAGCCGGAGACCATCAACTACCGCACGCTCAAGCCGGAGAAGGACGGCTTGTTCTGCGAGAAGATCTTCGGGCCCACCCGGGACTGGGAGTGCTACTGCGGTAAGTACAAGCGCGTCCGCTTCAAGGGCATCATCTGTGAACGCTGTGGCGTCGAGGTGACCCGTGCGAAGGTGCGCCGTGAGCGGATGGGCCATATCGAGCTGGCCGCTCCGGTCACCCACATCTGGTACTTCAAGGGTGTGCCGAGCCGCCTCGGCTACCTGCTCGACCTGGCGCCGAAGGATCTGGAAAAGATCATCTACTTCGCCGCCTACGTCATCACCGCCGTCGACGACGAGATGCGGCACAACGAGCTGTCGACTCTCGAGGCCGAGATGGAGGTCGAGAAGAAGACCGTCGCCGATCAGCGTGACGCCGACCTCGAGGCCCGGGCCCAGAAGCTCGAGGCCGACTTGGCCGAGCTCGAGGCCGAGGGTGCCAAGTCCGACGTCCGCCGTAAGGTCAAGGATGGCGGCGAGCGCGAGATGAAGCAGCTCCGCGACCGCGCCCAGCGTGAGCTGGACCGGCTCGAGGAGATCTGGACCACCTTCACGAAGCTGGCCCCCAAGCAGCTGATCGTGGACGAGGTGCTCTACCGCGAGATCACCGACCGCTACGGCGAGTACTTCACCGGCGCGATGGGCGCGGAGTCCATCCAGAAGCTGATGGAGAACTTCGATATCGAGGCCGAGGCCGAGAACCTGCGCGAGACCATCCGCAGCGGTAAGGGCCAGAAGAAGCTGCGCGCGCTCAAGCGGCTCAAGGTCGTGGCGGCGTTCCAGACCAACGGCAACTCGCCGATGGGTATGGTGCTCGACGCCGTTCCGGTGATCCCGCCGGAGCTGCGGCCGATGGTCCAGCTCGATGGTGGCCGCTTCGCCACCTCCGACCTGAACGACCTCTACCGTCGCGTCATCAACCGCAACAACCGCCTCAAGCGACTGATCGACCTCGGTGCCCCTGAGATCATCGTCAACAACGAGAAGCGGATGCTGCAGGAGTCCGTCGACGCGCTGTTCGACAACGGCCGTCGCGGCCGGCCGGTCACCGGTCCGGGTAACCGCCCGCTGAAGTCCCTGAGCGATCTGCTCAAGGGTAAGCAGGGTCGTTTCCGGCAGAACCTGCTGGGTAAGCGTGTCGACTACTCCGGCCGTTCGGTCATCGTCGTCGGCCCGCAGCTGAAACTGCACCAGTGCGGTCTGCCCAAGCTGATGGCGCTGGAGCTGTTCAAGCCGTTCGTGATGAAGCGGCTGGTCGACCTGAACCACGCGCAGAACATCAAATCCGCCAAGCGGATGGTCGAGCGGCAGCGGCCGCAGGTGTGGGATGTCCTCGAAGAGGTCATCGCCGAGCACCCGGTGCTGCTGAACCGTGCGCCCACCCTGCACCGCCTCGGTATCCAGGCCTTCGAGCCGCAGCTGGTCGAGGGTAAGGCCATCCAGCTGCACCCGCTGGTCTGTGAGGCGTTCAACGCCGACTTCGACGGTGACCAGATGGCCGTGCACCTGCCACTGTCGGCGGAGGCGCAGGCCGAGGCCCGCATCCTGATGCTGTCCTCGAACAACATCCTGTCCCCGGCGTCGGGTCGCCCGCTGGCCATGCCGCGTCTGGACATGGTGACGGGTCTGTACTACCTGACCCGGCTCGACGAGGGCGCCAAGGGCGAGTACCAGCCCGCCAACGGTGACGGTCCGGAGCAGGGCGTGTACTCCTCGCCGGCCGAAGCGCAGATGGCGGTGGACCGCGGTGAGCTCACCGTGCGGTCGACCATCAAGGTGCGGCTGACCGATCAGCGTCCGCCCAAGGACGTCGAGGCGGAACTGTTCCCGGAGGGCTGGCGGCGCGGCGACGCGTGGACCACTCAGACCACCCTGGGTCGGGTGCTGTTCAACGAGCTGCTCCCGGGCGACTACGCGTTCATCAACGAGCCGATGCCGAAGAAGCGGCAGGCGACGATCATCAACGATCTCGCCGAGCGCTACCCGATGATCGTGGTCGCGCAGACCGTCGACAAGCTCAAGGACGCCGGCTTCTACTGGGCCACGCGTTCGGGTGTCACCGTCTCCATGTCGGACGTGCTCGTTCCGCCGGAGAAGGCCGAGATCATGGAGCGCTACGAGGCGCAGTCCGATCAGATCGAGAAGAAGTACCAGCGTGGTGCGCTCGATCATCAGGAGCGCAACAACGCCCTGGTCAAGATCTGGCAGGAAGCGACCGAAGAGGTCGGTAGGGCGCTGCGCGCGCACTACCCGGCCGACAACCCGATCATCACGATCGTCGATTCGGGCGCCACGGGTAACTTCACCCAGACTCGTACCCTCGCCGGTATGAAGGGCCTGGTGACGAACCCGAAGGGTGAGTTCATCCCGCGGCCGATCAAGTCCTCCTTCCGTGAGGGCCTGACGGTGCTGGAGTACTTCATCAACACCCACGGTGCTCGTAAGGGCCTGGCCGACACCGCGCTGCGTACCGCCGACTCGGGTTACCTGACCCGTCGTCTGGTCGACGTCTCGCAGGACGTGATCGTGCGCGAGCACGACTGCGGCACCGAACGCGGGATCATCGTGCACATCGCGGAGAAGCAGCCCGACGGCCTGCTCATCCGGGACCCGCACGTGGAGACCTCGGCCTACGCCCGCACGCTGGCCGCCGACGCGCTCGACGAAAGCGGCAACGTCGTGGTCACCAAGGGCGCCGACCTGGGCGATCCCGCGATCGAGGCGCTGCTGGACGCCGGTATCACCGAGGTGAAGGTCCGCTCCGTGCTGACCTGCACCACCGGCACCGGAGTCTGCGCGACCTGCTACGGCCGCTCGATGGCCACCGGAAAGCTCGTCGATATCGGCGAGGCGGTCGGTATCGTCGCCGCGCAGTCCATCGGTGAGCCCGGTACCCAGCTGACCATGCGTACCTTCCACCAGGGTGGTGTCGCGGGTGACGACATCACCGGCGGTCTGCCCCGTGTGCAGGAGCTCTTCGAGGCTCGGGTGCCCAAGGGCAAGGCGCCGATCGCGGAGGTCTCGGGCCGGGTGCGGCTGGAGGACGACGACCGCTTCTACAAGATCACCATCATTCCCGACGACGGCGGGGACGATGTGGTCTACGACAAGCTGTCCAAGCGTCAGCGGCTGCGCGTGTTCAAGCACGACGACGGCACCGAGCGGCTGCTCTCCGACGGCGATCACGTCGAGGTCGGCCAGCAGTTGCTGGAGGGCGCGGCGGATCCGCACGAGGTGCTGCGCGTGATGGGTCCCCGGCAGGTCCAGATCCACCTGGTCCACGAGGTCCAGGAGGTCTACCGGAGCCAGGGTGTGTCCATCCACGACAAGCACATCGAGGTCATCGTCCGTCAGATGCTGCGCCGGGTGACGATCATCGATTCGGGTGCCACCGAGTTCCTCCCCGGTTCGCTGACCGAGCGTTCGGAGTTCGAGGCATCCAACCGTCGCGTGGTCGCCGAAGGCAACGAGCCCGCGGCGGGTCGTCCGGTGCTGATGGGTATCACCAAGGCGTCGCTGGCCACCGATTCGTGGCTGTCGGCGGCGTCCTTCCAGGAGACCACCCGAGTCCTGACGGACGCGGCGATCAACTGCCGCTCCGACCGGCTCATCGGCCTCAAGGAGAACGTGATCATCGGTAAGCTGATCCCGGCGGGTACCGGTATCAACCGGTACCGCAACATCCAGGTTCAGCCGACCGAGGAAGCGCGTGCCGCGGCGTACGCGGTGCCGTCCTACGACGACACCTACTACAGCCCGGAGGGCTTCGGTGCCACCACCGGTGCCGCGGTCCCGCTGGACGATTACGGTTTCAGCGACTACCGGTAATCGGTAGGTAGCAACAGCGTTCGGCCCCGCACCGTTTCGGTGCGGGGCCGAAATGCGTTCCGGGCCGGGCCATCGCCGGCTCGGTCCGGAAGGCCCCGCTGCCGGAAACCTCGGCCCGCTCTTCGATAGGAGCGGGCCGGATGCTGTTCGGGGATCGCTGAGCCGTCGAGCTGCTGAGCTGCTGAGCTGCTGAGCTGCTGAGCTGCTGAGCTGCTGAGCCGGGTCGGTTCAGCAGTGGGAATATGAACCGGGCATTGCGATCACATTGCACACAAACGTCGTTCGGTCGAACAGTGATGAATAGCGTGGTAGCGCACTGTCTGCCGGAGTCGTCGAACAGTTGCCGGACCGACGACCGCCGGAGGGCCCATGACAATGCGAATCACCCAGCTCGCGCGCGGTATTCGGGCGCGTGTGGCGCGTCCGGAGGGTGGCAGCGCGGAGGTCACGAAGCCGGCGCGTCGCCGCCGATGGTTCCGGCGGCTCGCGGTGATCGGCACGGTCCTGTTCGTGCTCCCCGCAATGCTCGGGGCGGCCGCGCTGGCCGCGACCGGAGATTCCGAATCGGTGGCGACTGCCGGTTTTCCGGCACTGAACTGGATGAATATCCGCGATTCCAGCGGCATCGAATTGACCCACTATCGGTTCGTCACCACACATGGGAGTTTGTTCGAGCCGCTGGAGACGGCCATCTCGATTGTGCTCGGGCTCGAATTCGCCGGCTATATCGTCATCGTGACGGGTGCCATTTGGGTGATCGGTTACACAATGAGTTTCCACTGGCTCGATCCGTTCGGGGACGCGCTGTCCGGAGTCGCCCGTAGCCTGCACGCGCAGCTCGGTATCCCGATGATGCTCATCGTCGCGGCGTCTCTCGGCGCGTTCATCGTGGCGTGGTTCGTATTGCGCGGCCACCACGCGCGGGCGGCCACCCAGGCGGTGACGATGGTCGGGGTCGCCGTGATCGGGCCGGTCTTCATGGCCCAACCGCTCGAGGATGTCCTTTCGTCGCACGGGCTGATGTCGCAGGGGCGTGACCTCGGTATCGCGGTCGCTGCCGGGCTCACCGGGCATATGCACAGCGACCCCGCCGGACTGGTCGCGACGATGCAGGCGAACCTGGCCGATAATTTCGCCCGGCGCCAGGTCCAGGTGTGGAACTTCGGGCATGTGATCGACGACCGGCCGGGATGCGCGGCCGTCTGGTCGGCCGGAATGCAGTCGGGTTCGGATTCGGCCCTGGTGTCCGGGCTGCGTGCCTGCGGTGACCTGGCGGCGCACCAGGCGGCGCTGAATCCGACCATGGGGCAGGCGGGTTCGGGGCTGGTCGTGCTGATCTGCGCCGGTATCCTGCTCGCGTTCGGGACCTACCTCTCAATCAAGATCATCTGGTCCGCTCTCGATTCGATCTTCCACGGTTTCGCGGCGATTTTCGGTTTCGCGGCGGGCGGTTTCGTCTACGGTCCCACGCAGACATTTCTGGTCCGCAATCTCGTGGACAGCTTCTACGGTGCCGTGGTGATGGCGGCGTACGTCATCTATCTGGGTTTGTACATCCTGTTCCTCGGCAACCTGTTCGACCAGGCGCGCGGTCAGGCGACCTTGGTCCTGATCCTCGGCGCGGTGGTGGAAATCGTCGGTCTGCTGCAGTTCCGGCGATTCTCCGCCGCCCTGCGCCAGGGCAACGAGTGGATCGTCAACCGGTTCTCCCTTGCTCTGCAGCAGGCGCCGGGCGGTGGTGCGGGCGGCGCCGGCGGCGGTTCGGCGCTCGGTATGGGTTCCAGCGGAGTCGCCAACTCCGGTGTTCCAGGCCTCGGGTTGATCGCCGGGGCCGCCGCACTCGGCACATTGAACAGCACTCCGGCAGCGGCGTGGCTGTTCGACCGGGTCGCGCCACTGGAACCGCATTCACGGAAACGGCAGAGCGCCATGCTCGACCAGTGGGGCGCGTGGAATATGCGATGGAACGGTGAGAAGATCGGTGGCCCGGACGGTCTGTTCACGCACGCCTTCCTCGATCGACTGCACCTCTCACACGCCGCCCGGGACGCGACGGCTGTCGCCAGTACGGCAGGCCGGGGTGGCGTGAATACGGCGCGGGGCGCGGCCGCCGCGGTCGACGGTGTACTCGTCGGCGGTGGCGGATTCCTCGGGCAGGTCGCCGCTTCGCTGCGCGGTGCCGGCTTCACCGACGAGGAGATGATCCAGCGCGCGGTGGAAGCGCGAGGCTATGTGGTGAAACACGGGGGCGATGTGTCGCTGGCCGACAAGAATCTGGCCGAAGTCGTCGCGGCCTCGAATTACGCCGCGGCGATGAACACCCCGGCGGCGCATGCGGAGCTGGAGCGGGCTGTCCTCGCCTACTCGCTCGGACGGGAGGGCGTCGAATTGGGGGGCATGGCGCGCCGGGCCGGTGAAGAGTATCTGTCCGCGCCCACCCGGGCGAAGCTCAACCGGATCCAGCAGGTCGCGACCGGCGAGGAGACGGCCGAGTACTCCGAGGAGGACGCGGCCCGGATCCTGCGCTGGATCGGTGACGAACACGCGCAGCAGGTCTCCACCGCGATGACCTCTTTTGTGGTCAACCCGGCCGACGAAGAGAGTCGCCGGCGCTTCTTCGCCGCGCAGAACGCGGCCGTCGACACCGATTACTGGGCTGCCGAAGCGACCCGATCGCCCGCATCCGCCTTCGCCGCCGGCGTCTGAGAATTCGCATCGCTCGGTTCGGTCCCGATGCCCGGACCGGCCGACGCGGCCGGGCGGGGCCGCGGCGTGGCGGTACGCGCGTGGGTCGCATAGAGCGTCAGGCCGACGAAGGCCAGGCCGCCCACCAGATTGCCGATCACCGTGGGGATCTCGTTCCAGATCAGATAGTCGCCGATCGAGAAATCGCCACCGAGTAGCAGGCCGGACGGGAAGAGGAACATATTGACAATCGAATGCTCGAATCCCATGTAGAAGAACAACATGATGGGCATCCACATGGCGATGACCTTCCCGGACACCGAAGTCGACATCATCGCCGCGACCACACCGGTGGAGACCATCCAATTGCAGAGCACACCGCGAATGAAGAGGGTGAGCATTCCCGCGGCACCGTGATCGGCGTAACCGACCGTGCGCGAGACGCCGATTTCACCGAGTTTCTGCCCGACTTCATTGGGGTCCATCGAGAAACCCATGGTCACGATGACCGCCATCATCACCGCGACGGTGAACGCGCCGAGGAAGTTGCCGGTGAACACCAGTCCCCAGTTGCGCAGCAGGGCTCGCCAGGTCACCCCGGGCCGCCGGTCCAGCCAGGCCAGCGGTACGAGCGTGAACACGCCGGTGAGCAGGTCGAACCCGAGTAGGTAGAGCATGCAGAAACCCACCGGGAACAGGACCGCCCCGAGTAGTGCCTGGCCGGTCTGCACCGTGATGGTGACCGCGAAGGCCGCGGCGAGCGCCAGGATCGCCCCGGCCATATAGGCGCGGATCACGGTATCGCGCGTGGACATGAATGCCTTCGCTTCGCCGGCGTCGATCATTTCTTTCACGAAGTCCGCTGGTTTGAGATAAGACATGGCACGCCCTTCGGTTGTGGTCTTTCGTGCCGAAGTGTGCGGTGCCGAGATTTCCCGCCCGTATCGTGGCGAGCGCACCCGTGTTACCGGGCCCTCACCGAATCGGTGCGGCGGTATGTGCCCCGGCGTGACCTCGCAGGACGGCCACGCCGATCATGATGTCTCGGAAGTAAACATTGTGATACCGATTCGGTTCGGCGCGTTCACCGGTGGGAGGCTTTCGATGTTTCCCGATGCTAGGAGTCTCGTATGGAACCGATCATGAGCAAGCGCGCGGCCGCCGACCTCGTTGTCGCCGCCCGTATCCGCCAGGGCTTGTCCTGGGCCGATATCGCCGACGCTCTCGGTGCTCCGCTGGTCTGGACGACTGCGGCATTGCTCGGGCAGCATCCGATGACGGCGGAGCAGGCGGGCACGGCCTGCCGCTTGCTCGGGCTGGACGATTCGGTGGCCGAAAGCCTGGTGTTGCAGCCGGCGCGCGGCGCCGATCCGGCGGTGATGAGCGATCCCACGATCTATCGCTTCGTGGAGGCGCTCTCGGTGTACGGGCCCGCGTTGAAGGAACTAATCCACGAGGAGTTCGGCGACGGGATCATGAGTGCCATCAACTTCAAGGTCGATTTCGCTCGCCGTCCCGACCCCGACGGCGATCGCGTGGTCATCACCTTCGACGGGAAGTTCCTCGACTACCGGTGGTGATCCGGGCCCGCCGCCGAGCGGGTTCTCACTGGTTGTGCGGTAGTTCTTCGGCCAGCCGCTGGAGGTAGCCGGCGAACCGGCGGCGGTCGGCGGGGGACCAGTCGTCGGTGAGCCGGTCGAATATCTGCCGTTGCCAATCGTGGGCGTCGGCCAGCAGGCGGGTACCTGCCGGGGTGAGGTGCAGGGCGGTGCGGCGCCGGTCCAGGTCGGATTCGCGACGTGCGAGGTAACCGGCGGTGGTGGCGTCGCGGACCATCCGGCTGGCTCCGGAATGATCGAGACCGAGCTGGTGGGCGACCGCGGTGATGGTCGCCTCATCGGGGGCATCGGCGGCACCGGCCACCGCCTCCACGACCTGGACGTGCTGAGGGTTGCCCAGCTCCGCGCTCTGCCCCCCGGCGCCGCGCTGTATCCAGCGCCGGGACCAGAACCGAACCAGGCGGAACAGGGCGGGCCCGCCGTCCGCGGGGGAGGAGCTGCCGCTCATATAGACCAATCTATCCTCTTCAAAAATTTCAATGCGATGCGCATGTATTTTTTATGTGTAACGCATGTAATCGAGAGGAGGGGTCTATGTCCGACCCGAGTAACACCCCGCGCATCGTGCTCGACCACACCATCGTGCCGGTGCCGGATCGCGTGGCCGGGGCGACGTTCTTCGCCGAGCTCATGGGGTTGGCGGTGGGCGACCCGGCCGGCCCGTTCGTGCCGGTGCGGGTGAACGAACAGCTGACATTCGATTTCGACGACCGCGGCCGCGTCGAGCCGGGCCACTACGGCTTCCTGGTCGACGAGGCCACCTTCGACGCCGTACTGCGACGGCTGGCGCAATGGCCCGCCGTCGAGTACGGGTCGGGGCCCGGGAGCGGCTGGGACCGGGATATCGACCACCTGGGCGGCGGTCGCGGTGTGTACGTCCGCTCGCCGGAAGGGCACAGCTACGAAATGTTCACCGTGGCCCGTTGACAGCGCGCCACCGGGCATCGAGAAGCGCATCCGGCTGCGCGAGGACGCGGCATGGTAATCACGGAGAAGCAGGGCCGGATCCGGTACTCCCGGGCCGCACCCGAGGCGTTCCGACGGGAGGTGGCCTCGCTGGAGGCCCGGTTCAGCGCTCGCTGTCGAGGGCGCTCATCTGTGCCTCCGCGTACCGGCCACCGGCTACTGCCGCCGCCGGTACCGCGGCCTCGATCGCGGCGATATCGGCCGCGGTGAGCGCGATATCCAGCGCGCCGAGCGCCTCCGACCATCGGGTACGGGTGCGCGCCCCGATCACCGGAACGATATCGTCGCCGCGGCTCAGTACCCAGGCGATGGCCAGCTGGGCGGTGGAGACGCCGTGGCGCCGCGCGAGAGCGGCGAGCGCGTCGACCAGGTTCAGGTTGGCGGTGAGGTTGTCGCCTTGGAAGCGGGGAGCGTGGGCGCGGTAGTCCGACTGCCCGAACCCGGTGGCGCGGCCGGGAGCAGTATCACTGAGCAGCCCGCGGGAGAGCACCCCGTAGGCGGTGATCCCGATACCGAGTTCGCGGCACACGGGCAGGATCTCGGCCTCGATCCTGCGCGAGAACAGCGAGTACTCGATCTGCAGATCGGCGATCGGGTGTACCGCGGCTGCCCGGCGCAATGTTTCGGCGCCGACTTCGGACAGGCCGATATGCCGCACATACCCCGCCTCGACGAGTTCGGCGATGGCGCCGACGGTGTCCTCGATCGGCACCGCCGGGTCCAGCCGCGCCGGACGATAGATGTCGACATGGTCGACCCCGAGCCGGCGCAGGCTATAGCTCAGGAAGTTGCGCAGCGCGGCCGGACGGCTGTCGAATCCCTGCCAGGTGCCGTCCGGTCCGATCATGCCGCCGAACTTCACGCTGAGGACCGTTTCGTCCCGGGGACGGTCGGCGATCGCCCGGCCCACCAGCAATTCGTTGTGGCCCATCCCGTAGAAATCGCCGGTATCGACGAGCCGGGCGCCGGAATCGAGTGCGGCGTGCACAGTGGCCGTCGATTCGGTCTCGTCGGCGGGACCGTAGGAACCGGACATCCCCATCGCGCCGAGCACGATCCGTCCGACCGTCGGCCCGGTGTTGCCCAGTTGCGCGACTGCGATCTGTGTATTCGTCATACAGACCACCGTGGTGGACCGGTCCCGCTCGCGGCAGAGACGCTTTATCGGGGGAGCGGCGATCCCTGGCTGACCGCGCGGCGGTGCGCGACAGTGGAGGTATGGATCGCAGCGAACTCGCCGATTTCCTCCGTCGCCGCCGGGAACAGCTCACCACCGAGGCGGTGGGGCTGCCCCCGGGTACCCGCCGCCGCACCCCGGGCCTGCGACGCGACGAAGTGGCGCAGCTGGCCGGCATCTCCACCGACTACTACACGCGGCTGGAACAGGCGCGCGGGCCCCGGCCGTCGACCCAGGTGCTCGCCGCCCTGACCCGTGCGCTGCGCTGTACCGCCGACGAACGTGATCACATCTATCTGCTGTGCGAACACGCGCCGCCCGGCGGCAACCGGACGGATAAGCACGTCGGCCCCGGGCTGATGCATGTGCTCGCGAAACTGGACGATATCCCGGCAGTGGTCATCACCGACCTCGGCGAATGCCTGGTACAGAACCGGATGCACACCCTGCTCTTCGGCGACCAGGCCGGACAGCAGGGCTGGAACCGGTTCTATGCCTGGCGGTGGTTCACCGAACCGGAGGCCCGGGCGATCGCTCCGCTACGCGATACCGACGGGCTCGCCCGCCGGCAGGCGGCCGACCTGCGGGCCACCGCCGCGCGTCGGCCGAAGGACCCGGACGTCATCGAGTTCATCGGCGCGCTGCGGGCGAACAGTCCGGAGTTCGAACGGCTCTGGAACGAGCACGAGGTGGCGGTGCGGCACTCCGACACCAAGGGGTTCCGGTAGTAACCGCCGAAAATCGGGCGGATATGGCGTAGCTGCTGGTCAGCGTCGGCGTTCGGCTCCCGGGCCCAGGAGCGAGGTCAGCTCGCGCATCGTCTGCGGGGATGGTTTGAAGTAGCGGCGCAGGTTCTCGGCCTTGCGGTGTCGGGATTTCGCCATGAGTTCGAGCAGGCTCGCGCCGGATTCTCCGAGGTGGGTCAGGCCGGAGTGGCGTAGTTCGTGGAGGTCCCAGCCGGTTCCGGGTCCGTCGAGGGTGGTGGCGGTGTCGAGTAGGTCGCGGGCCTGGTCGTAGGACAGCCGGGCGAGGCCGGTGTCGGGGCAGACGTCGCGGTCGGCGAGGTACTTGCCGGGTCCCGGTCGGCGGTGGGTCACGAACACGGGGCCGCGGGTGCGGTCGCGGATGAGCCGGGGAAGCAGGCGGGCGGTGCCGGCGTCCCAGTACACGTTTTCGAGGACGTGTTCGTGGTGGGTGGCGCCGCGGCGGCGGGTGCGGGGTTTGGCGCCCTTGGACTTCACCGCCGCGGTGCGGCCGGCGAGGTCGAGGTCTTCGATGTTGAGCTGGAGCAGTTCCTCGGCGCGGGCGCAGGTTTCATACAGCATCCGCCACAGCGTCTTCTCCCGCACGTGGATCTCGCGGCGGGCGATGAGCCGGTCGATCGCGGTGCGCGAGCGGACGGGTGTGTCGGAGTCCGGCGGCGTCGACCGCCCGGCCGAGGCCGGGATGCTCGGTGTGGTCCAGCCTTGCTCGGCGCACCAGGAGAGCCATTTGCCGACCGCAGCGCGGCGCGCGTTCCAGGTGTTCACCGCCGCGTTGCCCCAGAGGGTTTCCAGCGCGGCGCCGACTTCGGCGTCGGTGACCGAGTCCAAGGCGCGGCTGGTGCCGACGAGTCCGTCCGGGCGGCCGTCGAGCTCGTCGACGGTCTTGACGATCGCTATGCCGTAGGCGCGGCGGGTGTTGGCCGATCCGATCGTGTCGAGGAACGCGTCGGCGGACGAGCGCAGGGTGCGCGGCGCCGCGGTGCGCAGCCAGGTCACCTTCGCGGCCATCGGATCCCTTCTCCGGCTTGCCCCGGATAACGGGGCTGCTTCGTGTACGCGGCGGAGCGGGTCCGCCGCAGGTCGAGTCTCACGATATCCCGGATAACAGCCCATTATCCGGGATAAATCATGGCCGCTGGATTCCGCGCAAATTGTTCATCCAAGACACATCGCGCCAGCTCAAAACAACCTCGATCACCCACCTCTACATACATCGGCTCGATTGGGGCCGCGTCGGGTTCGGCGCGGGAAGACCGTGACGTCGGGGCAGGCGGTCTGTAGCGGCCTTCTCCAGGCCGGGGTGGCGGCACCGGAGCAACAGCAACTGCCTTCCACGCACCGGCCGGTGTGACCGTGGAGAAGTACCATTCAAGCCCTATCGGGAGGATGCTCCCCAACGTAGGGACAGGGGCAGCTCAGGGCGTTGTCGCTGCCATGCACGAGAACAGCAAGGTGTGAGAGTTGCCGCGAGAGAGTCCGCTATCTCGACTTTTCTCGGACATGGCTGATGGATTGCGTAAACGCGAGATGCCCGGGATTGCTGGGCACTACGAACGCGCTTACAGGGGCCCGATCGGCGCGGATGGTCTTCGGGATTCGGCTGATGTGCATGATGATGCCGGCGCGTCGGCTGCCCGACAGCTGGACAACGCCACGGAGCCCGTCAGGCGAGATGGCGAGGAGAAGACCGACCTTCGAGGTGAGGGAACGGCCGGATTCACACCGGACTCCCTCGACAGCGTCGTGGTCAACCGGCGCTCGGTCGACTGGAATGCCATGGTCGGTGACCATCGCGCGGTCCTGTTGGGTGAGCTTCACTACAACGCGCCGGGACGAGAGTTCCTGGCCGGCCAGGCTCGGGCCATGCGGGAAGCGGGAATCACTCACTTCGGTGTCGAGGCACCCCCACATTCGGCGTTCGACGAGCTGAACGCGGGCCGACCCGCGGATCTCACACGAGTCGGATTGAGGCACTTGTCCGGGTACGAGGAGATGATGCGGGCGATGAACGCCGAAGGCATCACCGTTGTCCCCCTCGACATGCGTCGATCCGCAAATCCGGCCCGCGACGCCCAAGAAGTGCGCGACAGACATATGGCCGCCACCATCGACGGCATCTTGTCCGAGGACCCCGACACCAAAGTCGCCGCCCTGCTGGGCAGCCTCCACACCAGCAACTCGCCGCACTTTCCGCCCAACGCCGGTGCGATTCTGCACGCCGGCCCACACTCGACGACCAGCATCGAGTTCACCGGAGGCTACGACCGCACCAACCTGCTCGCCGCCGCAGCACGCAAGCACAACGCCGGCGACGAAACCTTTGTCGCCGACCTCCTCGACTACCACAACGCTGGCGGAGAATTCGGCCCCGACAACGACGCCTACATCCACCTGCCCCAATCCGACCCACCACCCCACCTGGCCCCGATGTTCGGTGGGCCACGTCCATCCCCGATGTTCGGTCAAGCGCATCTGGATCGGATCGCCGAGGCGGACGGTTGGCCACGTCGGTCGTCATGGGAGGCATGACGGCGGGAACGACCGAACCCTGACAATCGTCGCGGTCGCGCCAGAAACCGACAACCGACATTCGAAACAGGGTGATCGGGATCGGCCGCGTCGTCGATCTGTTCGGGCATCAGGTCGTCCTCTCGATGTAGGGGGCTCAGAACAAGGTGTCGCGCACCCGCAGCGGCTGGTACCCGGTCGGCCCGAGCTGGGCCAGTTCGGCGTCGATGTCGACCTCGATCGCGCCGAAGAAGTTGATATTGGCGCTGTGCGCCGGGGAGATATGAGCCAGGACCTCGTCGTCGATCCGCTGCCCGGACCGGCGCATCTGCTCGACCGCGAGCCCGTAATACTCCGTGGTCCACGCGATCACAGCGTTGGTCGCCAGGGTCAAACACCAGGCTTGCTCGGTCTGATCTTGCAGCTGGCGGGCCCGGATCATGCCCTCATGGGCATACAGCAGGTCCCGGCGTAGCGCGTGCAGGGATTCGCCCTTGTTGAGCTGGCGGGCGACCTTGCGCCGATAGTCCGGATCGGAGAGGTATTTCGCGGCGTAGATCGTGCGCCGCAACGCCCCGTACTCCTTGAGCGCCGCGGCCAGAGTGTTCTGTCGACCGGATGCTGACAGCTTGCCGACCAGCAGCGATGCGGTGGCGTGCCCGAACTTCAACGATCCGGCCAGCCGGAGCAGATCGTCCCAGTGCTCGGCGATCAACTCCAGGTTGGCCTTGCGGGTCATCAGCGGGCCCGCGTACGGGAACCGGGAATCGGCCTCGCCACGCGGGCCCGGCCGGTACAGGGTGATCCGCCCCAGGTCCCGGATCCGCGGGGACAGCTGCATCCCGAGCAGGTCGAACAGCCCGAAGTTGACCAGGGTGACCCCGTGGGTGTCGGTGGCGTGTTCGGTGATCGGCAAATCGGTGGCATTACCGAGAATCTCGTCGAGCACGTAGTCGGCTTCGCGTCTGGTCGCCACGATCACCTTGGTGCCGTAGGTGGCGTGTTGCTCGGTGACATGGGTGTACGTCGACAGGCCCTCGCCTGCGAAGTAGCGGCTCAACGGCCGGGCGGTGGTCGACTTCCCGCGCGTCGGGAACCGCTGCCCGTCGCTGGAGGACAGCGTCCCGGCGCCGAACACCGGGGTCAGCGGCAGGCGCTGGTGGTAGTCGATGAGCACCAGGTTCGCAGCGCGCAGGGTCTCCTCGCGCACGTACCATTCGTCGGTCCAGGACAGGATGTCGTAGGAGATGCCGCAGGCCTCGGCCATCCTGGTCAGTCCCAGGTTGGTCGAGTGCGCGAGCAGCACCGCGATCAGGTTGCGTTTCAACTCCGGCGTGCGGGTGGCCTGGCCGCCGGCGTGGGTGAAGCAGTCCAGGTAGCCGGTGCGTTTGTCCAGCTCGATCAACAGCGACACGATCGGCGCGAACGGCAGCATCTCGGTCAGCTCGGCCTTGAGCGAGACCGCCTCGGCCGGAACATCCTCGGCGGTCAACGGTGAGATGACCAGATCCCCGGACTCGCCGTCCAGCCGCACCGGGCCCTCCCCTTCGGCGAGCACAGTGTCGAGTTCACCGACCGCGGTGTGCAGTTCCTCAACGACGGCGGCCAGGGCGACGCCGGGGTCGGGCGGGCGTCCGACCAGGCGGCAGAACTCGCCGCGCTGCGGAGCCCACTGCTCGGGCGTGAGCAGGTAGGCGGCCGGGTCGGCATAGCGGCGCGAGCCCGGCACGAACACGTTCCCGCTGCGCAACCCGTCACGCAAACCCAACAGCACGCACAACTCCCAGTAGTGCCGGTACGCGGTGGCGCTACCGGACTTCCGCGCCTGATCGAGGTAGCCGCGCCACTTCGCGGGCACGAACCCGGTCGGGGCGTCGTCGAACACCTTCCGGCGCCCGGTGGCGTTGAGCTCACGCAGCATCGCCACCGCGATCAGCAGCTCACTCGCCGCGGTCCCGCCGGCGAACCCCACCGTCGCGAGCACCGCGGGGGTGAACTGGCGCAGATAGTTGTAGGAGGAATCCAGCGCCGCGAGATGCCCGTGATCACGGGGCAACCGGGGTTTGGCCTGCGCGATTGCGGCCCGCAGGCGCTCCCACCCGATCTTCTCCCCACGGATCAGCGCACCGATCTCCTCATCCGCGACCGCGGGGTCGGTCACGATCGCCAGCAAGTCATCGAGGAGGGCCTGGCGGTCCTCACCGGACTTGCCCCGTTCGGCCAGTTCTTGCTGCATCCGGCGTTCGGCGGCCCCGAACTTCGCCGAGATCGCCTGATCGAACAACGCCACGACCTCATCGAGCACGTCGGTACCGGACTGGGCCAACACCGTGAGCAGGATCGGATACCGGCGCTGCGGATCACGCCGTTCCAGCGCCTGCGGGGTCAATCGGCGCCCCATCGCGGCCAGGAACCGGCGCCGCTCGGCGGGCAGCACCGACAAATCCAGGCGATCCGCGCCCAACCCTCGCAGAAACGCCAGCTTGTCGACCTCGGCGCGCACCGCGGCCGCCGACGCCTCCACCGGACCGGTCGACAGCCACCGCAACCGCGAAACCCCCAGCGAGGCATCCACGGCCAGCAGTGCGTCCAGCTCGGCGCACCGTGCGGGAGTGAACTCGTGGGCCAGGCGGTCGTAGGTCTCGGTTTGTGCCTGGTAGCGGGCGTGTGCGATGCGTTCGACCATGCTCACCGGGCCGGGACGGATAACCTGCGCCGAGATCAGATACTCACAGCCCAACCGGAACAGCAGGGTAGGGGAATCGTGCTCCATCGCCCGCGCGAGCAGGAACTCGTCGAGCTCCTTGAGTTCGAGCGCACCGGCCGCCCGCCACCCGAGGTACTGCGCGGCCAGGCGCACATGCTCGGTGCGGGTCTTGGCGCGACGGCCGTAGGCGCCGATCTCGACCGGATCCACCCGTAGCTGCTCGGCGACCCGCGCGACCGCCACCGGCGGAGCCGTCATCAGCCGGTCGGGCACGAACCCCAGCCACGGCAGCGTGCACAGGGTGATCGCCAGACCCAGCCGTTCGGCCGGGCCCCGGCCGCGGCCCGGGTCCACGAACGCCAGATCTGCCGGAGTCAACGTGAAGAACCGGAACAGTTCCTCGCGGCCGATCTCCGGGAACCCCCGCAGACGTTCCAACTCCTCGTCCGCGAACATCCGCGTCGCCACGAAACCAGCCTCCACCGCCGCCCAACACCATCACCGGCAGCCAAACACCTAGCACGTCCAGGCGCATCTCGAACACGAAACTGTTGCCTACCAGGTAGGTACGCCATATCCGCCCGATTTTCGGCGGTTACTACCGGAACCCCACCAAGAGCGCGGTGCACCCCGAGCTCGGGGTGATCGATATGTTCTGCGAGACCATGCTGACACCGAACGCCACCCAGCGGTTGCTCATCTACTGGCCGCTGCCGGGTACCGATGCCGCGGGAAGATGGAACTGCTGCGCGTCATCGGCACCCAGCGGCTGGATGTGCCGGAGCGGCCGCCCTACTACTCGCGGCCCGCCGAGGTGAACGACATATCCGCGTAGCGGGGTCCGGCCACCTGGCCGGCGATCGGTTCCAGCCGGTCCAGTTCCGCCGCGGTCAGGGTGACCGCGGCCGCGGCGGCATTCTCCGCGAGCCGGGTCCGGTGACGGGTGCCGGGAATGGGTACCACCGGCAACCCGTGGACCTGTCCACGCGACTGCACCCAGGCCAGCGCGATCTGGGCGGGCGTGCGTTCGCGCGCTTCGGCGATGGCGTGCAGCGGTGCGAGGAGGGCGGCGTTGTGTGCGGCGTTGGCGCCGGTGAAACGCGGCATATGGCGCCGGAAATCGCTCGCGCTCAGGTCGTCGGTGCCGGGCAGGGCTCCGGTGAGGAAACCGCGGCCCAGCGGTGAATAGGGCACGAATGTGACGCCCAGTTCGGCGGCGGCGGGTACCGCCGTGCGCTCGACGTCGCGGGAGAACAGCGACCATTCCGACTGCACCGCCGCGATCGGATGGACCGCGTGCGCGGCGCGCAGTTCCGCCCCGGTGACCTCGGACAGGCCGAGCGCGCGCACCTTGCCCGCGCGCACCAGCTCTGCCATCGCACCCACACTGTCCTCGATCGGTACCTCGGGATCGCGCCGGTGCATGTAGTACAGGTCGATGGTGTCGGTCCCGAGGCGGCGCAGGCTGGCCTCGACGGCCCGGCGGATGTAGTCGGGTGAGTTGTCGATACCGCGGTAGTGCGGGTCGTCGGCCCGGCGGACGATCGCGAATTTGGTGGCCAGCACGATCCGGTCCCGGTTGGCGCGGACGAAATCGCTCAGGAACTCCTCGTTGTCGCCGGCACCGTAGATATCGGCGGTGTCGAACAGGGTGATGCCGAGTTCGAGGGCGCGGTCGAGGGTCGCGCGGGATTCCGCGCGGTCGGTGGGGCCGTAGAACTCGCTCATACCCATGCAGCCCAGCCCCTGGACACCCACCCGGATCCCGGTGGTGCCCAGCGGAGCGGTCGGCAGTACTTCGGTCATGATCTCGGGTATCCCTTCACGATGCTGCGTTGTCGGGTGACCGGGTGGCGTCGCCGGGAGCGTGCTGCTCGTAGAGCGAGATCTTGTGATCCAGCACCGCCACGGTCTGTTCGAGTTCGGCGATACGTTCGAGGACATCGGCGCGGGTCTTGCGGAACATCGCGAGCCGTTCGGGGATCGTGCTCGCGCCGGCGCGGACGAGTTCGGCGTACCTGATCATGTCCGCCACCGTCATACCGGTGGTGCGCAACCGGGTGATCAGCGTCAGCCAGTCCAGGTCGCGGTCACTGAACCGGCGTTTGCCGGTGTGGTCGCGGCCGATATGGGCCAGCAGGCCGATGCGCTCGTACCAGCGCAGCGTGTCCTGGCTCAGACCGCAGTGCCGGGCCGCCGCCCCGATCGAATGCCGGGGGAGTTCCCGAGCCGGGTCGGTGACGTCCGGGCCGGGTTCGGTGATACTCACGCCGACTACTCTCCTTGTCGAAAATCATTGCACCACAAGGGTTTCCGTGTAGCGCTCGATCCTCTCGTCGAACGAGGACAACGATATCCACCTGGAGTGGACTCCAAGCAAGCGCTGAGCGGCGGATCAGTTGCCGTGTGGCCGCCGGGCGCGGGGCATCAGCTGCCCACCGGGCATCGGCGGCGCCGGAATCCGCTGGTCCGGGGTGTGGTCGGTGATATCACCGAAACGCCCGGTGTCGTGCGACTCCCGATCCGTGCGGGCCGCCACGATCTCCGCGTGCTCGCGCGCGACGAAGTTCCACCACATCACCAATTCCTCCGCGAGCGGCTCCCCGCCGATCAGGGCGAACCGGTCGCCGGAGTCGCTGGACAGGTCGAGGCTGTCGCGGCCGGTGCCCAGATACAGCAGCGGGCCCGGCGTGAGCTCGCATCCGGCGGCGGTGACCGTGCCCCCGCGTTATCGGTCCCGGCCCGATTCCCGGCTCGCACAGGGCCGCGGTGGGGTGCGGATCGAGGTCACTCACCGCCGCCGACAACGTGCTCGTTGTACTGCGGATGCTTCTCCAGATAGCTCCGGATGAACGGGCACTCGGGCCGGATCTTGCGCCCGCGATCCACGGTGTCGGAGATCGCGAACTCGGCCAGCCGGCTGCCCAGCCCTTTACCGCCGAATTCGGGTCCGATCTCGGTATGGGTGAAGACGGTTTCCCCGCCGTGCTCGGTGTACTCGGCGAATCCGGCCAGCTCGGCGCCGTACCACACTTCGTAACGGTTCTCGCCGGGGTTGTGCACCACCTTGCTCTGCTCAATCGCTTCGGTCATCGCCGCGGCTCCTTTCCGTATCCGGCCATCTTCACGACGGCACGACCCGGGGCCGTACCGCCGAGCGCCAGCGTACTCAGCCGCCCGCGACCCGGGCGGCGCGCTGGGACAGCTGACGTGGCCCGTGCCTGTCCAGGGGGGTCACCGCCCGGAACACGCGCGTACCAGCGCATCCGGGGTCCGGCACGTAACCTGGGAGGATGGACAAGGAAATCGACCGGGTCCGGGCGCGTTCGGCGTGGGCCACGGTCAGGGAGAGCCCGGTGATCACCGCGATCGCGGTGGCGCCGATCGTCGTGGTGTTCGGTCTGGTGTGGTGGCTGATCGGCGGCTGGGCGGCGTTTCTGCTGCTCGTCGTGCTCGGCGCCGGGGCGGTGTTCGGCGGTAAGCTGCTGCGCTGAGTGTCAGCGCGGCACGTGGAAGGTCATCAGGTCGCCCGCACCCGGGCCCACCCGGTCCCATGCGCCGGGTAGGCGCAGCACCGCGAGCGCGGACGTGGGGAACTTGCGGCTCAGCCGCAGGGCATCCTCGGTGTCGTGTGCGGCCGCGAGGTCCCAGGCCGTCCACGGCATACCCGGCGCATGCCCGATCACCAGCAGGGTCGAGACGGCGGGGTCGGTGAGCCCGATCAGTTCGAACAGATAGTCGGCCGTGGCCTCGTAGATCCCGGACTCGAATTCGACCGGCGCGGTGATACCGGTGGCGGTGAGTGTTTCCCGGGTACGGGTCGCGGTGGAACAACGCACCGCGTCGATCGGCGGCTGGTTCGAGCGCAGCCAGGTGCCGGCCAAGGCCGCCTCCCGCTTCCCACGCGGCGCCAGCGGGCGCTCGTGGTCCTCGATTCCGGCCGGGTACGCCGATTTCCCGTGCCGCATCAAGATCAGAGTCCGAACCATGGGTCCACCGTAGGCACCCTCGGTGCAGAGATCCACCACACACTCGAGGCAAACTGAAAGCGGCGTCACAATGGAGGTAGGCCCGGTGATCCCGGTCCCCGCTCAGTCGTCACGCCCTGCCACCCGCGACCCGGACGGCACCAGCCCGCATATAAGTCTCGAGGATCTGCACAAATATGGCCTACGTAATCACGCAGCGTTGCTGTAATGACGCGAGTTGCGTTTCCGAGTGCCCGGTCGACTGCATCCGCCCGACTCCGGACCAGCCGGAATTCGCCACGACCGAAATGCTCTACATCGACCCCGACACCTGCATCGACTGCGGCGCCTGTGTCGACGCGTGCCCGGTGGAGGCCATCTTCTCCGAGGACGATCTGTCCGCGTCGCTGGCCCGATTCCGGGAGATCAACGCGGCCTGGTTCGAGCGGCATCCGCTGGAGTCGAACCTGGATCCGATCGCGACCCCGGTGCGGCCGCCCAAGGATCTGGGTACGTTGCGGGTCGCGATCGTCGGCGCCGGCCCGGCGGCCGCCTACGCGGCCGACGAACTGTTGCGGCGCTGCGATGTCCAGGTGGAGATGTTCGACCGGCTGCCCACCCCGTGGGGTCTGGTTCGCGCGGGGGTGGCCCCCGACCATCCCGGCACCAAAACGGTCGCGGGCATGTTCGAATCGGCTTTCCGGCGCGACACCCTGCAGTACTACCTGAACGTCGAAGTCGGTAAGCACATCACCCACGAGGAACTGCTGGCCCATCACCACGCGGTCCTCTACGCGGTGGGCGCCTCCTCGGATCGGCGGATGGGCATCCCCGGTGAGGACCTGCCCGGCAGCCATTCCGCGACCGAGTTCGTGGCCTGGTACAACGGGCACCCCGACTACGCCGACCGGGTTTTCGACCTCTCCGGCGAGCGGGCGATCATCGTCGGTAACGGCAATGTCGCGCTCGACGTCGCCCGCGTGCTGGCCGTGCACCCCGACGAGCTGGCGAAAACCGATATCGCCGACCATGCCCTGGCGGCCCTGCGTGGTAGCAATATTCGCGAGGTCGTGGTGCTGGGCCGGCGCGGTCCGCTGCAGGCGGCCTACACCTCACCGGAGTTCCTGGCGCTGGCGCACCTGTCCGGGGTCGATATCGTCATCGACCCGGCCGAACTGGAACTCGACCCGGCCTCGCAGGCGCTGCTCGACCACCCGGACGTCGAACCCTCGCTGAAACTGAAATACGCGCTCGCCGGAGAGTTCGCGGCGAAACCGCCGACCGAGGGCAACAAACGGATCGTGTTCAAGTATCTGGCCGCCCCGACCGCGCTCACCGGCACCGACAAGGTCGAAGCACTGGAATACGCCCGCAACGAACTGGTGGAAGAGGACGGAATCCTCAACGCCCGCCCCACCAGCGAGATCGGCAGCCTCCCGGCCTCGCTGGTGCTCAGGTCGATCGGCTACCGCGGACAGCCCGTCCCGGACCTGCCCTTCGACGACAGACGCGCGGTGGTCCCCAACGAACACGGTCGCGTGATCGGTCCCGACGGTCAGCCCCTCACCGGGGTGTACGTCAGCGGCTGGATCAAACGTGGCCCGCGCGGGGTCATCGGTTCCAACCGGGTCGACTCCGCGGAAACGGTGGAGGGCCTGATCGCCGACTTCGTCGCGGGCAAACTGGCCGCTCCCACCGCCGACCGGGACGCACTACGCGCCCTGGTCCAGGAACGCCAGCCGGACCTGGTGGACCGGGTCGGCTGGAAGGCCATCGACCAGGCCGAACGCGGCGCCGGCAAGGAGTCGGGCCGGCCCCGGGTCAAGTTCACCACCCTCGCCGACCTGCTTCAGGCGGCCAAGGGCGGTAGCTGACGAAGGATGCCGCCGGCCGCCGCCGGATGGCGCGGCGAAGTGGGCCCGTGCCCCGGAGCGATCCGGGGCACGGGCCCAGGGTCGTCAACAGGGACCCGCTCGTCCTGATGCGACCGGGCCACGTTCCCATGCCGGTCCGCATCCGATCCAGACGTCGAATGTCTACGTAACCCGCAGGCGTCGAGTCTTACGAGACACCGCGAGGGGTTGAGGCCCGTCTCGCCGTTTCGGCCTCGAAAGCGCATGAGCCGAAGGCTCGAGTCTCGAGGCCGAAACGGCGAGACCAAGGGGGCCTCAACCCCCGCGGCGCCGAAGGCGCCGCCAAAAACACAGCATTTGTTCCTACTCGGTAAGGTTCTGCTGTGGTTTCGACCGAGTCCGACGACGTTGTGCAGGATCGCCGTACCCGTTTGCTCGCGGCGGCCGCGATCACGCTGGGCCGGCTCTCCGATGTACTGACGCCGCTCGGCGAGATGTTCGCCGCGCACGGTTTCCAGCTGTATCTGGTCGGGGGCAGTGTGCGCGACGCGGTGCTGGGGCGGCTCGGGACGGATCTGGATTTCACCACCGACGCGCGGCCGGAGCAGGTGCAGGATTTGCTGCGCGGATGGGCCGATCAGCTGTGGGACACCGGGGGGTTGGCGTTCGGGACGGTGAGTGCCGCCAAGAACAGGCAGCAGTTGGAGATCACCACTTTCCGTAGCGATGTCTATGACCGGGTTTCGCGGAATCCGCAGGTCAGATTTGGTGACACACTGGAGGACGACCTCGTCCGGCGCGATTTCACGGTCAATGCCATGGCGGTCCGGGTCGCGGCCGACGGGGGGCTGGAGTTCGTGGACCCGCTGGACGGGATGGCGGCGTTGCTGGCCGGTGTGCTGGATACTCCCGCGGCCCCGGAGGACTCGTTCGGTGACGACCCGTTGCGCATGCTGCGGGCGGCGCGTTTCGTCTCACAGCTCGGGTTCGACGTACATCCGCGGGTGCGGGCGGCGATCACCGGGATGGCCGCGGAGATCGACCGGATCACCGCGGAGCGGGTGCGGACCGAACTGGACAAACTGATCGGCGGCGCCCACCCGATCGACGGTATCGACATGATGTGTGAGACGGGTCTGGCTCAGCGGGTGCTGCCCGAGGTCCCGGCGATGAAGCTGGAGATCGACGAGCATCATCAGCACAAGGACGTCTACTGGCATTCGCTGACCGTGCTGGAACAGGCCATCGACCAGGAGGAGGGTAATCCCGATCTGGTGCTGCGCTGGGCCGCGCTGTTGCACGATATCGGGAAACCGGACACCAAACGCAACGAACCCGGTGGCGGGGTGAGCTTCCACCATCATGAGGTGGTGGGCGCGAAGATGGTGCGCAAGCGGATGCGCGCGCTGAAGTATCCGAAACAGTTCACCGAGGACGTGGCGCGGCTGGTGTTCCTGCATCTGCGGTTCCACGGTTACGGCAAGGGGCAGTGGACCGATTCCGCGGTCCGCCGGTACGTGACCGACGGCGGCGACTTGCTGCCCCGCCTGCACAAACTGGTGCGCGCCGACTGCACCACCCGGAACAAGCGCCGGGCGGCGGCGTTGCGGTCCACCTACGACGATCTGGAGGCGCGGATCGCGCGGCTGCAGGAGCAGGAGGATCTGGCCAGAGTCCGGCCGGATCTGGACGGTAACGCCATCATGGAATTGCTGGGGCTGCCGCCGGGGCCCGAGGTCGGGCGGGCCTGGCGTTTCCTCAAGGAGCTGCGTCTCGATCGCGGACCGCTGACCCGGGACGAGGCCGAGGCGGCGCTCGAGCAGTGGTGGCAGACCCAGGAATGAGCCGGCCGGTCAGAAAACGATCAGGGTGGTGCCGGCCACGATCGCGGAACGGATCTGAGCCAGGTCGAACGAGCCGCTGACCGGTGCGAGTTCTACCCGGAATCGCACCACCGCGCCGTCGCGGACGGCCCATCGCACCCGCGCGCCCCGGGGCAACTCTCCCATCGGGATGGGGTTCATCGTGCGCCAGCGCCGGGGAACGGGCAGCCCGGCCCAGGTGGCGTGCCGCACGACCAGGTGCAGCACATCCTCGGTGACCGAGGCGTCCAGGTCGGCGGTGATCCTCTTGCGGCGATGCACCGCGTGGATGAGCCCCTGCTCGGTCACCGAGAGTTCCCATTCCCGCTGCCGGCTCGCGAGCCAGCCCACCACGGCGTCCAAGCCGACGGTGCCCTCGATATCCACCCGGTTGGCGCGGACGCGGGTCGGTACCCCCGGGACCAGCCGGACCTCGTGCGAGACAACGGTGACCTCGTCGATGGGCCGTTCGTCCCAGCGCAGCCCCCGGAGTACCGCTTTGGTCTGGAAATGCGCGCCGCGCCGGCGCACCTTCAGGAGATCCAGGGTGCCGGTCAGCCGATGATCCAGCAGCGTCGCGCTGATCTCCTGTCCGCCGAACCGGCTCAATATGCCTTCGCTGAGCACGGTGAGCAGCGTGTCCGGTAGCAGCGCGGTGACGGTCCCGGCGCCGAGGTCGGCCATCGGTTCCATCCAGGCGGTGGTCAGGCTTATCCACTGTTCCAGCCGGGTCTGCTCGAACAGTCGTTTACCCAGGTCGACGGCCCACAGTGCGTTGAACGGGGAGGTCGAACGGGAATCGGAGTAGGCGGCCATGATCACTTGCGAGGGTACTGGGTCGGCCGGGCCCGGACCACGCGGTGTCGTCCGGGTCACCCGCCGTGTCGGGGCCGCGGCGGAACTCCCGTGCAACTCGACCCACGACCCGCGTCGATCAATCGGCCCGGAGGCTGTCCGGTTCGGGTAGGTTCGGTCCGGCAATGGGACTCGACCAGAGACTGCGAGAAGTTTTGATCGAGGTGATGGCTGGCCCGCGGCCCGGTCGTGTCGGGCTCGCGTTCCTCGGATTGGTGCTCGCGGGGTATGTCGCCGTGCCGGTCCCCGCGCATGCCGCGCCGTTTCCGTGGGCACCGCCGCCGGTGAACGAGTGTGGCGAAACCGGTTTCGACCCGCTCGCCCGGGAACCCGATCCGTCGGCCCCGCCCCCGCCGCCGGTGCAGGTACCTCCCCGGATCGATATCCCGGTTCCGGTACCGCAGCTGCAACCCGTGCCCGTACCCGACCCGCCGCCGGACAACACCCGGATCACCCCGGATCCGTTGCCCGCAGACCCCTGTCACAACCCCTGTCCCGATATTCGCGACACACCGAAACCGGTGGAGCCCGCCCCCGATGACGCGGCGCCTCCCCCGGCCGCGCCGGGTGGCGGTTCGGCGAACGGCAGCAGTTCGGGGTCGTCCGGTTCCGGAATACCGTGGCAGCTGCCCGAGATCCGGGTGGAACCGGAGATCGAACCGATCCCGTACCCGGTGCCCGGCGGCGAGGGCGCGCCGCCGCAACCGGCACCGCCGCCGGTCGTGCATCCGGCCGAACCGGGTCCGGTCGCGGCTCCGGTGGTGCTGCCGCGGGTCGAGACGGTGCGGCTGGTCGAACAGGTCACCGGGCCCGGGTCGGCGAACCGCACCGATATGCGCTGGCAGGTCGACGGCACCGACCTCGGGCTGATGTGGGAGACCGAACCGGGCCGGATCGCCATGGTGTTCGGCGATACGTTCGGAAAGGGCTGGTCGGCCGGTGAGGTGGGCGGCCCGGACTGGCGCAGCAATGTGCTGGCCTACAGCACCGACCGCGACCTCTCCGACGGTTTGACGCTGGATACGATGGTGCAGGACAGCCGTTGCCACGCGGCCGAACTGCTGGGCAGTCGCAAGATCAAGAACTGGGAGACCACCACCATCCCGACCTCCGGCTTCGCGCTCGGCGGGCGGCAGTACCTCAGCTTCATGTCGGTGAACCGCTGGAGCCGCATTCCGGGGATGTGGTGGACGAACTACGGCGGTATCGCCTACTCCGACGACGGCGGCAGCACCTGGGTCAAGGATCAGCATGCCCGCTGGGACAACCTGTTCGGGCTCAACCGGTTCCAGGTGACGGCCATGGTGCCGCACGGCGACCACGTCTACATGTTCGGTACGCCCAACGGCCGGGTCGGGGTGATCGGGCTGGCCCGGGTCCCGAAGGACGAGGTGCTGAACAAGACGGCGTACCAGTACTGGGTGCACGGCACCTGGGCCCCGGCGGCGGAGAACCAGGCGACACCGCTGGTGGCCGGTATCGCCAGTGAGCTGTCGGTGCGGGTCGATCCAGGGACCGGACTGTGGCAGATGAGTTACCTGGATACGGCGCGCGGCGCGGTCGTCCTGCGGACCGCCGCCGACCCTCAGGGCAGCTGGACCGAACCGGTTCAGCTGGTATCGACCGCCGACTATCCGAAGGCCTACGGCGGTTTCCTCCATCCGTGGTCCACTTCGCGGGATCTGTATCTGGCGCTGTCGGAGTGGGATTCGTACAACGTGTATCTCCTGCACGCCCGGCTGGCGCGGCCGGACGAGTCGCCCGTGTCGTGAGGTCCGTGGACGCCGGGATCAGCCGGTGTCCGCCGCGCGCCGGAACCGGATCCGCTGACCGGGCCGGGCCTGCGCCACCCGGTCGATATCGGCGTCGGTGACCACCGCGATCACCGGGTAACCGCCGGTGATCGGGTGGTCGGCGAGGAAGACCACCGGTTGACCGCCGGGCGGAACCTGCACCGATCCGAGCGCCATACCCTCGGTGGCGAGCTCGCCGGACGATTTCCGTCGCAGCGCCGGCCCGTCCGCCCGGTCCAGGCGCGCCCCGACCCGGTCGGTATCGGCGCTCACCGACCAGTGACCCGTGAACAGGGCCCCCGGGTCGGTGAACCAGTCGTCCCGGGGGCCGGGCAGGGCGTGGATCTCCAGCGTTGCGTCCGGTCCGGGGAGTGGCGCCTGCTCGATGATCGGCCACTCACGGGGCGGTGGACCGATGGGGAGGGTTTCGCCGTCGCGCAGCGGGGGCGGGCCGATACCCGAGAGAGTGTCGTAACTGCGGGAGCCCAGTACCGGGGCGACATCGATTCCGCCGCGTACCCCGATGTAGCTGCGCAGTCCGGTGCGCGTCGTGGCCAGCCGCAGGCGCCGGCCCGGCGAAAGGTGCAGTACGCTCGCGTGACCCACCGGCGTCCCGTCCAGGGTCGCGGGGGCGGGTGCCCCGGTGACCGCCAGCAGCAGTGAGTTTTCGGCGCGCAGCGTCAGGCCGCCGAGTAGGACTTCGATCCCGGCGTAGCCCTCCGGGTTTCCCACCAGGCGGTTCGCCAGCCGTAGCGCCCCGCGGTCCGCGGCACCGGAGGGGCCGACGCCGGAATGGAACCACCCGGGGCGACCCAGATCCTGGACGGTGGCCGCCGGGCCGACCCGCTCGATCACGATCACGAGGTGGCGTCCACATCGACGAATCGCACCCGCGCGCCGGCACGGACGAGGGCGGGCGGGTCCCGATCGGTATCCCACAGGGTCAGTGCGGTGGTGCCGATCAACTGCCAGCCACCCGGCGTCACCCGCGGATAGACCGCCGACCAGCCTCCGGCCAGGCCGACCGACCCCGCCGGTATGCGGATGCGCGCCGTATCGCGGCGCGGGACGCTGTACTGCCAGTCGGCGGCGGTGAGATAGCCGAAGCCCGGCGCGAAGCCGACGAAGGCGCACTGCCAGGTCGCGGCGGTGTGCGCGGCGATCACCTGGTCCGGTCGCAGATCCAGCAGCACGGCCACGGTATCGAGATCGGGACCGTCGTACCGTACGGGAATCCGCACAGGTTCGGTTGCGGGCGTGCATGTTCCACGGGAAACATCGGGTTGCGTCGCGCTCACCGCGGCGACGATGCGTTCCAGCTCACGCCGTACCCGGGGTGCGGAGCGCACCGAATCGAGGGTCACCAGCACGGTTTCCGCGGCGGGCAGGATATCCACCACCCCGGCGACCGGATGCCCGGCCAATTCCGTGGCCAGCCGGCCGACCCGCTCCGGATCGTCCGGAGTGAGCAGGAAAGCCCGGTCGCCGGCACACCGTACCGCCGTCTCCTCCCGGATTCGTGGAGCTCGCGACACGCCACCTCACCCCCGTTCCGTCGTTCAGGTGAACGACGCTACCGCTATCCCGGCGTCCTCGAGTGCGGCACGGATCCGCCGGGCCATCCGAACCGCGGCCGGGGTGTCGCCGTGTACGCAGATACTGTCGGGCGAGACCGCCACGGTGCCGCCATCGCCCAGCACCCGGGCGGTACCGTTCTCCGCCAGCGAGACCGCCTGAGCGACTGCCGGTTCGGTACCGAGTACGGCGCCCGGGGTACCGCGCGGTGCGAGGCCGCCCGCGGCGGTGTAGGCCCGGTCGGCGAAACCCTCGCTCACGAACTGGGTCCCGGCGGCCAGCGCCGATTTCTCGAGATGGGTACCGGCGGGTCCGAGCAGGACGAGGGCGGGATCGTAGTCCCGCAGGCCCGCGAGTACGGCGTCGGCGAGCGCCGTGTCCGCCGCGGCGGCGTGGTACAGCGCGCCGTGAGGTTTCACATACCGCACCCGGTCGCCCGCCGCCCGGGCGAAGCCGTCCAGCGCGCCGATCTGGTAGAGCGTCTCGTCCCGGAGGTCCGCGGGCGCTACCGCCATTGCCCGCCGCCCGAACCCCGCCAGGTCCCGGTATCCGATATGCGCCCCGATCCGCACCCCCTTCTCCACCGCCGTCGCGCAGGTGCGCCGCATGATGGACGGATCGCCGGCATGGAAACCGCAGGCGATATTGGCGCTGGTCACGATGTCGAGCATGGCGGCGTCCTCCCCCATGCTCCATGCCCCGAACCCCTCACCGAGGTCGCTGTTGAGGTCCAGACCCATGGCACGCCCTCCTTCCGGCTGTGTCTCCATTGTCCTCCCCTCATCCGGCGTTGCCGGGTCGCCGAATCCGCCTGCGGTTGTTGAGCAACAGTGCGACGATGCCGAGCCCATAGCAGGCCGCCCCCGCCAGGACCACGCCCGGGGATCGGCCGTCGGCCGGGACGACCAGCGCCGTCATCGCGACCGCCAGGACGAAGGCGATATTGAACACCGTGTCCTGGAGGGCGAAGACCTGGCCGCGCCGGTCGTCGGGGATATCCATCTGCATGGCGGCGTCGCCGGTGAGTTTGATGGTCTGCCCGGCCAGTCCGAGCAGGAACGCCCCGGCCAGCAGGAGCTGGTGGGCGCGGTGCACGCTGTCGGCCGCGTGGGTGAGGGCGGTGGGCAGGACCAGCGCCAGCTGTACCGCGATCGCACCGGATAGCGCCAGCAGGATGGTCCGGGACCGGCCCAGGCGGGGAATGAGCAGCGGGGTGAGCAGCGCCGCCAGCAGCATTCCGGCGGCCGTGGCGGTGATCGCGACACCGAAGCCGATCAATCCACTGTCCACCGCCGCGCCCTGGGACGGCGATTCCCGCAGCACCAGCACCATGACGAGCGTGTTGGTGCCGAAGACGATCCGGTGGGTTCCGATACCGATCATCGCGGTGGACACATCGACCGAATGCCGGACCGCGCGTGCGCCGACCAGCAGTCCGGCGAGCACCGCCCGCACCGCGCCCGCGGTGTCGCCGGGTTCCGATTCCGGGCCGAGGGTGCGGGGGCGGAACCCGGCCGTGAGCGTCACTCCGGCCACCGAACCGGTCACACTCAGCGCCACGGCGACGGCCGAACCGGTATCGCCGGCGCCGATCGCGCCGATCACCGCCACCGCGGCCGCCGCGCCGCCGGCCGCGCACGCCGAGCCCACTGTCGCGAGCACGGAGTTGGCGGGTACCAGCCGGTGCAGCGCCAGCACCCGCGGCAGCGCCGCCGATACACCGGCCGCGGTGAACCGGCTGATCCCGACTACCGCCAGCGCCAGCAGCAAGAGGAAACTCGCGCCGGCCCCGGTGAGCAGGCCCAGTGCCACCACGGCGATCAGCAGGCCGCGCATCAGATTGGCGATCAGCAGGACCAGTCGCCGATCCCAGCGGTCCAGCAGTGCCCCCGCGTACGGTCCGATCAGCGAATAGGGCAGCAGCAGTACCGCGAAACCGGCCGCGACGGCGAGCGGGTCGGTTTCCCGTTCGGGATTGAACAGGATCGCCCCGGACAGCGCGGCCTGGAACATGCCGTCACCGAACTGGCTCGTGAAGCGCACCAGGGTCAACCGGACCGCGCCGGGGCTCTCGCTGATCGCGGCGCGTAAGGCCGACAGGTCGTGCCGCCGCCCGCCGCCTTCCGGTATCCGGTCCGTGGTGGTGGGTTCGGGCGCAGAGCTGGACACCGCCGCGACGCTACCTGCCCCGCAGGCCGGGAGGTATTCCGGCCGGTCCGGACACGCGTTCGGCGATCAGCAGATCGACGGCCTCACGCATATCGGGCGCCATCGGCAGGGTGCCCAGCGCGCCGGCGTCTATCCAGGCGTAATCGTCGTGCTCGTCCGGGTCCAGCGTTATCTCACCGGCTTCGGCTTCGGCCAGAAAACTGAATTTCCGCACCTTGGCCTTGGTGCGGGTGGCGTAGTCGAACCAGCCGAGGAAATCGGTGATCCGGCGGGCCACCAGGCCGGTTTCCTCGAGCAGTTCCCGTGCCGCGCCCTCGGTGAGCGATTCGCCGGATTCAACCCCGCCACCGGGTAGCTCGTACATCCCACCGAGATAGTCACCCGGTACCCGGCGCACCACCAGCAGTTTTCCGTCCTGGAACACCGCGACACCGACGACCAGGTCGGTGACGCCGTCGCGCCGCGCGGCGGCGCGCAGCCGCTGCTCGGTTCGCGCGAGTGCTTCGGGGCGCATCCTTCACCTCCCGGTTCCGTATAGATCCATTTTCGTGAAACATCTGCCACACCGCTATTACCGACCCGCTTGCTCACCGGCCGTTCACCCCGAGGTCGCTCGCGTAAAATGCCCAGAGCGGACAATCGACGAGGTCGTGGTATCGCCGAGGTACTACACGCGGGAAAGGTAATTGTGCCCGAGCCGGAAAGGAGTCGTGCGATGTCCACGCTGCCGACGCCGCATATCGATGTACATCGTGCGGGTGATCGTCTGAAGACCCGGATATCGTGGCTCGATTCCAAGCATTCGTTCTCCTTCGGCGCACACTACGACCCCGAGAACACCCATCACGGTCTGCTGCTGGTGAACAATGACGATATCGTTCTGCCGGGCCAGGGGTTCGATACCCATCCGCACCGCGATATGGAGATTGTGACGTGGGTGCTCGAGGGGTCCCTGGTTCATCAGGATTCGCTCGGTCACAGTGGCGTCATCTACCCGGGGCTCGCGCAGCGGATGAGTGCCGGTACCGGCATCCGGCATTCGGAGAAGAATGATTCGTGGCGGATCGACGGCAATCGGCCCGAACACGACGAACCGGTGCATTTCGTGCAGATGTGGGTGTTGCCCGACGTACCCGGGATCGAGCCGGGATACCAGCAACTCGAAATCGACGACCAACTGGCCGCGGGGGGTCTGGTGACCGTCGCGTCCGGGCTGCCGCGGTATCGCGACCGCACCGCCATCGCCATCAACAGCTCGCATTCGGCGCTGCACGTGGTGAAGTCGGCGCCGGACGCGCAGGCGTCGGTAGAACTGCCCGAGGCGCCCTACGTCCACGTGTTCGTCGCCCGTGGGTCGGTCGAGATGGAGGGCGTGGGCCTGCTGGACACGGGTGACGCGGTGCGCCTGACCTTTTCCGGCGGCCAGCGGCTGACCGCGCGGGAACCGGCGGAAGTGCTGATCTGGGAGATGCATGCCCGGCTCGGCGCCGGGTAACGTCCGAAAAGTCCGGATAGGGGTCGACCCGTGGGTGATCGACCCTCGACAATGATATGCGGACCGAGATCGCTCGAGCGTTACCGGCAGGGTCTCGACCAGCTCAGCTGAGGAGGAACGTATGTCCTATCCACCGCCCCCGGGTTATCCCGAGCCAGGGCCCTACCCCGGCACCGGCGGGCAACCCGAGTACTGGCAGGAATCGCCGAAACGCAAGGGGATGGCGATCGCCGCGCTGGTCCTCGGCATCCTCGGCGTACTGAGCTTCTGGACGATCGTCGGCGGTATCCTCTTCGGGCTCATCGCGGTGATCCTCGGTGTGATCGCCCTGGTGAAGGCGAATCGCGGCACCGGCGGCGGCGGGATCATGGCGGTGATCGGCCTGATCCTGGGCGGGCTCGCCCTCGCCGGAGTGATCGTCGTCGGCATCGTCGGCTGGGGCATCTGGTCGGATTCGGGTGGCCGCGACTTCGTCGACTGCGTCAGCAACGCGGGCGGTGACCAGAGCGCGGTGTCGCGGTGCGAAGACGAGTTCAACCAGCGTATCGAGGACCAGTACGGGGTGACGATCGCTCCACCGGAGCCCACCAACTGAACGGGCGGGCCGGTCCGGTATCCCGCTCGGACGGGCCCGCACCGGCATACTGGATGCTGTGACTTTTGACGTGACCAGCCCCTCCGGTATCGATCTGACCCATCTCGACCCGGCCGTCCGGGTACAGGACGACCTGTTCACGCATGTCAACGGCGCCTGGCTGGCCGGGTACGAGATCCCGGCCGACCGGGCGGTCGACGGCGCGTTCCGCACCCTGTTCGACCGGGCGGAGCTCGATGTCCAGGAGATCATCCGCAATGCCACGGGTGAGCCCGGCAGCGATGCCCGCAAGATCGCCGACCTCTACGCCTCCTTCATGGACACCGACGCGGTCGAGTCCGTGGGCCTGACCCCCATCGTCGAAGAACTGGCCGCGCCGGCGCGAACCACAGACCGGGGTGAGTTCGCCGGGCTGCTGGGCCGGCTGCAGCGGGTCGGCGTCTCCGGTGCGGTCGCCGTCTACGTCGATACCGACGACAAGAACTCCCAGCGCTACCTCGTCTATGCGACGCAGTCCGGGATCGGGCTGCCCGACGAGTCCTACTACCGCTCCGACGAGTACGCCGAGGTGCGGGAGCGCTATATCGCACATATCGACCGGATGTTCGCACTGGTGGCGGCCGATCCGCGGATCGCGGAGCTGCTGCCCGCCGGCCCGGTGGGCAGCCGCGTCTTCGAACTCGAACGCAAACTCGCGGCCGGACACTGGGACGTGGTGCGTCGTCGCGACGCCGAATTGAGCTATAACCTCACCACTTTCACCGACCTGGCGGCCGCGCATCCGGAATTCGACTGGACCGCCTGGGCCGACGGTCTCACCGAAGGCGTCACGGGCGGCGGACCGGACCTGCTGGCCGAGCTGGTGGTCCGGCAACCCGACTTTCTCCGGACCTTCGCGCAGCTGTGGGCATCGGAATCGGTCGAGGAGTGGCAGCTGTGGGCGCAGTGGCGGGTGCTGCGGTCCCGCGCGCCCTATCTCACCGAGGCGGTGGTCGAGGAGAGTTTCGATTTCTACGGCCGCACGCTGACCGGCGCCCAGGAGAACCGCGAGCGGTGGAAGCGCGGGGTGTCGCTGGTACAGGACCTGCTCGGTGAAGCCGTGGGCAAACTGTATGTGGCCGAGCACTTCCCGCCCGCGGCCAAGGCGGCGATGGTGCGGCTGGTGGAGAACCTGCGCGAAGCCTATCGCCGCAATATCGCCGAGCTGGAGTGGATGAGCCCGGCGACGCGGCAGGCGGCGCTGGCGAAACTGGACAAGTTCACGCCCAAGATCGGCTACCCCGAGCGCTGGCGCGACTATTCCGCGTTCACCGTGGCGCCGGCCGACCTGGTCGGCAACTACCGCCGCGGCTACGCCGTCGACCACGACCGGGACCTGAACAAGCTCGGCGGCCCGGTGGACCGGGACGAATGGTTCATGACCCCGCAGACCGTGAACGCCTACTACAACCCGGGAATGAACGAGATCGTCTTCCCGGCCGCCATCCTGCAGCCGCCGTTCTTCGATATGAACGCCGACGACGCCGCCAACTACGGCGGGATCGGGGCGGTGATCGGGCACGAGATCGGGCACGGCTTCGACGATCAGGGCGCCAAGTACGACGGCGACGGCAATATGGTCGACTGGTGGACCGATACCGATCGTGCCGAGTTCGGTAAGCGCACGCGGGCGCTGATCGACCAGTACGATGTGCTCTCCCCCGCCGATCTGTCCGACGAGCACACCGTGAACGGTGAGTTCACGATCGGTGAGAACATCGGCGACCTGGGCGGCCTCTCGATCGCGCTGCAGGCGTATCGGATCTCGCTGAATGGGCAGGAAGCACCGGTTATCGACGGCCTGACCGGGCTGCAGCGAGTGTTCTTCGGCTGGGCGCAGGTCTGGCGGACCAAAGCGCGACCCGAGGAAGCGGTTCGCCGGCTCGCGGTGGACCCCCATTCGCCCGCGGAGTTCCGCTGCAACGCGGTGGTCCGCAATATCGACGCCTTCCACGAGGCGTTCGACCTGACCCCGGACGACGCCCTCTACCTGGCGCCCGAGGAGCGGGTCAAGATCTGGTGACCATCACCCGGTAACGATGCATGCACTTCGAGGCCTGAACGGCGGGACGGGCCTCGACCCTTTCAGGGCCTCGTAAGACTCGGCACCGAGATTGTGGGCCCGTTCGGGAAGGCAGGCGGATGAGAGGTTCTGCTCGGGGTATGAGAGGTGACCAACCCGGCGAATGGCGGTGATGCCGTCGGCGAAGGGGCAGGCAGCACGCTGCAAGGTCGATATGGTGCGGCCGACCGGGGGACGGAAGCCGAGCCGACAGTGATCCTTATGGTGCGTGCGGATCCAGATGCCGACCTGGCCCGTCAAGGCTGACGTAA
This sequence comes from Nocardia sp. NPDC050799, assembly GCF_040654015.1. NCBI lineage: Bacteria > Bacillati > Actinomycetota > Actinomycetes > Mycobacteriales > Nocardiaceae > Nocardia > Nocardia sp. NPDC050799. The sequence goes on from NZ_JBFAHF010000008.1 coordinate 35,248, forward strand.
CCACATGTGTCGAGTTTTACGAGACACCTCGAAGGGTTGAGGCCCGTCTCGCCCTTGGCCGGAGGTGCTCAACGGTCGGCCTTCCGTGGAAGGCCGACCGCACGTCGCATGAGCGAAGCTCGAGTCTCGAGGCCGAAACGGCGAGACCAAGGGGGCCTCAACCCCGCGCCGCCGCAGGCGGCGCCAAAAAACACAGCTCAGTTCCAGTCGCCCAGGCCGTCGCCGGCGTTGAGGGTGCCGCCCTGGGTGTTCTGCACGACCACCGCGTCACCCTTTTTGACGTTTTCGTAGAACCATTTGGCGTCCTCGGTGCTCACGTTGAGGCAGCCGTGGCTGGTGTTCGCGTAGCCCTGCGAGCCGACCGACCACGGTGCGGCGTGTACGAAGATTCCGCTGTTGGAGATGCGGGTCGCGTATTCGACATCGAGCTTGTAGCCCTCGGGGGCGTCGATCGGAACTCCGTAGGTCGAGGAGTCCATGACCATTTCACGCTTCTGCTCGCCGACGATATAGGTGCCGTTGGGCGTTTCGTGGTCGACCTTGCCCATCGAGGTCGGCATGGTGCGTACGACCTCGCCGTTACGGGTCACGGTGATCATCTTGGTGTTGTCGTCGGCGGTGGCGATCACCGCGTCACCGACGTGGAAGGCGCTGCGGCTGCCGCCGGCCTCGACCACGACGTCGCTCTGCGCGGGCCAGAACTCGTTCGGCCGCCAGCGCACCTGCCTATCGCTCCACCAGTAGAAATGGCCGGGTACCTCGGTCGAAGAGGTGATCTTGATGGCGCGCTCGGCGGCGGCGCGATCGTCGATCGGATCCTTGAAGTTGATGATGATCGGCTGCGCGATGCCGACCTCTTCGCCTTCGGAGGGGTTGATCGCCGGCGGCGCGAAGTTGGCCGCGGGCGGTGCGGGTTCGACGACGCCTGCCGCCGACCCGGAGGGCAGGCTCGGCAGCGCGTAGACCGGCGCCGTGGCCACCGTGGTGGCTGCGGCGACTGCGGCCGTCAACAGGACACCTTGCCGAAGCCGCCGCTGGGCGCGGCGACCGGTCGGCAGCGACCCGGTGTTGTCGAAGACATGCATAAGAGTGTTCGTCCGTCCATTCGACTCTGGAGCGCACGGGGCCTGTGGGCCGCCGATATCTCCTTCGGAGCACCCCGGCGAGTGTTCGCGGAGTTCTGTGGAGCCCCTCCACGGCCGTCCGGCCCGTGGGCGTCTGGATCGTCCGCGCGCCACCGGTCGTAGAGTTGTGGAGCGGTCCCGACGGGCTGGTGCGCATCGCGGAAGCTCGCTGGGATCCAGCCGATGCGCCTCCGCTCCGAGTTCCTTCGTACTGCCTTTACGAAGTCGTGACCACTCCCGTTTTCCGTTATATAGCTGTTATGCATCGCAGGTGCGTCGTAGCATGCTCCCCCGGCGGGGCGCCCCCGGACCCGTTGAATGCCCGGTGGGCCGGGGATTCCTGCTCGGACGGTGTGTCTGAGCCCGGGGATGGTGATCTGCGTTACCAAACCTGCCGATGAGATATGTCACGTCACCCCGCTGTCTCCGCGGCACGGTCGTCGGCGGTACGGCCGCGGCTCCCCGCGGGCGGCGTCATCGGAGTCGACGCTCGGGCCGCCATGGTGTATTCATGGCGTGATATTTGCTGGCGGAGCTGTAGTGAGGCGCGGATTCGATGGGGGCAGAGTTCGGCATCACAGCGGGAGGACTGTGCGTGTCTGGTTGGGCATCATCTCGATTGTCGGTGGCGATCGCCGGGGCCGCGGTCGCGGTCGGCTTGGCGGTCGCGGGCTGTAGTTCCACCATCGAGGGCCGGGCGCAGCCGGTGCTGGAGACCGGCACGGTGGACGCGGTGGACGTGACCGGTACCCCCGGCTCCGGCGAAGCCTCGCGGACCACCACCTCCAGCGCGCCGACCACCACCCCGGAGGCCGGAGATGTCAGCTTCGACGCCGAGGTCGGTGACTGCGTGACCCTCGGCGGAACCACCACCGACGCCAGTATCGAAGCGGCGTCCTGCGGTAGCAACGAGTCGAACTACAAGGTGATCGGCAAGGCCGAGCAGAGCAGCCAGTGCATCGGCGATGCCGACAACTACTACGCCGAGAGCCGCAACGGTATCGAGATGGGGGCGTTGTGCCTCGATATCGACTGGGTGGTCGGCGGCTGTATGGACGTGGGTGGCGGGACCACCGGCCCGGAGCGTATCGATTGCACCGAGACCTCGGCCGCGGACGGGGTGAAGGTCGTCGCGATCGAGCAGGGCGCCACCGAGGTCGACGCGTGTGGCGCGGGCAGTTCCGGCTACGTCTACCCGGAGCGGCGCTTCGTGGTGTGCGTCGACGAACTCTGAGGTTTCCGAACCGCCCCGGTAGCGGCGCCCGAGGGCGGAAATGAACGAGGCGGGCACCAGGGGTGCCCGCCTCGTCCTGTCTCTCCGGTAGCCGTTAGATGGGCCGGTACCCGGCTCCGATGCCGTGGCGACTGTCGATATCACCCATGATGGTCGTCATATTGGTGCCGACCTCGGGGCCGAAGCAGGCGATCGCCAGGTAGGCGTTCACCATGCCGACCAGCGTGGAACCGACGACCACCGGGGCGCCGGAGTCGCCTTCCATCACACACATCTGCGACCAGGTCTCCATACTGCTGGCGAAGATGTCTCCGTAGGCGAGACCGCAGGTGTTGCCGGTGGTGCGGCCCTCCTTGCAGACGATATTGGGGAATTGGGCCGGTGCGCCGACCCCGGTGATGCTCAGGTTGCCGATCCGGTTGACCGGGGTCACCCGGCCCGGATCGAACTCGAGTACCGCGTAGTCCAGGTCCTGGTTGGAGTAGACGAACCGGCCGAGCACGCCGGCGCCCGGGTCCTGTTCCGCATACACTTCGTGCCCGGGCGTTCCGCAGTGTCCCGCGGTGAGGCCGACGAGTCTGCCGGCGCCGTCGTGACCGATCGTGGTGAGCGTGCACTGGATCGCATATTCGGACATTTGGCCGGACTCAGAGGAGATGATGAGCCCCGAGCCACCACCGAGTACGGGCCGGGCGGGGTCGGCGGCTGCCGCCCCGGTGCCGAGAAGCGCCGTACTCAGTGCGACGGCGAAGACGGCACTGGCCGCCTGGGCGAGTTTCCTGAACATATCCCTCCAGACCTTGAAGCCGCACGATATCAATGTGTGGCACCTCATCGTGGCAGCAAAGGCCCCGACGCGCGCCCCGAGTAACCGTTACCCGCGAGTTCCGTTGCGTAACAGAGGGGTTCGGCTATTCGGTCGTGCATTCGGCCGGGGTGCTTCGCGTGCGGCGCGCACCGCACGAACTCCGGCCACGATAACCTTGGGAAGAATAGCCGAACGCTATTAATTGTCCCGGATTTGGGCGCGCGGGTCGAGTAACAGTCGAATCTCCGGACTGCCGCGAAAGGGTTAATTTCCCGGAATACTCTCCGTTATTTAAGTGAACCATGATTCGCATCGGTTCTTGCAGTCTTCGTTACATTCGGGGCCGGTCAGAGGTATGTTCTTCCGGTGCCGCGGAACTCTCGTTGGGATACACACCAAGGAACGTGTGATAACTCAGTGGTCACGCCACAAAGTGATGAACATCTGTGATCGAGGTCTCGCGCCTATGGTGTGTTCCGCACTACTACGTAGTAAGGTGCCTCAAGCAAACCAGCCGTCGGGGTATGTAACCGACGTCGAGAGGGGTTAGTCAGTGCAGTCGACCAAGAGTCCACCAACAGGTTCTCGGTTGAGCGGGGCGGTCGAGTGGACGCGGGACTACTGGCGCGACCACCCCCGACGTTCCCTGGAAACGCTCGGCCGGCAGATGACCATGGGTGTCGAAGCGGTCTCCGAACTCGTGGTCAGTATCTTCCGTGGCCGGTTCCCTCTCGACGAGTTCATCCGCCAGTGCGCCTTCATGGCGAGCGTCGCCGCGGCGCCCACGCTGCTCGTCGCGATTCCGATCGGTGTCATCGTATCCATCCAGGTCGGCGCGGTCGCGCAGCAGGTCGGCGCCACCTCGTTCATCGGCGCGGCCAATGGCCTGGGCATCATTCAGCAGGGCGCGCCACTGGTCACCGTGCTGATGATCGCGGGCGCGGTCGGGTCCGCGATCTGTGCCGATCTCGGCTCCCGAACCATCCGGGAAGAAATCGACGCCATGAAAGTCATGGGTGTCGACCCACTGCGCCGGCTCGTGGCACCCCGGCTCGGTGCCGCAATGCTGGTCAGCGTGCTGCTCTGCGGGTTCGTGGTCTTCGTCGGATTTCTGACCGGATACATTTTCAATATTTTCGCCCAGGGCGGTACCCCGGGTTCCTATATCGCGACCTTCGCCTCGTTTGCGATAACGCTCGACCTGCTTGTCGCGCTGGTGAAATCGCTGTTGTTCGGCCTGCTCGCGGCAATCATCGCCTGCGATACCGGATTGAACACCCGCGGTGGTCCGGGCGGTGTCGCCAACTCGGTGAATACCGCCGTTGTCATGTCCGCGGTGATGTTGTTCGGAGTGAATGTGATCTTCACCCAGGTGTACAACACTTTGTTCCCCCCGCAGGTGGTGTGAGCCGGTGTCCGCAACCTATGTGCCCCCGCTGCTCAAACCGCTGCAGCAACTGCGTAAAGCGGCCGGCGCACCGGTCGATCTGCTGGCCCGGCTCGGGCACCAAGTGTTCTTCTTCCTCCGCTCGATCGGCTCGATGCCGCTGGCGTTCAAGCAGTACCCCAAAGAAGTCTGGCGGCTGCTCTCGGATGTCACCTGGGGCAACGGCAATCTCATCGTCGGTGGCGGGACCATCGGCGTCGTGCTCATCCTGAGCGCGTTCGGCGGAATGACGGTGGCCATCCAGGGCCACACTTCGCTCGACCTGCTCGGCCTGAGTCCGATCACCGGCGCCATCTCCGCCTTCGCGACCACCCGCGAGCTCGGCCCGCTGCTGGCCTCGCTGGCCTTCGCGGCACAGGCGGGCTGCCGATTCACCGCTCAGCTCGGCGCCATGCGTATCTCCGAAGAGATCGACGCGCTGGAGTCGGTGGCCATCCGCCCGCTGCCCTACCTGGTGAGCACCCGGATGATCGCGGCGATGATCACCATCCTGCCGCTGTACTGCCTGGGCCTGGCGATGGCCTACATCTCCTGTGCACTGACCGTGCAGCTCATCGGTGGTACCGCCAGCGGTACCTACCAGCACTACTTCTACCAGTTCCTGATTCCGACGGATGTGCTGTACTCGCTGCTCAAAGCGATCATCTTCGTCGCCATCACCACGTTCATCCAGTGCTACTACGGCTTCTTCGCCTCCGGTGGCCCCGAGGGCGTCGGTGTCGCGGCCGGTCGTGCGATCAAGATGTGCATCATCGCCACCGTCTTCGTGGACCTCTTCATGACCTTGGCCATCTGGGGTGTCAACCCCGGCATCCGGATCTCGGGGTAGGCAATGATCATCGATCCGAGTGGGCGCGGGCCCACGATGAAGCAGTTGCTGATCGCGGGCGTCTGCGGCCTGGTCGTCTTCGCCATCGTGCTCGGCTTCCTGATGGCCCGGTATCAGGGCTATTTCGTGGAAAAAGTAAAGGTGACGGCCAATCTCACCACCACCGGTGACGGGCTGCCCGAACAAGCCGACGTCAAGTTCCGCGGTGTGCTGGTCGGCGCGGTCAAGAACGTGTCGGTCGCCGCCCAGGGCGAACTGCAGCAGGTCAACATCGAACTGAAGCCCGAATTCGCCGACGGAATCCCGGCCACGGTCACCGCCCGCGTGGTGCCCAGCAACCTGTTCGCCGTCACCTCGGTGGAGCTGGTCTACAACGGGCCCAGCCAGGACCACCTCGACGAGGGCTCGACCATCGAGGAAGACCGCAGCCAGGGCACCATCGCGCTGCAGACCACCCTGACCACGGTGCAGAACATCCTCGACGCCATCGATCCGATGCAGTTCGGCCGGGTGCTGGGCACCCTTTCCTACGCGCTGGACGGCAGCGGCCGGATGCCCGGGTCGACCATCGAACGGGTCGACCGCTGGGTGACCTCGGTGGACGAGTCGATTCCCGATCTCGGTGTCTTCCTCGGCGATCTTTCGGGTTCGGTGCACGCACTCAACGAATCGGCGCCGGAGCTCATGGACGTCCTGGCCTCATCCGTCCAGACCGCGAGCACGATCGCCGACCGGCGCGAGGAGCTGGTGAACGTGATCACCGGCGCCAGCAGCATGGCCGATCAGATCAACGATCTGTTCGCCCGGAACCCGAATGTCGGTAAAGAGCTCACCGTCGGGATGAACCAGACCTTCGGTGCGTTGGCCGCGAACCCGTCGTCCATCACCAACGCAATCAGTAATCTGAACAACTCGTCGCGCAAGCTGAACACGGTGTTCACCTGGGGACCACAGCGGCAAATGGTCTGGAACGCGGGCGTCACCCTCACCCCGTTCAACCCCAATACCATGGCGGACTGCCCGCGCTACGGCGATCTGGCCGGCCCGAGCTGCGCCACCGCCCCCGCGGTCGCGGATCCGGGCTACCTCCCCGAGCAGGTGAAACCGCGCCGGCTCCCCGCCGCCGACGGGCTGCCGGTGCTGCCGCCGCTGCCCGGTCTGCCGGAGATCCCGGGTGTCACCACCCAGGCCGGCGCGCCCGCACCGACGACTCAGGCGCCGGGCAACAACCCGTTCGCCGGTACGCCGCTGGAAGGGCTTTTCCCGCAGGGGTTGCCGCAGCTTCCAGGGCTGCCCGGCGTACCGGCCCCGGCTCCTGCCGCGCAGCCCGGTGCGCAGCCGCAGAATCCGCCGGCTCAGCCGGGGGCGCCCGCACCGGCCGCGGACAACGGCACCGCCCCGGGTACCGGCGTGGTGCCCGCGGCCGCACCGATCACCTACGAGGGCGACGCCGCGGTGCAGACGCTGCTGGGTCGCAAGCCGTCCTCGATGGAGTACTTGATGCTGAGTTCGATTCTGGAAGGCGGAACCCTGCGCGTGACCGAGGAGGCCGCCTCGTGAGGAAGGTTCGCAAACCGCTGATCGGGTTCAGCCTGTTCGCGGTGGTATCCGTGCTGGTCACCGTACTGGTGTGGAATACGCTGGCCCGGACGGTCGACGGTGGTACGAAATCGTATTCCGCGGTTTTCACCGATGTACTGGGCTTGCGGGAGGGCGACGACGTCCGGATGGCGGGCGTGCGGGTCGGCAAGGTCCAGAAGATCGAGGTCACCGACGACCACAATGCCAAGGTCAGCTTTATCGTCCAGGACGATCAGACGCTCTTCGGCAACACCAAGGCGCTGGTGCGCTATCAGAACCTGATCGGCCAGCGTTATGTCGCGCTGGCGCCGGGGTCCGGTGGCGATGCGGCCCAGCTGCCCGAGGACGGCACCATCCCGTTGGACCGCACCGAGCCGTCCTTCGATATCTCGGCGCTGCTCAACGGTTTCCAGCCGCTGTTCGAGGTGCTCGAGCCCGCGCAGGTGAACCGGCTCTCGGAAACCTTCATCCTCGCGTTGCAGGGCGATCGGGTGTCGCTGAGCTCGTTCATCACCCAGGCCGCCACCATGGCAGGCGATTTCCAGCGGCGCGACGCCATCCTCAGCGATGTGATCACCAACCTCAGCGGTGTGATGGCCGGTCTGGCCAAACGAGGGGACGAATTGGAGACGCTGATAACCCAGACGCGGGCGCTGATCGGCGGTTTGTACGAGCAGGGGCAGCAGCTGCTCGGCTCGACCGAGCAGATCGCGGGCGCGACCACGGCTCTCGTCGGCATGGTGGGCAATATCCAGCCGAAGCTGGAGGCCGTCCAAATTTCGACACGTGACGCTTTGACCCTGTTCCTGGCCAACGGCGCCAAGCTGGATCAGGCCGCGATCGACCTTCCGTCCATCCTCGCCGATGCCGGGCGCTTCACCTCCGAGGGCGCGTACGCCAACGCCTACATCTGCCGACTGGATGTATCGCTCTACGGTGTGCTCTTCCCGCGCGGGCTGTTCTCCCAGATCGGCGGCAATTCGCAATCGGCGGTGTGCCGGCCATGATGACGAAACTCAAAACCTGGTTCAACAACAATCGGTATTTCGGCCTCGGCATCATCGGTGTCGTAGTCGTCGGTGTGCTGGTCCTGGCCTCGACCGGATTCCGCAACCTCGGGATCGGTGAACAGTCCATCGAGGCCGAGTTCGTACAGTCCGCCGGTATCACCGTCGGCGACAAGGTCGATGTCGCCGGGGTGCCGGTGGGCCGGGTCGCGGCCGCCGAACTCGAGGGCGACCACGTACTGCTGACCCTGCAGGTCAGCAATGACGTGAAGCTCGGACCCGATGCCCGGGCCGCCATCAAGATGGCGACCCTGCTCGGCGCCCGCTATGTGGATCTGGATCCCGGTGACGGCTCCGGCCTGCCCGACGACCGGATCCCGAAGACCAATACCGCGGTCCCCTACGACCTCGCCGATGTGGTCTCCAAGGGCACCCCGGAGTTCCAGGAACTCGATCCCGGCAAACTGGCCGAATCGCTGAACCTGTTCAACGAGCAGTTGGAAGGGTCGCCGGAACTGGTCGTCCAGTCGCTGGACAGCATCGGTGCGCTGGCCAAGGTGATCGACCAGCGTAAGGACGACGTCTCCCAGCTGCTCAAGGATCTCGACCGGGTGACCACCATTCTGGCCGACAACCGGAACAGCGCGCTGCTGATCATCACCCAGGGCGAGGCCATCGCCTCGCGGGTGGTGGAACGGCAGCAGTTGCTGCGCACCCTGCTCGACAATGTGGCCACGCTGACCGCGCAGTTGCAGGCGATCGGTGCCCAGAACAACAACCAGTTCAGCACCACGCTCGACCAGCTGAACACCATGGCAACGGGCCTGCAGAAGAACAAGGACAACCTGGATCGGCTGCTGTCGATCATGCCGCCGTCGGTGCGCTACCTGGCCAACGCGTGGGGTAACGGCAACTACGCCGAGGTCGGTATTCCGTGGCTGTTCCCGGACAACTGGTTGTGCTTCGCCGAAGTCGCCGAGGGGTGCCAGGGATGACCAAGAACAAGATCGGGATCGTGAAGCGGACCGCCCAGGCGCTGGTCATCGGAGTATCGGCGGTCGCGCTCGGCAGCTGCTCGGTGGTGAACAGCGTGACCGGCGGGGACATCAAAATCACCGCCGATTTCGAGAACATCGCCGGCATGTTCGAGGGCAACCCGATCACCGTGCTCGGGCTCGAGGTCGGCAAGGTCGACAAGATCGTGCCGCACGGCGATCTGGTCGAGGTCCATATGACCATCGACGGTGATGTGCAGATCCCGAAGGACGCGATGGCGGTGGTGGTCTCGCCCTCTATCGTCACCGACCGGCATATCGAGATGACCCCCCGCTATGTCGAAGGGGACACCCTCGAGAACGGCGATCACCTGCCGCTGGAACGCACCGATGTCCCGGTGGAACTGGATACGATGCTCAAGACCATCGACAAGTTCGCCGATGCGCTCAAACCCCAGGAGGGTCAGGAAGGTATCGGCCCGCTCTCGGGCCGGGTGCTGTACCCGATGCTCAACGGTCAGGGCGCGAAAATGCGGGACACCCTCAACGCGCTGTCGAGCGCGCTGAAGGTCGGTGTCGACAACAAGGACCACATCTCGAACATCATCATCAAGCTCAACGAGCTGACCACGATGCTGGCCGAGAACGACCAGGCCGTCCGCGATTTCAGCAACCAGGCCACCCAGATGACCACCATGCTGGCCGAGCAGGCGCCGGGCCTGCAGGCCACCCTGCAGCAGCTCTACGACTTCCTGAACAACACCAGTTCGGTCTTCGCGCAGCATCAGGATCAGCTGGTGGACACGCTGAATCGGATGAACAGTGTGATCGAGCAGCTGCGGGTGAACGCGCACGGTGTCACCGAGGTGGTCGATGTCGCGCCGATGCTGCTGCAGAACATCCACCGGTCGATGAACTACGAACAGGGCTACGTCCGGCTGCACGCGCTGATCGGTACCAACCTCGCGAATGGCGAGCTCATCAGCCTGTTCTGCGAACGGATACAGATGAAGTCCGACGGCTGCCGCACCGGCCGGCCCGAAGATTTCGGACCCGACTTCGGACTCACCGCCGCACTGCTGGGACTGACGAAATGATGCGAACGATTCGCCGGGCCCGCCGCGCCATGGCCGCCCTCACCGCGGCCGGGACGGTGGTGCTGGCCTCCGGATGCGGTCTGACCGTGGAGGACATCCCGCTGCCGAAACCCGGTATCGGCGGTGACACCTTCACGCTGAAGGCGGTGTTCGAGAACGCGCTGAACCTGCCCGACCAGGCCAAGGTGAAGATCGGCGGCTCCGATGTCGGTGTGGTCACCCATATCGCGACCAAGAACTTCCAGGCCGTCGTCGATATGGAGATCCGCAAGGATATCGACCTCCCGGAGGGCACCACCGCCGAACTGCGCCAGGCCACCCCGCTCGGTGACGTGTTCATCGCGGTCTCCAAACCGCCCACCGAGCAGGGCAGCCGGTTGCTCACCGACGGCGATACGCTGCCCATCGAGAAGACCTCGGCCGGCGCGACAGTGGAGGAACTGCTGCTGTCGGTATCGCTGATGTTCAACGGTGGTGGTATCGCCCATCTGACCCGGCTGGGAACCGAGCTGGACTCGATCGTCGGCGGTCGCAGCGATCAGCTGGTGCATCTGGTCAACGAGATCACCGGCGTGGTCTCGAGTATCAATGCCAACTCCGCGCAGATCGACAGTGTGCTCGGTGAATTCAACGTGCTGGCCGACACTCTCGACGGCCGGCGGACCGAACTCGGTCAGGTGGCCGACACGCTCCCGGACATGATCGGCGCCATCGCGGAGAACAACCGGGCGCTCGGAGATCTGCTGGGCAAAATCGCCACCACCAGCGCGGCCCTCGGCGATTACGCGAACACCACCGGTGGTGATCTGGCCGGGACGCTGGACAATCTGAACAACTTGATGGCGGCGCTCGCGGCCACCGGCGACAACTTCGGCGCGCTGATGGACGCCCTGCACGATCTGAAGGGCCCGGTGAACGCCACCTTCCGCGGTAGCAGCCTGGCCGCCCAGGTCAATGTCACCAATCTCGATATCGCCATGCTGACCGCGCCCGGCACCAGCCACTTCTACGATGTGCGCGATCTGCAGGACTTCGCGGGCAGCCTGCTGCAGATCCTCCAGGTCGTGCAGTACCGCGTGGGAGGCCAGTGATGTCCAAGCACAAGATTCTGCTGTCGAATGTCGGGCTGGTCCTTGCCCTGCTGATCGGCGGCACCTATCTACTGGTGAACGTCATGCGGGTCAATCCGCTGCGCAGCACCTACACCGTGACCGTGAGCCTCGACCGCTCCGGTGGCCTGCAGCCCGGCAACGATGTCACTTTGCGCGGTTACCGGGTCGGTGAGGTGAGCGACCTCCGGCTCGTCGACGACGGCGCCGGTATCCAGGCGAAGGCCGAGATCGATTCCCGCTACGACATCCCGGTGGATACGAAGGTGGCGGTTCAGGCACTGTCGGGCGCCGGTGAGCAGTACATCGATTTCCGGCCGGCCGGTGACCAGGGCCCGTACCTGACCGACGGTTCGGAGGTCACCTTCGATCCCGAGCGCGTGAGCACCCCGGTCCCGATCTCGGCGGTGCTGGAGAATTCCAGCGATCTCATCGCCCAGGTGAACCCGGAACATTTCGCGGTGATCCTGAACGAACTCGATATCGCGCTCAGCGGCGGGCCCGATCAGTTGCGTTCGCTGATCGAAGGGGTCAGCCTGGTCACCGCGGGGATGGATTCGCTGCTGCCGCAGACCACGCATCTCATCGCCAATCTGCGCACCATCGCGGGTACCACCTCCCAGGCCCAGCCCGATCTGGGGACGTTGACCGCCAATTCGCGGGTCCTGTTCGATCAGTTCAACAAGGCCAACGCCGAACTGATCAAGGTGCTCGATCAGGCGCCGGGACAGTTCGCGAGCGTGACCGCCACCCTGGACAGCACCAGTGACCCGATCACCGCGCTGGCCAACAATTTCCTCGCGCTCACCCGGGCCGCGCAGCTGCGCACCCCCGCATTGGCGGCGCTGTTCCCGGCGCTCGAGCTCGGCGGCGCCGCACTCGGCGTCCCGGCCCACGACAACGAGTTCCACACCATCCTCGATATCTGGTTCCGGCCGTACTGCCAGTACCAGTCCACCCCGATGAAGACCCAGGTGGTGCAGGACGGCACCATCCCGATGTGGAACTACTGCGACAGCCCCGGACCGGGGGAGCAGATCCGTGGCGCGGTGAACGCGCCGCGACCGAACATCCCGAACAACGGCGCCACCATTCCGCCGGGGGTGGATCCGAACGAACGTACGCTGCCGCCCGTGCGGTAGGAGGACCGGTCGCCGCGCGCCGGGTGCGACGGTGCATACTCTCGCAGAGATGCCCGCCACACCCGGCGGTCGTTTTCGACCGGTAGATTACGGCGCGTTTCCCAGAGCCGCGCCGGGAAGGTGTGAACAGTACAGATGTCCTCAGAAAAACCCGTCTCCGACCCCTTGGAGCCGGAAGGCACCGGTGTGCCAGCGGACGCCGCGGCTGAGCACGCCCCTTCCGGTAATGACGAATCCGACGCTGCGCCGAGCGGCGGCGCGACCGAGAGCAGAGCTGATACCGCGGCGGAAACCGGTGCTGCGGAGGCCACCGTGCGAGCCGGGAAAACGGCGGCCCCGGATTCGACCGCGGAAACCACCGAGTCGGTGTCCACCGCCGATGCCGCTACGGCCGGCACCGGTACCGCGGGCGGAGGCGGCGACGAGACGGTCGTGATCAGCAAAGCCGGGGCGGTCGACGACGACAATGTGGTGGTGGACAAGGCCGGAACCGGCGCGCCGGCCGCGGGCGAGGCGGAGTCCGGCTCCACGGTCGCCTCGAGCAAGTCGGATGCCGCTCCCGAGAAGGTCGACACCGAGAAGAAGTTCGCCGCTGCCACCGAGCCGGAAGCGGATGCCGGTGCGAAGTCCGGAGCCGCCGATGCCGCGACATCCACCGGCCGCCGCTCGCCGTTCCCGCTACCCGCATTGATTGGTGCCGCGGTGCTGCTGGTGGCGGCCCTCGTCGCGGTCGGGGTCTTCTTCTTCCTCGCCGGGAACAAACAGGACGAACTGGACCGGCGCGCCGCGGCCACCAAGGCCGCCTGCGATTTCGGGAACAATTTCGCGACCTACACCGGCGACGAGGCCGACGACTACATACAGCGCCTGGACCGGTCCGCCACCGGGGAGTGGAAAAAACTGGTGTCGCAGATCGGACCGGACCTGAAGACCCGGTTCGCCGAGTCCAAGGTCAGTTCCACCGCCAACGGCGTGCAGTGCGGTTACGAATCCGGGTCCGGTGACGAGGCGCGGGTGGTGCTGGTCATCGACCAGCAGTTCACCACCGCGAACGTTCCGCAGGAGCGGGGACCGGGGCAGGTCAAGGTGGCCGCGAACGTCTCCATGCAGAAGGTCGACGGCACCTGGCTGGTCGCCGACTTCGATACGCCGATGATGCAGCAGTAGTTGCAGCCGCGAGACGAACAGACGTAAGGACTCGAAGCTATGGCCAAGAACGAGACCGCGGCACCGGACACCGGCGACAAGTCCGGCCTGCTGCCGGTGGTGGCTGCCTTCGTGGCGGGCGTGGTGCTGGTGGCGCTGGTCGCCGCCGGCGTCGTGTACTTCCGGGCGTTCCAGCAGAACCGCGGAGAGCTCGCCGCCCAGGACCAGTCCACCCGCGCCGCATGCGATTTCGCCCGCGCGACCAACACCTACGACTACCAGGGCGACCTGGACGGTTTCATGCAGGCCATGAAGGACGGCGCCACCGACAATGTGGTGTCCTCGCTGGAGCAGAACTGGGATGTACTGCGCCAACTGCTCACCGAATCCAAGGTGAAATCCTGGGTGGACGAGGCGACCTGCGGTTTTCAGTCCGGTGACGAGAAGTCCGCGAAGGTGCTCGTGAATATCGGCCTCATGAAGACGAATTCGGTGACCCCCGAGCCGAAGCGCCAGGACATCGCGGTGACCGCGACCCTGGAAAAGGACGGGGACCGTTGGATCGTGAACCAGTGGGAGCTGGCCATGCTCGCGGGTATCGGTGGCCAGGGCGGACAGCCCGCGCCCGCCGGTCCCGCACCGGCCGCACCCGAAGGCGGACAGTCGGCCCCGCGGCCGGGTAACTGAGCCATGGCGCCCGGGTCGATCCCGGGCGCTTCCAGCGGTGGGTCGAACCACTCCCGGGCTGCGCCGGACTTCCGGCCGGACTCGACGGCTGTCGCCATGAACAGTAGGTGCGCGCGGGCATTCCCGTCGGCGAGGGCGCCGTAAGCTACGCCTGCCACGACTACTGCAGGCCGGGCCCGGGGCTGATCCGCTCCGGGCCGCTCACCTGCTATCCGGGAGACAGCAGTGAGAAGCAACGCCTCGCCGCGGCCGATTCGAATCCTCGCATTCGTACTGGCCCTGCCGCTACTGTCCGGCTGCGCGATCGACAAGGGCACCGCGCTCGCGACGAAGTTCGAAAAAGACTGGGCCGGCACCTCGGATATCGCGGAAGTCCGCGTCAACGGATACAACATTCTGCCTTTCGGCGGGAAAGCGATCGGGGTACTCGTCTTCGACGACGGCACGTCGGCCGAGCGCGTAACTGCGCGAGCGGGCGATCTGCGGGAGTACCTCGCGCGCAACGGGTCGATCACCGGCCGGATCACGGCGGACGGCGTCACTGTCACCGTCGATCCCGACGAGCGGCGTACCCGGGAGATCCTGGACCTGTGGCGTTCGCTGACAACCGACGACCGTGTGGTGGACGGCGATATCGAGAGTTGGACCTCCAAGAGCGTCCACCACTGGCGGTCCAAGGTGACCACAGTCGACTCCACCGCCGCTATGGCGGTGTTCGACGATATGGTCGGCAACACCGGCCCGCACCGACTCCCGTCGGACCTCACATCGGTCGAGGTCGTAACACGTGCCGGGGCGAACCCCGCCATCACCGTGCGATCCGACGCCGACGGTCGCCTTCCGACCGAGGCCATCGCCGCCTATGAGGCGGTGCGGGCCGAGTATCCGGTCGTCGGCGCGACAATGCACACCACTTCGGTACGCATTGTCGTGGCGGGCACTGCGGACCTGGAGGATATCCGCGAACTCGCCCGGAGGGCGGCACCGGGGCTGGGCGCCGACGCCATCTCGGTCACCGCCAGAGGTGGTGCGTGACCACCGATACGACGTCGGCGCCGAGGGCTGGTCTTTCCACGGTTCCAGGGAACAACAAAAAGGAGTAGTCAGGGTGACAGCCCATCTGACCATGCGGATTCCTCCAGTGAAGCTCGCCGACCTGGAGAAAGTGGGTGCCCCGCCGCCGGTCAGGAACGTGGTGGAGTGCACCGATGGGTCGGGAACACTCCAGGCTGTCGCGTACATGGAGCGCGAACTGCCGCCCGGTGGCGTCCCCGCCTACCTCGCGGCGCGCAAAACCGGTGCTCGCTCGTTCGTTCTGTGGGCCGACGAACACCGTGGCAGCCGAGTAGCCACCCTGGTGACGCACTCGGCCCACAATGGAGTGGCGACCTATCAGGTGCTCGGCGCGCACGGTGAGATCATCGGCACGCTCGTACGCGAGAAAGCGTTCAAAGGGCGAGGTATACGGACCCGTTGGACAGTGGAACAGCCCGGTTCACCCATCGCGGTGGGCTACCAGGGCCGGATCTTCTGGTGGCTCGTCTGCTGGCTGCTCTCCCCGCTCTTACCATTCTTCTTCCTCGGCGCCCTGTTCGAGAACAGCGGCCTACCGCGTGCCCCTCGGCGTATCAGGTGGCGCGTGGGTGGTCGGCTGCGCCTGGACTTCAGACCGTTCGGAGACCGGCTACAGCTGTGCGAACCCGAGTTGGACCGGCGGCTGGCGGCGGCTCTGCTGGCCCTCCTGCGTTCCTTCGACGGCTGGTTCGGTGCGCCCTGGGACGGCCGTGAGAAGTGATCAGTGGACGACGGCAGCCGCACTGCCGTCGTCGGAACAGTGCGCCCGGCGATGCGTCGGCGGCGGCCCGGCTGCTGCGGGTTTACGAGTCGCCGTGATGTCGGTCGGGGTAGCTCGGGTTTTCCGGCGCAGCGAATCCGCCGATACCGCTCTCGCGTAGGAGTCCTGTGATCGGCTGCGCGAATATCTGCCGGGCAGGGCAACTCGCCGCCTTGCGTCACGAGGACAAAAGTGCGAAATATGACGAGCGCATGAACACGAAGTATTCGGCGACTCGAATCCAGGGTCGATAGCCGAGCCGTGAATATGCCGGAGTGACATATTTGCTCGACGGCGTTGTGCACTTTGCACCGAAACAGGGCGGCTGCGCTGTTGTTTCGCATTACGACGGGTAATCTGTGGTTGTCCGGAATCTCCCGATTCATAGCGGCGTAAGAGGTTCCCGCGAGACCTCGGTTGGGATCGAATTCTATGCGCCTGGTACCGAAATCGGCCTTCGGCGGCCCCGCCGGTGACCTCGGACCATCGTCGGAGAGGACGTCTGGGGTGTTGCGAGACGGGGTGAACCGCCTCTCGGCGGCGGTGGCCGGTATGCGCAGCGGTCTGGCCGGCCGGCTGTCCGCCACCAGCGGCCATCTTGTCGGACCCGGCGGCGTCGTCACGCGATTGGGCGGCGCCGACCGCTGGAGTACGGCTGCCGTCCGGGGCGCCGTGACCGCTCAATCGCGTGGTGATGCGGTCACCGAGGCGACGAACCCCAAGACAGGATTGGGTTTCGGCGCGGGTATCGCGGCGAGCTTCTTCATCGTGGGTGCAGTGGCTTCGCAGACCGGCGGCGATGGAGACGGATCCGATGGCGGCGGATCCGGTAGCGGTGACCAGCGGGACAGCGATAACGGCGCGCCGGCCGATCGGCGCGACGAGGAGCAGGACCGGGCTGCTCCGAGTGGACCGAAGACCCCGCTCGAGGGCCCGCTGGATACCGGCCTGCCCGGTGGTTTCGACAGAGCTATGGACCCGAACGGTGATTATGTTCCGGGTGATCCGACCGCGGAATACACCATCCGCCAGTTGCTCGACAACGGATGGCGAATCAGATTCACCGATCCCGGAACGATCAACGGTGATACCTACATGGATTTCGACCGTGTGGACGAAAATGGTTTACACACGATGTGGCTGTCCACCGAACTCATGAATCTGCCCCCGGATAAGTTGATGGCGGCCATTGCGGAGGGCATTCAGTGACGAACTTCCGGCGTTCGCTGTCCTTCTGGGCCTGAGACGGTACGGGTCGAGATGCCTTCGAACGAGGTGGGTCGCGCGGAGTTGAGCAAGGAGTTGCTCCAGCGGTACGGGCGTCTGCTCGGATTCCGGATACGCCAGTGGTCCGACGGTTACGAGCATGAATTGCGCGATTACTCTGGCGTGGTTGCCGGTGCGGCACGCAGTTATATCGACAGTGACTACCGAGGTGTCCGGAAAGTAGTGTCCGGCCGGTCCGGTGGAGCTACGGAAGTGGGCGGTGCAGCACTCTCGGGATCAACGCGACGGATCGCCGATCTCTCGGATCTGCCTCCGCTCGGTACGCTGGTCGACGGGGCATTTTCGGGCAGGATGGACAGCCGTGCGCTGACCGAGGCCGTCAAGGGGCTCGAGCGCCCGGTCGGACCTTATGTCCTCCGCCGAGTGTATTTCGGGCGCGATACCAATGACTTCGGCGAGGAGAAGCTCTACCTGGATGCGGATATCACCGACCACGACGGTACTCATGTGGGCTCCTTCTCGCGGAGCTTTCGCCGGGACGGTACGGGGGATCTGGTGGTGACCAACGAATATATGAAACTGAAGGAGAGCTATCAGAGAAAGGGATTCGCCCGCGCGCTGTCTTCGTCTCTGCACGAGTACTATCGGCGGTCCGGAGTGGTTCGTGTCGAGGTGAAGACCGAACTGGACGGCGGAGTGGTCTGGGCGAAAGAAGGCTACCAGTGGAACACCCGCCGCGATCTTCTCGCCGATTCGCTGCAGAGTATCCGAGCCCGTATCGACGCCGTGATCGACAGTGGGACTGTTTCGCCCGACGACGGGAGACTGCTGGAGCAGTACCGTCATCGGCTCCGGGTGGACAGTGAGAGTATTCCGTCGCCCGCGGAGCTGGCGGCGCTCACCGGCCACGACCCCCATCTCGGCGAGACGATCATGAAGGGCTCTCAGTGGCACGGAGTGCTGTATCTGTGATCACGCCCTGGGAATCGATCAGGTCGGGAGCCGTTGCGTTCAAAGCCCCCCTCCGGGAGGCGAGCAGGCGGCTATGTCCACCGTGGACGTAACTCACGTGGGCACATCTCGGCGCAACTTACTCGGATTCTGGGTGATTTGCCGTGATCCAGAGTGTGCCAATTTCGGCATATTGCCTGGTAGGCGCCCATTTGACAAGCTCCGGGCGCCCCCGGCGGTGGGTCGAGCCACCACCGCCGGAGGCTATTCGGTTGGTATCCGGATCTATCGGTACTACGACGACAACAGCGCGGGCGCGCCGATCCCGGACGGGATTCAGAACAGGTGGAGCGCCTGCGCTGTTGTCGCGTAGTCGGCGGTCGGTACAACCGCCGGTTCCGCAGCCTTCCTCGTTGCCGCGGAGGTTTCGGGGGCGACCCGGGTCACGGTCCGGGTCGCTACGGTCGATGTGGCCGCCGCCTTTCGCGCCGCGGCTCCAGCCAGTGCATCGGCCTGTTCGTTGAAATAGTTACCGACATGTCCACGCACCCAGCGGAATCGCACCGGGCCGGGGCGGCCCGCGATGGCATGGTCTATCTCCCGGATGAGCTCGACGTTCTTGACCGCGGACCCGCTCGAGGTGCGCCAGCCGTTGTTGCGCCAGTTCGGCAGCCACTCGGATGCGCATTTGATCGCGTACAGCGAATCGCTCTCGATGAGTAGCGGATCCGATCCGGGGTGGGCCCGGATCGCCTCCAGGACGGCACGTAACTCGGCGATCTGATTGGTACCCGATGCCTCGCCGCCGCTTTCCGCGCCACCCGCATGGTCCACCCACGCCCAGCCGATCGCTCCGCCGGGGTTGCGCAGACACGATCCGTCGGTACTCACGATGATCATGGAAGTACCCTACGCAAGTCGGCCGACAAGATCGGTACCGTGGAATTCCTCTATTGCCCTGCGCAATCGTGATTCGCTGCGTCGCAGCGCGCGGCGCAGCAGTGCGGCGCGCGGCCGCTCGCGCAGCGCCGCGGCGAATCCCTTGGAACCGGGAAAGTCGAGTTCGGAGGTCAGCACCGACCGGCCGCGGCCGAGCGGGTCGAATCGCAGTGTCAGCCGGGCGGTGAAGGGGCCGGTGAGGGCGTAGCCCAGCACCGCGTCCGGACGGTGCTCGGCGACCTCGCAGTGCAGGACGGGACGCCAGGGGCCGAGCCGGTAACCGATCTCGTACTTCGCTCCGATACCGCGTTCCGGATCGCCACACCGGGTGATCTCGGCGGCTCCCACCATCCAGTTCGGGATGGACAGGGGATCGTCGGCATAGGCGAAGGCAACGGTGATCGGCGCCGTTACGTCGCTCGCGTATTTGATGAAGCCCACGGGCCCTCCCTCCACGGCTGCCCGATAAAAGTACTATAGCTTTCCGGTTTATTTAAGGCCGATGAGGGTTCGATAGCCGTTGGGTACCGGCTGTGACGCAGCGCCGAAACGTTCGCAGAGCGTATCAGAGCAGGTGAGGGCGGGGCGGCCGGAAAACAAGTGGCCTGAACAGTCGAGACGAGCGTCACATCGGCGTCGTTCGTGCGGGAGCGAAGGTGCCGATCCGTGACCGCTGCCGGGTTTCGGGACACGCCCCCGGGGGTACTTATCACCCGTCGGCGAGCGCTGTACCCGACTGCCGTGATGAGCTATCCGGCCAACGATGTCCGGCTGTTCCGGGAACGGTGTGACGCTCGCCGGCGCTGTCAGCCCTTCCCTGCCGGTTCCCGCCCGCTGCCCGGTGGGCCGGCGAATGCCTGGGCGATGGTCAGCCATCGGGCCGCTTCCGCGCCCGTCGTCCGCAGCGCCAGATCGTCCGGATGGCGGCGCTGGGTCACCAGGAGGCAGAAATCGAGCGCCGGGCCGGTGACCCGTTCGGGAGCCTCCACCGGCCCCCACGACCACAGCTCACCCGAGGGTGCGCGCAGCTCGACCCGGAACTCGGTGGCGGGTACCGGCAGCTCCCGGACGGTGTAGGCGAAATCCCTGGTGCGCACACCGATATGGGCCACCGAGCGCAGCCGGTCGGCCGGTTCGCGTTCGACCCCGAGCGCGTCCGCGACATCCTGACCGTGTGCCCAGGTCTCCATGAGCCGGGCGGTGACCATGGACCCCGGGCGCATGGGTGGCCCGAACCACGGCACCTTCGCGTCGGCGGGGACCGCGCGCAATGCCGGGGCGAGTTCGGCCCGGCCGCGCCGCCAGCGTTCGAGGAGCTCCGGTGGTGGGGTGGCGGCGGCTTCGGCGGCGGCCTCGTCGACGAAGGTCGCCACCCGGAGCGCCGCCGCGGTCAACAGGTCGGCGAAGGCGCTGCCACCGGTCCGGGCGTCGGTGGCGGCCAGCGTGGCGACCTCGTCGGTCCAGGCGAGATGCCCGATCTGGTGAGCGACAGTCCAACCCGCCGCGGGGGTGGGCCGGCTCCAGTCCGGCAGTGGCAGATCGGCGACCAGCGTCTCGAGCTCGGCGCCTTCCGCGGCGAGGTCGCGGAGTAACGCGTCCAGATCGGCCATCGGTTCCCTCATCTCCGTACCGCGCATCCCGGCGCGGGAATCAGCATTCCAGCGGTGCGGGAAAAATACAAGCATGCCTGCTTGTATTTGGCGGAACTCCGGCTCCCGAAGTTCGCGACCTGTACACGACGGTCCGGATCAGGGCTCGGCTACCCGGACGACGGGGCACCCCCCAGTGGCCAAGGTGTTCCGTGGGCCGAGCAGTGTTTCCCGGGCGGCGCCGCACGTCTCGGCCATCGACATCCGGTTGCTGATATCCGGCCCGGACGAGGACTGCTGTCCTGTGCCACCGGGAACGTTTCGGGCGACGCGAGCGGACCGGGCCCCGTGCCGATACGGGTGACTACCAGCCGAAGATCAGCAGATGGGTGGCGCCGACCAGCAGCCCGAGCGCCGCCCCGTGCAGATACAGCAGCCAGGCGTCCTGTTCGACCGAGGCATAGAACATCTCCATGAACTCACCGGGTGTCAGCAGCTGCAGTTTCCGGGCCGCGAACTCATCGATGTTCTCGGCCTGCTCCCGGATGAAATCGGCGTCCTCCACCAGCGAGGGCGCCAGCCCCACCGCCGCGCCCGCCGCCCCGACCTTCAAATTGTCGAACTGCCGCCGCCCGAACGCGGCCCGCACCACCGAGGTGGTGCGGCCGAGCTGGCGGTGGATCTCGTCGGAGATGAGCTGTTCGAGCAGCAGCCGGGTCTTGTCGCCGTTGGGGCCGTTGAGCAACTCGTTGGACAGGTTGGGCAGGGTGAGCACCTGGTAGGCGAGGATATGGGCCAGATCGGTGGCCGCCTGCGGCTGCCGTTTCGCCAGCAGTGCCTGTTTCCAGAGGTATTTGTAGCGGGGTTGTGGATCGCCGGGGGTGAACACCACCCGTACGGCGATGATGTTCACCACGACACCGATGAGCGCCGAGGCCGCCAGCACGATCGCCCAGGACGGAACCCAGCCCCAGACCGGGATATCGGAGTGGATGTGCAGGTAGAGCGCCAGTAGCAGCCCGAACGGGGCGCCGAGCAGGCCGATCCGGACCATGAACTTCAGTTCCGGCGCCGCGATGGTGGTGGTGAGGTCCTTGAGGATCTGCGGATTCTCCTGCAGATACCGGATCACGAAACCCTTCACGTCGATGAGCTGATCGACATTGTCGCCGAGGGAATCGAACGCTCGGCCGGTGAGTTCGGGCAGTTCCCGTTCCACCCGCTGATAGATCAGTTGCCGCATCGCCCGGGGCACGGCATTCCACAGATCCGGATTCTCCCGGTTCATCACCTCGTCGACAATGCTCTTGACCTGTTTCCGGGCCAGGGCCGCGACATAATCGGCGATACCGTCGAGATCGAGTTCGTGGATGAAATCCCGGGGACTACCGATCCGCAGCAAGGCTTTGTCCACACAGATACTGGCCATCTTCTCGGCGCGTGCCGGAATGAAACCCTGGAAACCCAGCCGGGACCCGTCCTCGGAAAAGGTCGGCAGTACCTGGACCCGGCGCGGCAGATAGGGATACAGCACGTCGAGCCCGGGAATCCGGACACCGCGGAACAGCAGCGGCCAGAACAACATCAGCACACCGGTCCAGTTGGTGAGCCAACCGGCCGCCGCACTGAATATCGGGAAACTGATCAGATCGACGACGAACTTGCTCTGACCGGTGAGTTCTTCCCAGTTGATCAACACTCCGGACGAGAGTGTGATCATCGCGCGCTCCCCTAGGGCCGGATCGGGTATTCGAGATCATCACATTGTCATCGGCCCGTCCCGGGTGTCAATCAGGGCTCACCGGCCCACCGCGGCCCTCGGGTCGGGTCGAGCGGTACCGACGAGTCGGCCGGGCCCGGCCGCTGGTGATCGACGCGAAGATCACCAGCGACGGCGGCGCGTGGTGGCTGGCGGAGAAATTCGCCGGGCACTGAGTATTACGGCGGGAGGGGAGGATCGCGCTTCAGTGGACCCGGCCGGAGTGCTGGGCACAATGGCATCGCTGTTAACACCCGGGACGTTTTTTCCGAAAAAAGACCAAATGGTTTCGATATGGACGGGTCCGGCAACTGTGCAGGTGAACAACGAGCTGATCTCGACTATCCGACGCGCTGCCGCCGAGGTCGCTTGTGCACTCGCCGACCGTGAGGCGCCGGTTATCGCGCAAGTGATGGGGCGGGCGGGGTGGGCGGTTGTGGAGGGCGGTGGACGAACTCGGTGACGTGGACCACTGTTCGGCAACGCAGTGGGCCGCCTACACGCAACCCAGGGGATCGAGGGGGGGTGACTCGTCCCATCCGGAGGCAGGCCGCTTCACATGGTTCGAGCCGCGGCTGTCGCGGTCCGAGCGAATCAACCGAGAGATCGACGAGTGCCTGGTCAGGGTGAATCCGCATTTCGACCCGGCCGATCCGCGACGGAGCAACAACTGCGTGGCCGTGGCGACCGCCTACGAGCTGCGTCGGCGAGGACGCGACGTCGAGGCAGGGCAGGTGCCGTTTCCGTTCGAGGCCGGGTTCCCGCACAGTATTACCGAAATCGCCTGGGCGCGCCGGTTCACGGCGGTGAACCGGCGCAGCGAGCTGTACGAGGCGTTCCGGCAGCCCGGTTCACGCGGGATCGTCATTGCGGACTGGCCCCCGGGCCGGCGCGTCGACCTCGGCGACTCCCACGTGTTCAACATCGAACACATTCCCGGCAGCGGGATACGCGTCGTCGACGGCCAGCCCGACCCGGCGCTGACCGACGCGACAGAACATATCCGTCGAGCGGCAGCATTGCGCTATCTGCGGGTGGACGATCTGGCCGATCCTGCACCAACCGTCGTGAACTACCTTGGAATACAGCCTGCGTGTCGATAGCCGGTGAATGATCGCCTCCCGCCCGGCTGCCGGCCCTTGCAGACACGCTCGGCCACTTCTTCTTCGTAGTGAACAGGGCCTGTCGTGCCGGTGAGCTGAGCTCGTCAGCCGCGGAAATCGATGTCGTAGTCCTGCAGGGTGCGGTGGAGGAAGTCGCGGATGAGCGGTACGACGTCGTCGAGGTTGGTTTCTAGAAGCCAGTGGCCGCCGCGGAGCAGATGCAGTTCGGCGTCGGGGTGGTCGCGGTGATAGGCGTGGGCGGCGCCGGCGGGCATGTATCCGTCTTGAGGTCCCCACACGATCAGGGTCGGTGGCCGGTGTTCGCGTAGGTAGGCCTGCTGGCGAGGAAACCCGGGCACGGTGTGACGCTGGTCTGCCAGGAGGCTGGTGAGGTTCTCGCGACGCTGCGGCGTGCCGAGTTGCGCCCAGGCCAGGGTCCACAGGTCCGGGGTGAGCAGGTCGGCGAGGTCGTCGTCGATCTCGCCGACGTACTCGTCACGAAACCCGTCCGGGCTGACGTGCGCGGCAAGCTCGTCTCGGCCTTCGTCGGTCGGGTTGTCCCAGAATTTCTTGAGGGGCGCGTACTTGGGTCCGTGCTGGTCTTCGTAGATGTCGCCGTTGGAGATGATCAATGCGGTGACCTTCTGCGGTGCTGCGATCGCGAGGCGGAAGCCGAACTGTGATCCGTAATCGTGCAGATAGATTGCATAACGGGGCAGGTGGAGGACCTCGGTGAACCGGCGGAGGAAGTCGGCGTAGCCGTCGAAGGTGTAGGAGAACTCCGATGCGTCGGGAGTGCCGCTGTAGCCGAACCCGGGCAGGTCGGGGGCGATAGTGCGCCACCTGTCGGCCAGCGCCGGCATCAGATTGCGGAATGCGAACGATGACGCGGGATAGCCGTGCGGCAGCAGCAGGACCGGCGCGTGGGCTGGGCCGGCTTCGCGGTAGAACACCCGCACACTATCCACGGTGACCCACCGGTGACGCGCTGCGGCGCTTCCCCCTCCCTGCTCGATGGGCAAGTCCGAGTGCTCCATCATGTCTCCTCTCCGGTCGCTTTCGCAGCGGCCGCCTCCTTGACCTTTCGGTCCTCACGCGGCGCCATCGACCAGCTCCGTAGTTGTATTCCGGTCGCGGTGCCTGCCCCAGGCGCGGCGCCGGTCTCGACCCCACAGAATGGAGGTTCCCACTCTTTTCCGGCAGTAACGGCGACCGGCGCCGGTGCCGCACCGACGAACTCGAAATACTCGGCCGCCGGCAGAAACGGCAACGCCACCACACTGTCCTGGCCGTTCTCCGTGGTCAGTCGCCGCTCCGTCTCGGCATCCGGGCACACCGGCTGCGAGACCACGTCGACCACAGCCTGGCCGAGCAACCAACAACACTTCTTCGTCTTCTTCGCCGTGGGCGAACAAGGGCGCGGGGTGGAACAAAGACGAACCCGACCAAGTTGAGTGGGTGTAGCTCAACTATTGGAGGTTGTGTTCGTGACTACACCACTGAATCTTCCGGTGCTGTTCCTGACCGATCCCATCGTGCTGCCCGGGATGGTCGTACCGATCGAACTGGACGAATCCGCGCAGGCGGCCATCGACGCCGCGCAGGCCGCACAGACCGGGACCGTGCTGCTGGCGCCGCGCCTGTCCGAGGGTTACGCCGTCTACGGTGTGATCGCCACCATCGAACAGATCGGCCGGATGCGCGGGGGTACGCCCGCCGCGGTGCTGAAGGCGGAACGGCGCGTGAAGATCGGTCACGGGGTCACCGGCCCCGGCGCCGCACTGTGGGTGGAGGCCGAACCGGTCGAAACCCCCGCCGCCGACGGACGCACCCGGGAACTGGCGGCCGAGTACAAGAAGCTGGTCGTCTCGGTGCTGCAGAAGCGCGAGGCGTGGCAGATGATCGACGCCTTCAACCAGCTCACCGATCCGTCCGCCATCGCCGATACCGCCGGCTATGCCGCGTATCTCAGCGATGAGCAGAAACGCGAACTGCTCGAGACCCCGGATGTCGCGCAGCGGCTGAACCGGCTGATCGAATGGACCCGGGCGCATATCGCCGAGGCCGAGGTCACCGAGAAGATCGGCGACGAGGTCCGCGAGAACATGGAGAAGAGCCAGCGCGAATTCCTGTTGCGCCAGCAGCTCAACGCAATCCGCAAGGAACTCGGCGAAGACGAACCGGACGGCGCCGACGACTACCGCAGCCGCGTGGAACAGGCCGATCTGCCCGGCAATGTGCGGGAGGCGGCGCTGCGCGAGGTCGGCCGGTTGGAGCGCTCCAGCGATCAGAGCCCGGAATCCGGGTGGATCCGCACCTGGCTGGACACCGTCCTGGAACTGCCGTGGCAGGTGAAGACCGAGGATTCCACCGATGTGGCGGCGGCCCGGGCTGTGCTCGACGCCGACCACCACGGCCTGGACGAGGTGAAGGACCGGATGGTCGAGTACCTGGCGGTCCGGGCGCGGCGTGCGCAACGCGGCCTGGAGGTCGTGGGCGGACGCGGGTCCGGCGCGGTGCTGGTGCTGGCCGGCCCGCCCGGGGTCGGTAAGACCTCGCTCGGTGAATCGGTCGCCCGCGCGCTGGGCCGCAAGTTCGTCCGGGTCGCCCTGGGCGGTGTGCGGGACGAGGCGGAGATCCGTGGTCACCGGCGCACCTATGTGGGCGCCATGCCCGGGCGGATCGTGCGGGCCGTCAAGGAGGCCGGTTCGATGAACCCGGTCGTCCTGCTGGACGAGGTCGACAAGATCGGTTCCGATTTCCGGGGCGACCCCGCGGCGGCCCTGCTCGAGGTACTCGACCCCGCGCAGAACCACACCTTCCGCGACCACTACCTGGATATGGACCTGGACCTGTCCGATGTGCTGTTCCTGGCCACGGCCAATGTCATGGACACCATCCCCGGCCCGCTGCTGGACCGGATGGAAGTGATCACGGTCGACGGGTACACCGAGGACGACAAGGTGGCCATCGCCCGCGACTTCCTGCTACCCCGGCAGCTGGAACGCAACGCGCTGACCGGCGCGGAGGTACAGGTCACCGACGCGGCGCTGCGCGAGGTCGCGGCGAACTACACCAGGGAGGCCGGGGTCCGGCAGCTGGAGCGGCTGATCGCCAAGGCATTGCGCAAGGCGGCGACGCGCCTGTCCGAGACCGGTGCCGCACCGGGCGCCGACGTGGGCGTCGAGACGGATACAGCGTCCGGGCACACCGAGGCCACGGCACCACCACTGACCATCGATATCGCGGATCTGAAGGATTATCTCGGGCGGCCGCGCTTCACTCCGGATTCGGCGGAACGCACCGCGGTACCGGGGGTGTCGACCGGTCTGGCGGTCACCGGACTTGGCGGCGATGTCCTCTACATCGAGGCCAACACCGCCGAGGGTGACCGGGCCCTGACACTGACCGGCCAACTGGGCGACGTGATGAAGGAATCGGCGCAGATCGCGCTGACCTACGTGCGGTCGCACCTGGGCGAGATCGGCATCGAATCGACGGTGCTGGACGGCAACCTGCACGTCCACGTGCCCGCCGGCGCCGTACCCAAGGACGGACCGTCCGCCGGTGTCACCATGGTCACCGCGCTGGTGTCGCTGGCACTGGGCCGCCCGGTGCGCTCCGATGTCGGTATGACGGGCGAGGTCACGTTGAACGGCCGGGTGCTGCCGATCGGCGGGGTGAAGCAGAAACTGCTCGCCGCGCAGCGTGCCGGCCTGAAGACAGTGTTCATCCCGGCCCGCAACGAGCCGGACCTCGACGATGTTCCCGCCGATGTGCTGTCCGAACTCGACGTCCGTCCGGTGGGCGATGTCGCCGAGATCCTGGCCTACGCCATCGAACCGGTGCGGGAACCGGCTCTCGACGGCCCGGCTCTGGCGGCCAGCGCCTGATCCACGATCCAGGGCCGCGGCAACCCCGTTCGGGTGCCGCGGCCCTTTCGTACTGACCTCCACCCGGCGCGAGGCGGGCGCGCTCGCCGATTACAGCGGGCGCACCTACCGCGAGGCCGACGCGACACCCGCACCGCCTCCCGGCAGCGAGTATCAGTGGGACACCGCGGTCGGCCGGTGCGCTGACCGGCCTTCCGGACGCGAGCGATCCCTACGTCACCGAGTTCACCGGTTCGGACCGGCTCGCGATCACGCTGGAGCCCGACGGTGGGTCAGCACCCACCGGTGAACCACTGGCGGCTGTGGCGCTGGGCCGAGCCCGTGCGTTTCGGCGATGCCGCGCACCGGCATCTTCCCTGCCACGGCCAGGAGTGACACCATCCGCAGAGGGCCACGTGACGATTTCCCGGCCGCCGGGGCGCCCCGCGCCGGTGGAGGAACGAGGACGCTGATGCAGGACACGACGAGTTCGACCGGTTCTCCGGGGCCGGATCAGCAAGATCGGCGCACGATCGGCCGCTTCGTGGCGGGACTGAGCGGTTTGTCGGCCGCCGCGGTCGTGCTCGGCGTCGGTGAACTCGTCGCGGCCCTGATCGCCCCGGACGCTTCGCCCTTCCTGGCCACCGGGGCGACCGTGGTCGACCACACGCCGCAGGCGCTGCGCGAGTTCGCGATCGAACAGTTCGGTACTCGCGACAAGCTCGTGCTGTTCCTGAGCATGGGTGCGGCCATGGTGGCACTCGCCGTGACGGCGGGATTACTGGAACGGCGCCGGCCCTACGGCAGCGTGCTGCTGGCCGGGCTGTCGGTGGCCGTCTGTATCGCCGTACTGCAGCGGCCGAACGCGACCGCCACGTTCGCCGTGCCGATCCTGCTCGGTGCCGGCGCCGGGATACTCACCCTGCGGGTCCTCATCAGCCGGGCGCCGCGCGGCCCGGCGTCGGAGGGCGAATCCGCGGGGGAGGCCGCGGGCGGGGACGGGACCGATGCCTCGCGGCGGCGGTTCCTGGGGTTGGCCGCCGGGGCCCTTGTGCTGGCTGCCGGATCCGCCGCGGCCGGGCGGTGGGCCGGCGAACGTGCCCGCGCGGTGACCGCGGATCTGCGCCGGTTCGTGGTCCCGCGTCCACAGGTGGCGGCCGCGCCCGTCCCGCCGGGGACCGACCCGCCCGTCCCGGGACTCACCGCGTTCCGCACCCCCAACGACACCTTCTACCGGATCGATACCGCCCTGCGGCTACCCGCGTTGACCAGCGACGACTGGCAGCTGCGGATTCACGGCATGGTGGAGCGCGAAATCCGGCTCACCATGGACGATCTGCTGCGGCGGCCCGCCGTGGAGAAGATGATCACGCTGACCTGTGTGTCCAACGAGGTCGGTGGTGACCTGGTCGGCAACGCGACCTGGATCGGATACCCCCTCGCCGGCCTTCTCGCCGAGGCCGGGGTCCGGCCGGACGCGGATATGGTGCTGTCCACCAGCGCCGACGGTTTCACCGCCGGCACGCCCGTCGCGGCCCTCACCGACGGTCGCGACGCCCTGCTCGCGGTGGGTATGAACGGCGAACCGCTGCCGGTCGAGCACGGTTACCCGGCCCGGATGGTGGTGCCCGGCCTCTACGGATACGTCAGCGCCACGAAATGGCTGGTCGCTGGAGATCACCCGGTTCGATCGCGCCCAGGCCTACTGGACCCGGCGCGGCTGGTCGGCGTTCGGCCCGATCAAAACTACCTCCCGCATAGATGTTCCGGCTGCTTTCGGCCGTATCGCTCCGGGTCCGGTGGTGGTGGCCGGGGTCGCCTGGGCTCAGCACCGCGGGATCGCCGCGGTGGAGGTGCAGGTCGACGACGGTCCCTGGCGGCCGGCCGACCTGGCGCCGGAGTATTCGCTGGACACCTGGCGCCAGTGGACCTGGCGCTGGGACGCGCCACCCGGCTCACACACCCTGCGGGTACGAGCCATGGACGGGGCGGGCCGGGTGCAGACCGAGGAGCGCGCCGACCCGGTCCCGGACGGCGCGACGGGTTGGCACAGCCGGACGGTCACCGTCGGGTGACGATGACCGTCCGGTCCGCTACGCCGCCACCGGCGCCGGTTCCCGAGCGAACTGGGTCCGGTACAGCTCGGCGTAGCGCCCGCCCGCGGCGAGCAGTTCGGTATGCGTTCCCCGTTCCACGATGCGACCGGATTCGACCACCAGAATCTGATCGGCCGCTCGCACGGTGGAGAGCCGGTGGGCGATCACCAGGGCGGTACGGCCTTGCAGCGCTTCGGTCAGTGCCGCCTGCACCGCGGCCTCGGAGGTCGAGTCGAGGGAGGCGGTCGCCTCGTCCAGGATCACCACCCGTGGCTGTTTGAGCAGCAGCCGGGCGATGGTGAGACGCTGGCGCTCACCGCCGGAGAGGCGGTAGCCGCGTTCCCCGACCACCGTGTCCAGCCCGTCGGGCAGGGTCGCGATCAGATCGCTCAGGCGGGCCCGCTCCAGCGCGTCCCACAGCTGTTCCTCGCCGGCGTCGGGGGCGGCCAGCAGCAGGTTGGCCCGGATGGTGTCGTGGAAGAGATGGCCGTCCTGGGTGACCAGGCCGACGGTTTCCTGGATCGACTCCGTGGTGAGTTCGCGGATATCGGTGCCGCCCAGCCGGACCGCGCCCGAATCCACATCGTAGAGCCGGGAGACCAGCTGCGCGATGGTCGATTTGCCGGCGCCGGAGGAGCCGACCAGGGCGATCATCCGGCCGGGTTCGGCGCGCAGTGACACCCCGTGCAGCACTTCCTCACCGCCGCGGGTGTCCAGTGTCGCCACCTCTTCCAGCGAGGCCAGCGAGACCTTGTCGGCGGCGGGGTATCCGAAGTGCACCTCGTCGAGTTCCACCGTGATGGGCCCGGCGGGCACCGGCCGCGCCCCGGGTGCGTCCTCGATGAGCGGTTTCAGATCGAGGACCTCGAAGACCCGCTCGAAACTGACCAGCGCGGACATGATCTCCATCCGGGCACTGGCCAGCGCGGTGAGCGGGGAGTACAGCCTGGTGAGCAGGAGTGACAGGGCCACCACGGCACCCGCGTCCAGCTGCCCGCGCAGCGCGTACCAGCCGCCGAGACCGTAGACCAGCGCGACGGCCAGCGCGGAAACCAGCGTCAGCGCCGTGACGAAAACGGTCTGCAGCATGGCGGTGCGCACGCCGATATCGCGGACCCGCCGCGCCCGCAGCGCGAACTCGGCCGATTCCTGGGCCGGGCGGCCGAAGAGTTTCACCAGAGTCGCCCCCGGCGCGGAGAAACGCTCGGTCATCTGCGTGCTCATCGCCGCGTTCAACCCCGCTGCCTCCCGCTGGATATCGGCCAGCCGGTCGCCCATCCGCCGGGCCGGGATCACGAATACCGGTAGCAGGAGCAGTGCGAGCAAGGTGATCTGCCAAGACAATTGGAGCATCACCACCAGGGTGAGCGCCACGGTGACGATATTGGCGACCACGCCCGAGAGGGTGTCGCTGAAGGCGCGCTGCGCCCCGATCACATCGTTGTTCAACCGGCTGACCAGCGCGCCGGTCCGGGTCCGGGTGAAGAAGGCGATCGGCATCCGCTGGACGTGGTCGAAGACCGCGGTCCGCAGGTCGAGGATCAGGCCCTCACCGATCCGCGCCGACAGCCAGCGGATGGCCAGGCCGAAACCGGAGTCGAGGACGGCCAGCCCGGCGATGGCCAGCGCCAGCAGTATCACTGTCCGCGGCGGCGACCCCGCGAAGATATCGTCGACCACCCGGCCCGCGAGCAGCGGCGTGGCGACCACCAGCACCGCCGCGGCCACACTGAGGACGAGGAAGGCGATCAGCCGCCGCTGATGCGGCCGGGCGAAGCGCAGGATGCGCCGTGCCGTGGTGAGACTGAACGACCGCGTCTCTCCGGGTGCGTGCATGCGCCGGTACATCTGGTCCCAGGCCACCGATTCCATGCTCATCTGACAATGTCCTTCCGCTCCGGAGCACGATTGAACTCCGGTGCACCGACACTAAAAGCTGAACCATTGTTCAGGTCAAGCGCCGGGTGGCCGGGATCCATCGGTTCCAGGTGCCTGTGCGACCGGGGCGAGTTCGAGACGGACACCGAGCAACCGGATCGGACGATCCAGCGGAAAGCGGTCCAGCACCCGCAGCGCCGTATCGACGATCGTGGGGATATCGGTGGTCGGCTCCGGCAGTTTGGACTGCTTGCTGCGGGTATAGAAGGTGCTGGTGCGCACGGTAACCGAGACCCGGGTGGCCGTCCGGCCGGCCTCGATGATCTCCGCCGCGACCTCCGCCGCCAGCCGGGCCACCTGGGCGCCGATCTCGGCCGGATCGCCGAGATCCCGCGGGAAGGTCTGCGATCTACTGCGCCCGACCGCCGCAGGCGGTTTCGTCACCACCTCGGTATCACCGGCGCCGCGACTCATCACCCACAGCGCGGGACCGTTCGTCGGACCGAACTCGGCCGCGAGCCGGGACCGATCGGCGGTCATCAGATCCCCGACGGTATGGATATCGAGCTCGGCCAGCCGGGCCGCGATCCGGCTACCGATCCCCCAGAGCGCGTTCGTCGGACGATGGGCCATCACCTCGGACCAGTTGGCGGCGGTGAGCCGGAACATACCGTCGTGCGCTCCCGGATGGTCGGTCGCGGCGACACCGGGTTTCCCGACCGATTTCGCGAAACCGGTAGCCAGTTTCGCGGTGAGCTTGTTGTCTCCGATGCCGATCGCGCAGGTGAGATCCAGTTCTTTCACCGCAGCCCGGATCGCCCGAGCAGCTTCCTCGGGCTCCTCGGTATCGACCGCCACGAACGCCTCGTCCCACCCCCAGACCTCCACCTGATCGGTGAACGTGCGCAGCCGAGCCATGACCTCCTCGGACGCCTCCTCGTAGCAGGGGACGTCCAAGGGCAGGAAGACCGCCTCCGGGCATTTTCGCGCCGCCGACCGCAACGCCATACCCGCCCGCACCCCGTAGCCGCGCGCCGGATACGACGCGCAGGTCACCACTTTGCGGGGCTCGTCCGGGTCGCCGTTTCCGCCCACGATCACCGGCTGCCCGCGTAGTTCGGGATGGCGCCGGTACTCCACCGCGGCCTGGAACTGGTCGAGGTCGACGTGCAACAGCCATCTGGCCACGACACTGTCTTACTCCTACCGGGTGACAAGAAGGGGGATATCGGGGCAGTGCGGCTCGGCACGAGCCGAATGGCCCGATCGCGGGCCGGGGCGTGGTGTTCGCAATGTGCGCTGTGATGCCGGCCCGCGGCGGTGGTGCGGGGTTGCCCATCGACGGCCGAGCCGTTCGGATCCGCCGAGTCGGAAAGGAATTCCGGGCCGCCCGCCTAGGCTGGATCATGTGACCGACCACGACGCACGACGGGACACACTCGCACGGCAGCTGCGCGCGCGGATCGGTATCGAGGCGGTGGACATCTCCCACCGTCGCCGGGTGGAGTACTCGTCGGACGCCTCGAACTACCGGGTGCTGCCCGAAGCGGTGGTCTTTCCCCGAACCGACGAGGATGTGGCGGCCGTACTGGAGGTCGCGCGGAGCGAGGGTACGGTCGTGACCCCGCGGGGCGGCGGCACCTCGGTCGCGGGCAATGCGGTCGGTCCCGGCATCGTCCTCGATTTCAGCAGGCATATGACCGGTATCGCCGAGATCGATCCGGATCGGCGGACCGCCCGGGTGCAGCCGGGTGTCGTGCTGTCGGATCTGCAGCGCCGGGCCCGGGAGCACGGGCTGCGCTTCGGCCCGGATCCGTCCACCCAGAACCGCTGCACTCTCGGCGGCATGATCGGCAACAATGCCTGCGGTCCGCACGCCATCGCGTGGGGTCGTACCTCCGACCGGGTCCGGGAGCTGCGGATCATCGACGGTACCGGCGCGTCCCGCCGCCTCGCCGATTCGCTGGACGAGGTCCCCGGGCTACCGGAGCTCACCGCGAAATCCCTCGCTGTGCTACGCACCGACCTGGGCCGGTTCGAGCGGCAGGCGTCGGGCTACGGACTCGAATATCTGCTGCCGGAACGCGGCGGCTCGGTGGCCGGCTCGTTCGTCGGGGCCGAGGGCACCTGCGGTGTGCTGCTGGAGGCCGAGGTGGAATTGGTGCCGATCCCGGCGGCGACCCTGCTGGTCGTGCTCGGCTATCCGGATCTGGCGACCGCCGCCGACGATATCGCCGCGGTGGTCTCGGTCGCGCCGGTGGCGGTCGAGGGTATCGATGCCCGGCTCGTCGAGATGGTGCGCGCACACGGTCGGCGGGTCCCCGATCTGCCGCGTGGCACCGGCTGGTTGTTCGTGGAGCTGGCGGGGGAGAACGCGGCCGCTACCCACGCCGTCGCCCGCCGACTGTGCGGGGCGGCGGGTGCGCTGGACAGCCGGATCATCGAAGACCCCGGCGCCGCGGCCGCGCTGTGGCGGATCCGGGCCGACGGCGCCGGCCTCGCCGGCCGGACCCGCGACGGTGAGCCGGCCTGGCCGGGCTGGGAGGACGCGGCGGTTCCGCCCGCCCGGCTCGGGGCCTACCTGCGCGATTTCGACGAGCTGACCCGCGAGCACAAGGTCGACGGACTGCTCTACGGGCATATCGGCGACGGCTGTATCCATGTGCGGCTGGATCTGCCCATTGCCGCCGCGCCGGAACGGTTCCGGGCCTTCCTGACCGACGCGGCACACCTTGTGGTGGGCCACGGCGGTTCACTGAGCGGGGAGCACGGCGACGGCCGGGCCCGATCGGAACTACTGGAGATCATGTACTCACCCGAGGTACGCGCGGTCTTCGCGGGTTACAAGGCGTTGTTCGATCCGGCGAACCTTCTCAATCCGGGTGTGCTGGTGCATCCGCGCCCGCTCGACGCCGATCTGCGACTGGTGGGTCTGCCGCCGCTGCCGCGCGCGGGCGGCTTCGCCTTCGCCGGTGATGCCGGGGATCTGGCCACCGCCGTGCACCGCTGTGTCGGGGTGGGCAAATGCCGGGCCGATACGCGTGGCACGGGTGGTTTCATGTGCCCCTCCTATCTGGCGACGGCCGACGAGAAGGACACCACCCGAGGCCGGGCCCGGGTGTTACAAGAGGTGGTCCGGGGAGAGCTGGACTGGGCCGCGCCCGCGGTGGCCGAATCGCTGGACCTGTGCCTGTCCTGCCGCGCCTGCGGTACGGATTGCCCGGCGGGCGTCGATATGGCGACCTATAAATCCGAGATGCTCTACCGCCGCTACCGCGGTCGGCTGCGCCCTCGCGACCACTACACACTGGGCCGGCTCCCCCGCTGGCTGGGCGGGGCGACCCGGGTGCCGTGGCTGGTCAACGCGCTGGCCGGCGCCGGACCGTTGCGCCGGCTCGGGATGCGGGCCGCCGGGATGGATCCACGCCGGGAGGTGCCGGAGCTCGCGCCGCGATCTTTCCGGCGGATCTGGCGCCGGGAAGCGGCGAAGCAGCAGGTGGCGAAGCCGGACGCGACGACGGTGATGCTGTGGGTGGACACCTTCACCAATGCCTTCGATCCGGATATCGCGGTGGCGGCGGTGCGCCTGCTCAATTCGCTCGGTTATCGGGTGGTCGTGCCGCGCCGGCAGGTGTGCTGTGGACTGACCTGGATCAGCACCGGGCAGCTGGACGGCGCCCGGGCGCGGCTGCGCGCCACGCTCGATGCCCTCGACGACCATGTGCGCGCCGGTGGCGCGGTGATCGGTCTCGAACCGTCGTGCACCGCCGCGTTGCGGGCCGATCTGCCGGAGTTACTGCCCGAGGATCCGCGTTCCCGGCCGGTCGCGGCCGCGGTCCGCACGCTCGCCGAGTTCCTCACCGCGCGACCGGACTGGCGCCCACCTCGCTACCCCGGCCGTTCGCTGGTCGTCCAGCCGCATTGTCACCACCATTCGGTGCTCGGCTTCGATGCTGATCGCCGGATATTTGCCCAGATGGGGGTGAATGTGACAGAGATCGCAGGATGCTGTGGGCTGGCGGGTAATTTCGGAATGCAGAAAGGCCATTACGAGATATCGGTGGCGGTGGCGGGCAACGGAATACTGCCGGCGATGGAGAATGCCGAACCGAATGCCGTCGTGGTCGCCGACGGATTCTCCTGCCGGACCCAGGCCGCCCAGCTCACCGCCCGGCGGGGCCGGCATCTCGCACAGATTCTGCTGGAAGACAGTTGATTCCGGGTAAACCGAGGATTTCGTGACATCGAAGAGCGGCCGATCCCGAAAGACCGGCCGCTCTTCGTACAGGCTCAGCTCCCGAATGGGAGGGTCCCGGGTGGAATCTCGTAGCCGGAGCTACCGGCGAAAACCGAGCCCCAGAGATCGAGTAACCAATTGAGCGCTTCGGTGATCATAGAAACCTCCAGTAACGGCAAAAACCACATATTTGCT
Organism: Nocardia sp. NPDC050799; assembly: GCF_040654015.1. Classification (NCBI taxonomy): domain Bacteria; kingdom Bacillati; phylum Actinomycetota; class Actinomycetes; order Mycobacteriales; family Nocardiaceae; genus Nocardia; species Nocardia sp. NPDC050799. Next base: position 71,134 of record NZ_JBFAHF010000008.1, read on the forward strand.
CAACTGCGTCTTCATCGCCGGGCGATCGAACGGCGTTACTTCGGGCAGCGCACAATGGCATGGTGCCTGTCCGAACAGCCGGATCCACCGGCGATGCGTGGGCGACGCGGACCCTGTCCGCCGACGCCCCGGTCCACCTCGCCCATACCCTCGCGCCGTTGCGCCGCGGGCCCGGCGACCCCTGTCACCAGATCACCCCGGACGGGGCGCACTGGCACACCTCGCGAATGCCGACCGGGCCGGTCACCTACCGGCTGGTCCAGGACGATCCGCTCACCGTCACCGCGGACGCGTGGGGGCCGGGCGCCGCGGAGTTCCTCGACGGGCTCGATCGCATGCTGTGCCTGGACCAGAGGGTCGACGATTTCGTACCGATCCACCCCACGGTGGCGGCCGCGCACCAGCGGTATCCCGGGCTGCGGATGCTGCGCACCGGCCGGGTACTCGAAGCGCTGATCCCGGCGGTCCTGGAACAGAAGGTGACCATCGTCTCCGCCCATGCCGCGTGGCGCCGCCTGATGCACCTCTTCGGCAGTCCGCCACCCGGCCCGGCCCCGGCGGGCATGCTGGTACCGCCGGACGCGGCGGCCTGGAGCCGGATTCCCTCATGGAGCTTCCACGGGGCCGATGTCGGGCCGCAGCGCAGCCGGACCATCGTGCGGGTGGCTCGTCTCGCCGAATCGCTGGAGCGGATGACCGCGCTGCCGCCGGCCGAAGCCGCACGCCGGCTCCGCACGATCCCCGGTATCGGGGAATGGACCGCCGCGGAGACCGCGCAGCGCGCTTTCGGTGATGCCGACGCGCTGTCGGTGGGTGATTTCCATCTGGCGTCGATCGTCGGCTGGACCCTGCTCGGCCGCGATATGGACGACGCCGAGATGGTCGACTACCTCGAACCGGTACGTCCGCATCGCTATCGCACCATCCGTCTGCTCGAGATCAGTGGGCAAGCTCGTAAGCCGCGGTTCGGCCCGCGCGCACCGGTGACCGATCACCGGTGGCACTGACCGGTAAGAGAGTTCGCGGCCCGGGAGATCCGAGGTTCCTGTTTCGGAGAACCGTAGGGATCCGGCCGGTGAGCGGCCGGTACGGCGGTGAACCCGGTCGCTATTGGAGGGCGCGGTTGTCCAGTACACAGCGGCCCGATTCCACCAGGGTGGCTCGGGCGCGCCGGCGGACCCGGCACTCGTCGACGGTGCAGTCCAGGTGCAACTGCATTGCCGAATGGGCTTGTTCGGGGGTCATCACGCCGGGATCGGCACCGCAGGCGAGCAGGGTGGGGATCGGGGCGTCCAGATTCAACCGCATCACACACGACCTCCTTCTGAACCCGCGGTCGACTCCTGTTGTCCGCGGTGGTTTTCCGGGTGTGCACATACGACCAACAGCCCACCATAGGCCGAGAAGGTCCGATAACGGGTGCGATTCGGCGATTTTGCCGGTACCGATTCGCGAAATTTCCTGTAGACGGGTGTAAACCCGCCCCAGCCGGGGCTGCGCGTAGCATCGCGCTACATGCTTGTGGCGCGCAGCGCCGGGACGCTCGACTCGGAACACGACGATTTCCGCGGCGGTGAAGGAGAACCTGGATGAGCATCGACAACGGTACGAATGTGGACCTGTCCGGCGCCCGCTGGGTGAGTGGCGCGACCGGGGACGGCGCCGCTACGCCGGGGACCCACAGCGTCGAGATCGCGATGCTGGCCGACGGTCATGTCGGAATGCGCGACGGCAAGAATCCCGACGGGCCGGTACTGGTCTTCACCCCGGGTGAGTGGGCGGCCTTCACCGCCGGCGTACGCGACGGCGAGTTCGACCGGCCGTAATTCTTGCTCACCCGGGTCGACCTGCCCGCGAGCACGGCGTTTGGGTCCAACAGGTAACGGGTAGACAACAATATGTGGACCCAGGGATCAAGAATTCCCGTCCCCGGCTCCGCAAATTCGGGCCCGGCGACGGCGTCGCGCGGTTGATCGTCGGCCTGCTCTTTGCGGCATCGGCGGTGGGCGTTTTCGTACTCACCGGCTCGGTGTTCTCGGCATTGTTCGTCGGGGTGCTTGTGGGGCTGGTCGCGACCGGTGTGGTCGCGATGCTGTGAGACGGTCGGGCGACGGTCAGCGCCGGAAGAGCTTGTTACCGAGCCAGACGATCGGATCGTATTTCCGGTCGGCGACGCGCTCCTTCATCGGTATCAGCGCATTGTCCGTAATCTTGATATTTTCCGGGCATACCTCGGTGCAGCATTTGGTGATGTTGCAGTAGCCGAGCCCGTGCTCCTCCTGCGCGGCGTCCCGGCGATCGGCCACATCCAGCGGATGCATCTCCAGCTCCGCGATCCGCATGAGATACCGCGGGCCGGCGAACGCCTCTTTGTTCTCGTCGTGATCGCGCACCACATGGCAGGTGTTCTGGCACAGGAAGCATTCGATGCATTTGCGGAACTCCTGCGAGCGCTGCACATCCACCTGCTGCATCCGGTACTGCCCGGGCTCCAGATCCGGCGGCGGTGTGAACGACGGGATCTCGCGGGCCTTCTTATAGTTGTAAGAAACATCGGTCACCAGGTCGCGAACCACCGGGAAGGTGCGCAGCGGTGTCACAGTGACAACATCTTCCGGCGTGAAGGTGGACATCCGGGTCATGCAGAGCAGCCGCGGCTTGCCGTTCACCTCGGCCGAGCACGAACCACACTTGCCCGCCTTGCAATTCCAGCGGACGGCGAGGTCGGGCGCCTGGGTCGCCTGCAGGCGGTGGATGATGTCGAGAACCACTTCGCCCTCGTTCACCGCCACCGTGAAATCCCGTAGTTCTCCACCTTCGGTATCGCCGCGCCATACGCGGAACCGGGCGTCGTAACTCATTCGCTCACGCCTCCTTGCTGTCCGATACGCGGTTTTCGGGCGTAGACCCTGCCGCGGTGCCGTCCACCGCGGCCGGATGGGTCGCGAGTTCGGCTGGGGTGTAATACTTTTCCAACTCGCCGAAATCGAAGAGGGCGAGTAGTTCGTCACGCATCGGCAGCTGATCCTGCACGGTTACCGAGATATCGGGGACGGCTCCGACTCCGGCTCCGTCCGTGGCACAGACGAGTAGTCTGTTGCGCCACTGCGGGTCCATACCCGGGTGGTCGTCGCGGGTGTGCCCGCCGCGGCTCTCGGTGCGCAACAGCGCGGCCTGCGCCACACACTGGCTGACCAGCAGCATGTTCCGCATATCGAGGGCGAGATGCCAGCCCGGGTTGAACTGCCGGTGCCCCTCGATCGTGACGTGCGCGAACCGTTCCCGCAGCGCCTCGAGCCGGGAAATCGCCTCCCGAACCTCGGGTTCCTTGCGGATGATGCCCACCAAATCGTTCATGGTCTGCTGCAGATCGGTGTGCAGGGTGTACGGGTTCTCCCCGGACGCACCCGCCGGGGGATCGAACGGGGCGAGCGCGGACTGGGCCGCGGTCGCGATATCGGCGTCGGCCACTGCCGGTCGCCCGGCGAGTCCTTCGACGTAGTCGGCCGCCCCCAGTCCTGCCCGCCGGCCGAAGACCAGCAGGTCCGACAGGGAATTGCCGCCGAGCCGGTTGGATCCGTGCATTCCGCCCGAGCATTCACCGGCGGCGAAGAGACCCGGTACGTGCGCCGCGCCGGTATCCGGATCGACTTCGATTCCGCCCATCACGTAATGACAGGTGGGTCCGACCTCCATCGGTTCCTTGGTGATGTCCACATCGGCCAGTTCCTTGAACTGGTGGTGCATCGACGGCAACCGGCGGACGATCTCCTCCGGAGTGAGCCGCGAGGCGATATCCAGGTAGACCCCGCCGTGTTCGGTACCCCGGCCGGCCTTGACCTCTTCGTTGATGGCGCGGGCCACTTCGTCGCGGGGCAGCAGATCAGGGGTGCGGCGTGCCGAATCGTTGTCGCGCAACCACTGATCGGCCTCTTCCTCGCTCTCGGCGTACTGCCCTTTGAAGACCGCCGGAATGTAATCGAACATGAACCGTTTGCCGTCGGCGTTCTTCAGAACGCCGCCGTCACCGCGGACGCCCTCGGTGACGAGGATGCCTTTCACGCTCGGCGGCCACACCATGCCGGTGGGATGGAACTGCAGGAACTCCATATTGATCAGCCGGGCGCCGGCCCGCAGCGCCAGGGCGTGGCCGTCACCGGTGTACTCCCAGGAGTTCGAGGTCACCTTGTAGGACTTGCCGATTCCGCCCGTGGCCAGGATGACCGCGGGGGTCTCGAACAGGATGAAGCGGCCGGATTCGCGCCAGTAACCGAAGGCGCCGCTGATCCGGTCACCGTCCTTGAGCAGATCCGTGATGGTGCATTCGGCGAAAACCTTGATCCGTGACTCGTAGTCACCGGTCTGCGCGTAGTCCTCCTGCTGCAGCGAGACGATCTTCTGCTGCATGGTGCGGATCAGTTCGAGCCCCGTACGGTCGCCCACATGCGCCAGCCGCGGGTAGGTGTGCCCACCGAAGTTGCGCTGGCTGATCCGGCCGTCGGCGGTCCGGTCGAACAGGGCGCCGTAGGTCTCCAACTCCCAGACGCGGTCGGGGGCCTCCCGGGCGTGCAGTTCGGCCATCCGCCAGTTGTTCAGGAATTTGCCGCCGCGCATGGTGTCGCGAAAATGGGTCTCCCAGGTGTCCTTCTCGTTGGCGTTGCCCATCGCCGCCGCGCAGCCGCCCTCGGCCATCACGGTATGGGCCTTACCGAACAGCGATTTGCACACCACTGCCACCGAGAGGCCGTGTTCCCGGGCTTCGATCACCGCGCGTAGTCCGGCGCCGCCGGCCCCGATCACCACGACGTCGTAGGTGTGCCGCTCCACTTCGGGCATAGCCGTGCAAACTCCTCAGTCGATGATGCGAAGATCGGAAATCGTGCCGCTGGCAACCAACATCACGTAGAAGTCGGTGAGTACGAGGGTGCCCAGCGTGGTCCAGGCGAGCTGCATATGCCTGGTGTTGAGCGTGGAGACCTGTGTCCAGAACCAGTACCGCACCGGATGTGCGGAGAAGTGTTTGAGCCGTCCGCCCGCGATATGCCGGCAGGAATGGCAGGACAGGGTGTAGGCCCACAGCAGGATCACATTGCCGGTGATGATCAGGCTGCCCAGACCCATCCCGAAGCCGCCGGTTTTACCGTGGTAGGCGATCACCGCGTCGTAGGTGTTGATCAGCGAGATGAGCACCGCGACATAGAAGAAGTAGCGGTGGGCGTTCTGGATGATCAGCGGCAGCCGGGTCTCCCCGGTGTACTTCGCATGGGGTTCGGCGACCGCGCAGGCCGGCGGTGAGAACCACACCGACCGGTAGTAGGCCTTGCGGTAGTAGTAGCAGGTGAGCCGGAACCCGAGCAGGAACGGCAGCACCAGGAACCCGAGCGGCAGGAATATCGGCAGGTCGCCGAACGGGGTACCGAAGTGACTCGCGCCCTCGACGCACGAGGTGCTCAGGCAGGGGGAGTAGAACGGCGTCAGATAGTGGTAGTCGGGTACCCAATACGCCGTGCGCACAAAGGATCTGATGGTCGCATAGACGACGAAAGCGGCCAGTCCGATCACCGTGATCAGCGGCGGTAGCCACCACCGATCCGTGCGTAGGGTCCGGGTGGTGATCCGGGCCCGGGTCCTACTGAATACGCCTGTACCCGCTTCGGGAGCGGTTGTGGTCGTTGTGGCACTCACTGGTCGATGCCTCGCTGATCGGCGGTGCGGGTGGTCATGGGTACCTCCGCGATCGAATGTGATGCTGAGCACCATACGCCCGGCCCGCTATCGAATGAGCAGGGTCTGCGGAATCTCGATGCGCTCGGGGGTGGGTGATTTGCGCCACATTTACTGACGATCTTGCTCGGGTGAACACATCGCAAACGAAGGCGGCCGGTCGCCTGTGCGGCGACCGGCCGTCCGAAGATCATCGGCTTGCGGCCCGATGTCCGGTGTTCGGTTATCCGGCGGTGAACCCCGGCCGGTTACTGGGTGCGCGGCCGCGAGTGGAAGCCGAGGCCCTCATCCTGGGCGCCCATCCACGCCGATTCGTCGGATTTGCTGTCCGGGACGTAGATGGGTTCCTGTCCGCGGCGGGCCGCCACCTGCGGTGGCGGGCTCTTCTCCAGTTCATCGGCATCGATGCAGAGCCGTTCCAGGTCGTTCTCCAGCCGGCGCACGGAGCCGGCATCTCCATAATGGGTGCGCAGCACCCCGATGGAGTGGCGAAGCTGGTTTACGGCGTATCGGAGTTCCGCGATGTCGCTACGTGTCATGGATACCTCCTGAGTTGCTAACCGGTCGCGGTGTCGAACGCCGCCCGGACTGCGCCGGCCGTCCGGCGTGCTTGTGACCGACCACACAAGGTGATCTACAACACAGTACGGCAAAATCCCGATTCCGGCTCGTCCGATGATCAAGATCGGGTTTCGGTTGGGAGCCGGTGTGTACAACTCGGCCAGGAGCCGGTGCGGCGCTCTGCGGGCGTATACGGCTGTCTAGCTGCTTGGCGAGAGTTACGTATACAACGCTCGATCTCGGGTCGATGGTTGTATGGGCAGCTCTGGTCGGCACGCTGGAGAGCGGCATAAGGATTCGGCCAAGGGCGGTATCGGACTATCTACGTCTCTCTAAGGAATCTTCTAGCGGGTCCGATAGATCGCTAGCGCGGCCCGTCAGGTGGTGACGCTGCGCAGGTAGCGCCCGAAATGCGGGACGGTGAATCCGATGGTGCCGCGCTCCGCGGAGTAGATGAGGCCCTTCTTGATCAGTCCGTCGCGGGCCGGGGACAGCGAGGCGGGCTTGCGGCCCAGTTCGGCAGCCACCGCCGACGTGGCGACCGGCCCGTCGTCACCGGACAGGTCGGCCATCGCGCGCATGTATTCGCGTTCGGCCGGGGTCGCCCGTTCGTACCGGGAGCCGAAGAACCCGACCGCCAGCTCCTCTTCGGCGGTCGGCGCCGCCACCTCGACATCCTCGGCGGTGACCGGGCTGCCCGGCGCCTGGTCCCAGGTCGCCTTGCCGTAGGCCTGCACGAAATACGGATACCCGTCGGCTTTGCGGTAGAGCGCGGTGAGCGCCTCGTCGGAGAATTTCACGTCCTCGCGCTCGGCCGGCGCGATCAGCGCGCGGTCGGCCGACTCCCGGTCCAGCCGGTCGATGCGGTGATAGCTGAACAGGCGTTCGGAATAGCTCTTGGACGCCGAGAGCACCGCCGGCAGATGCGGTAGACCCGCCCCCACCACGATCAACGGCGCGGTGTCCTGGCTGAGCTCGTGGCAGGCACCGCAGATGGCCGAGATATCGGCCGGACCCAGATCCTGCATCTCGTCGATGAAGACGGCGATACCCGCGCCGACATCCTGGGCCAGCGCCGCGGCCTCCATCAACAGTTCCACCAGGTCGATCTCGATATCGCCGGAGTCGGCGCGGCCGGTGACGGCCGGTACGTCGATACCCGGCTGCCATCGCTCCCGCATACCCCTGTCCGCCGTCGCACGCAGCGCGAACGCTTTGAGGATGCCCAGGAAATCGTCGATTCGTTCCTGGTTGTGGTGTGTTTTGGCGATGGCCCGCGCGGCCGTGTGCAGCGCCGAGGACAACGGCCGGCGCAATTCCTGGTCCGGGCGGGCCTCTATCTTGCCGGTACCCCAGCCCCGGGAGACCGCGGCCGAGCGCAACTGGTTGAGCAGTACCGTCTTCCCCACACCGCGCAGCCCGGTGAGCATCACGCTGCGCTCCGGACGCCCCCGGGCGATCCGTTCGAGGACGACATCGAACGCGTCGAGCTGTTTGCCGCGTCCGGCGAGTTCCGGTGGACGCTGACCAGCGCCGGGCGCATACGGGTTCCGCACGGGGTCCATACCCTCACACCGTAGCGAACCGATCGGAAAATCTGTCCCTATCTATGCCGAGTTCTAGAGAGGCCCGGCGGGTGTCCGGCGTTCCGCGGCCGCCGCGCCGTGGCACCGGGTGAGGGCCGGGCGGACACGCCCGGACGAGACCTCCGCGTGACCTGTCGCCGAACCGAAAAACACTGGCGCGCCGGTGCTTTTACACATGAACTCCCTGTTGGCGCGAAAAGGACACGCGTTCGGCTGGACAACACCCGGGCGGCATCGTAACCTTCTTGTGACTTAGTGGAGTCGAGTCGTTTCGTAAGTGAGGCGGCGCCATTTGGTCACCGCCGCAGCCGGCCGCCGCGAATCGAGTAGGACGCGCGACCGGAGCGACGGGAGAGCACGAGGATCGGAGACGTAGCTCGGTGGGTAAGCACAGCTTGCAGCGAGAATCCAAGCTGCCTAATTCTGTCAAGGGCGCGCTGGTCATGGGCACGCTGGCCGCGACTACGGGCACGATGCCCGCGATCGCCTCGGCCGCGACGACCACGATCGACGTTCCCGGTATCGGCAAGTTCGACGTCGAAGTGCCGGATCAGTTCGCCAACCAGGCGGATCAGCTCAACCAGCAGCTGAACCAGGTCCTCGAGCAGGCTCCGCACGCCATGCCCGCCGCTCCCGCACTGCCCAACTTCGCGCCGCCCGCCCCGGTTCAGCAGTCCCTCGGCGATATCGCCCTCGACGCCGCCAAGACCAAGGTCGGCGCCATGTACTCCTGGGGTGCGGCCGGCCCGGCCAACTTCGACTGCTCCGGCCTGGTCCAGTGGGCGTACAAGCAGGCCGGTATCAAACTGCCGCGTACCAGCTTCGAACAGTCCCACGTGGGCGCGCCTGTGGCCTTCTCCAACCTGAAGCCCGGCGATATCGTCATCACGAATGGCGGCGGTCACGCTGGGATTTACGCAGGTGACGGCCTGCTGCTGAACGCGGTTCAGTCCGGCGAGCCGGTTACCTACACCCACCTCTCCGCTGACGATGTGGTCACCGCGCGTCGTATCATATAGCGGGTGAACCGAGCCGCTACCGAGCCGAACGACGGTAGGACCCAGGCCCGGGTCGACTCCTGGGTCTGGGCTGTCCGTTTGTTCAAAACTCGGTCGGCCGCCGCAGCCGCCTGTCGAGGCGGACATGTGCGTGTGAACGGTGTGACAGCCAAACCCGCACAACCGGTACGTCCGGGCGACGAGATCCGGATCCGGAACAGCGGTGTCGAGCGGATCGTCGTCGTGGAACGGGTGATCACAAAACGGGTAGGTGCTCCGATCGCCGCCCAATGCCTGATCGACCGCAGTCCACCGCCTCCCCCCAAGGAAGTCCTCGCGGCCCTGCCGCAACGAGACCGAGGGACCGGGCGTCCGACGAAACGGGAACGTCGCGAAACCGACCGGCTGCTCGGCCGGACCGATCACTGAACCCGCTTTCCCCGGGGCCGTTGTCCATCTGCTCGCTGAACGGTAGATCCGATCTCTACCGTCCGGCTCGGCCCACGTGCTCGGGTCGCGCCGGAGTTCTCAGCGCTCGCGGGTACCGGCGGCGGGCGCCGGGGCGTCGGCGGTACCCGTATATGCCCAGGGGTCGTCGATCGTCGTCCCGGCCGGTCGGGGTGCTCCGACCACCGGCGTGGAGAACACGGCGATAAAAGTGACCGGATCGGCCGCGGTGAGTTCGATGAGATGGGCTGCCGATGCCGAGATCCGGGCGAATCGGCGTGCCAGCCGGCCCGCGTCGAGTGCCGGATCCTGATCCGAATTCGGGTTCGCGCCCCCCGCGTGCGGTTCGGTGGCCGCCGAAATCGCTGCGATATCACCGGATACGGCGGCATCGACCACGGTGTCCTCGAAAACCTGTGCCGCATGGATGATTCCGCGAATGGTGCAGCCGGTCTCCCGGATATCACGCAGCGCGTTGTCCAGGTCGTGTCGGTCGGCGGTATCGCAGCGCACCACCACGATTCGCTCTTCGAACCCCTCCAGCAGCGGCGGAACCGGCCGTGGTGAACGTGTCGGTACCACCACATCGCGAGCTCCCGCGGCGAGCAGACGGCGCACCATCACCGAACCGAGGGCGCCCAGACCACCACTGACGACATAAGTTCCGGTCCGATCGATCACCATCGGCGGATCGAGGGCCACTCGCCCGGCCATGAAGCGGATAGCCCTATTGGCATCGACCACCCGCGTCCATGCGATGATATCTGTGGGTGGGGGGTCATCGGCGAGCCGAATCGATGCCAGCGTTCCGGCACCCGTGACCTCCGCCCGCAAATCCTCCCCATTCGATCGCCGGTCGGGCTCGGCCGCGGCCGTGGGTGCGGCCGACCGCGGTGAGCGGTCCGATCTCGCAGCCGTCTCACGGTCGTCGAAAGATGTTGCCGGGAAGTCCATTCCGATTCCGAACGGCCCTACACGCCGCGCGGCCGGGGCGATCGGCGAGGTGCCGTCTCCTGAAGCCGGTTGCTCCTCGAGGCCGTCGCGGTCGTTCGCCTGCCCGGCCGCTGTCGGCGCCGCCCCCAGCGCTCGTGCCGCGTGGAACTGGGCGAGACAGGTGAGGAAAGCGGTGCCCTCGTCCGCGCTGTCCGCGGCGCCGTAGGTGGTGTGCGTGAACCGCGGTATAGCCCGGACGGCCGCCGCGAGCAGGGGTCCGGGCCCGACCTCCAGGATCATTGCCATCCCGTCGTCGGCTGCGCGCCGCAGTGCCGCGTCGAGTTCCACTCGGCCGGTGAGATTTTCGGCCCAGTATCGGGCGGGCATATCGGCCGCGTCGACGACGGTGCCCGCGTACGTGCTGGAATACAGCGGTAGGCGCGGGACCGCCGGGCGGAGCGGGCCGAGGTCGTCGAGGAACCGCGGTATCGCCGCGGTCATGGCCGGGGTGTGCGCGGGATGATCCCGTGGGGTCCTGGCGGTGGTGATACCGCGGCGTTCGGCGCGGCGCACCACCACGTCCACATAGCGAGAAGTGCCGGTGACCAGTACCGACCGCGGACCGTTGACCGCGGCGACGGAAACCTTCCCCTCCAGTGGTTGCACCAGGCGGATCGCCTCGGACTCCGAAGTCAGCAGTTCGGCCGTCGCGCTCGAACCCGCCAGCCGGCCCGTCGCGCGACCGCGCGCCACCACCACTTTCGCGGCGTCGGCCAGCGGCAGCACCCCGGCGGTCACCGCCGCGGCGATCTCGCCGGGACCGTGACCGACGGCGGCATCCGGCCGGACGCCCCACGCGGTCAGCAGTTCGGCGAGTGCGACCTGGTAGACGAACAGAGCTGGTTGGATGAACTCCGCAGGTAATTGCGGCTTGACGATATTCGGGGCGGCATCGGAACCGCCGGGCGGGCGGAAGCCGTATCGGGGAGTCCAAACCCGGGGACCGCCCGCGGCGGCGACCGCGTCACCGGCCGCGGTGATCGCATCCGCGAAGACCGGATAGCGGCCGGCCAGCATGCGGCCCATTCGCTCGTGCTCCCCGCCTTCGCCCGGGAACAGGAAGAGCACTCCCTGGGGGGAGCCGATCATCGTAGTGACACTGTGGAAAGCCGGACTGCCTGGCGGCCGTGGCGAGCGGATGGCCTCACGACTCGATTATGCCGGAGGAACCCGGGTATTCGGTTTTCCGAACCTGTTGGCGCCGTGTGGCTTCCACCGTAAACGGTCTGGACCGATCGGCCGAAGGGACGTCTGCGCGGCGGCCGCGACCACCGCGCTCGCCGCAGCTCGGCGCGTGCCCACCTGATCGCGGCCGTGCCGATGCGATCTATCACCGAATGCAGCGCGCCGCCGGAGGCCGGCAGGTAGGTCGTAGTCGTGGTGGCGTGGGAATACGCGGCGCGGGGACACGGTCACATTCGGGTGATGTCGATAGGCCTGCGGTCGCCGAAACCGAACCACACAGAGCAAGGCAGAACGGTGCAGGCCGAGATCGAGGCGCGCACCGATACGGCGCCCGCGTCGACCTACGCGGCACCCGGTCGCCGGCAGATCGCGGGGGGACCCGCCCACGCTGTCTCTACTGGTTCGCGGGCCCGGCCGGTACCGTTGCCGTGTGGCCGATTTCGTGGACGGACGAACCCCCACTCTCCCGACTCTGCTGCGCTGCTGTGCGGCACTGGCCGCCACCCCGGCGCGGCTGCTGCGCCCGCGGCGGGCCGATACCGACTTCCTGGGGCGGTTGGAGTCCGCCCCGCTGCCGGCGGCCCGGGCGAGTGTGGAGTTGACCGTGCTCGTACAGGGGCGGATGTCGGCGCCGACGACCATCGTCGCGGAGGGCGTGCGCAGTCTCGGGCATCTGCCCATGGCGATGGGCGCCTATATCGTCGAGCATCCGTCGGCGCGGTTCGTCGTGGACCCGGCACTGTGCGCGCATGTGCACCGGCGGGTGCTGCCGGGGCTGCCCTTCCCGATTCCGTCGCTGGTGGCGCCGGACGAACCGGTCCTCGGACTGGCGGACGCGCTGGCCGCACACGATCTCGACCCCGTCGCCGTCGACTTCGTACTGCCCACCCACCTGCACTGGGACCATATTTCCGGAGTGCTCGAACTGCCGGATTCGGTACCGGTGCGGTTGCCGTCCGCGGAACTGAGCTGGGCGCTGCGGGGTCCGCACGCCCCGACCGGGGTGGTGCGGGGGCCGCTGGAGGGGCGGCCGCTGGAACCGCTGGAGCTCGACGGTCCGCCGGTGCTCACCTTCGCGCGCAGCCTGGATCTGTTCGGGGACGGTTCGGTGCTACTCGTGGACCTGGCCGGGCACACCCCGGGCAGTATCGGCGTACTGCTGGCCACGAGTGACGGGCGCCGGGTGCTGCTCGCCGGTGACTCGGTGTGGAACCGGCTGCAGATCGAACTGATCCGGGAGAAGGCGCCCATGCCCGGGCAATTGTTCGACGCCGACCGCGATATCGCCTTCGAGACCATCCATCGGCTGCACGCGCTACCCGACGGTATCGAGGTGGTCGCTGCCCACGACTACGACGCGGTGGCCGCGCTCGCGGCGCGCTGAACCCCCGGGCCGGAGAGTGCGGGAAGCCAGCCTTTCCCGGATGGCTTCCCGCGTTTCCTGCGTCGGATCGAATCGCCATTGGTCCGACGAGGCAACAGGGTTCCGATGCGGTGGAACCGGTCCGATCAGGCCGAAGCGACGAAACCGGCCAGCCGCGCGCTGATCAGTTCCTCGGCCTCGCCGACCATGCGACCGATGAGTTCGGCGCAGGTCGGAATGTCCTCGATCAGGCCCTGACAGAGGCCGACCGACCAGATACCGGCGTCGAGGTCGCCCTCTTCGAAAACACGCCGGCCGCGGGCACCGGACACCAGTTCGCGGACATCCTCGAACTTGCCGCCGGCCTTCTCGATTTCGACCACCTTACGGCTCACCTCGTTGTCGGCGACCCGGGCGGTGTTGTGCATGGTGCGGAAGATCAGCTTGGTATCGCGCTCGGAGTTGGCGACGATCTGCTCCTTGACCTTCCGGTCGATGGAGGACTCCTCGGTGCACAGGAACCGGGTCCCCATGTTGACGCCGTCGGCACCCAGCGCCAGCGCCGCGACCAGGCCGCGGGCGTCGGCGATACCGCCGGAGGCGATGATCGGGATGGTCAGCGCGCGGGCCGCCGCGGGGATCAGCACCAGGCCCGGTACATCGTCTTCGCCGGGGTGCCCGGCGCATTCGAAGCCGTCGATGCTGACCGCGTCCACGCCGATCTTCTGGGCTTTGAGGGCGTGCCGGACGCTGGTGCACTTGTGCACCACCTTGATCCCGGCTTCGCGGTAGGTGGGCAGGAAGGGCTCGGGGTTGCTGCCGGCGGTCTCCACGATCTTGATCCCGCTGTCCACGATCGCCCGCGCGTACTCTTCGTACGGCGGTGGGTTGATCGAGGGCAGGATGGTCAGGTTCACGCCGAACGGCTTGTCGGTGAGTTCGCGCGTGCGCTCGATCTCGCGTCGGAGGTCGTCGGGCGTGGGCTGGGTCAGTGCGGTGATGAAACCGAGCCCACCGGCGTTGGCCACGGCTGCGACGAGTTCGGCCCGGCCGACCCACATCATCCCGCCCTGCACGATCGGATGTTCGATACCGAAGGTCTCGGTGAACCTGGTCCGCAGCATCGGTGCTCTCCTCTACTTTCGCGGATAGTCCGCGTCTGCTGCATGGTGCCACGGGTGTCAGCGCCCGATCAACCCTGGAAGTGAGTCGTGATTCGCATATGTGATGGGATCTCGTGTAGCTGGGTGACATGCGGAGCAGCAGGTATCGCCCCAAATACGCGCTTCAACGAGCGCGAACTCTCTCCCTGGTCAGGTTCCTCGAGATTAACCGCTATTCGGCACCGATTTCCTTGCCGGTGCTGATGTGAATTGTTATTCTGCCGACATGTTCACACTGCGTGTGGCGCCGGACACTCCGGCGGCACGCGCGGTACCGAGAGGAGTACGTGGGATGTCCACCGGTGCGCAGGCCCTCGCCGAGCCGATCAGATCGCGTCGCAACCACTGGAACAACCAGCTCGCCACGCATGCGGTGATGCGGCCCGACGAGGTGGCGCTGCGCTTCCGCGGTGCCGACACCACGTGGCGGCAACTGCATGAACGGTCGCAGAAATTCGCCGATGCTCTCGCGCGCCGCGGCGTCGGCTTCGGCGACCGGGTGCTCATCCTGGCCCTCAACTACCCCGAATACCTGGAGGCCGTGTTCGGGATCAATGCCCTGGGCGCGATCGCGGTCCCGGTGAACTTCCGGCTCACCCCGCCCGAGGTCGCCTATATCGTCGGCGACAGCGGTGCCAAGGCCGTGGTCACCGATACCGTGCTGCAGCCGCTGGCCACCGCGGTACAGGGGCAGGCACCCGGCCTCGAGCACTGCTTCGTCATCGGCGGCAGCAGTGGTGACGGGGTCGTCGGCTTCGAGGACGCGATCGCCGAGACGGGGGATGCGCACATCCCGCTCGATATCGCCGAGGACACACCGTGCCTCATCATGTACACCTCGGGCACCACCGGCAGTCCCAAAGGCGCCGTCCTCTCCTACGGCAATATGAATTCCCAGGCGCTCACCTGTATCCGCGCGCTGCAGCTGGAGCAGGAGTCGATCGGCTTCTGCACCTCCCCGCTGTTCCATATCGCCGGTCTCGGCAGCCTGGCACCGGCCTTCCTGCTCGGCGCCAAGACGGTGCTGCACCCGCTGGGCGCCTTCAGCGCGACCGAATTCCTCGACGCCGTGGAGGCCGAACAGGCCACCTCCGCGTTCTGTGTGCCCGCCCAGTGGCAGTTGATCTGTGACGAGCCGACCGTCAAGCAGCGCAAACTCGCGCTGCGGGCGCTGAGCTGGGGTGCCGCCCCCGCCTCGGACACCGTGCTGAAAGCGATGGCCGACGCGTTCCCCGATGCCTTCAATGTCGCGGTGTTCGGGCAGACCGAGATGTCGCCGATCACCTGCGTGCTCGAAGGCAAGGACGCCATCCGCAAACTCGGTTCGGTCGGCAAGGTCATCCCCACCATCCAGGCCCGCATCGTCGACGACGAGATGAACGATGTGGCGCCCGGCGAGGTCGGTGAGATCGTCTACCGCGGCCCCACCATGATGTCGGGCTACTGGAACAAGCCGGAGGCGACCGCGGATGCGTTCGTCGGCGGGTGGTTCCACTCCGGTGACCTGGTCCGCCAGGACGACGAGGGCTTCATCTACGTCGTGGACCGGAAGAAGGACATGATCATCTCCGGTGGCGAGAACATCTACTGCGCCGAGGTGGAGAACGTCCTCTTCGCGCATCCGAAGATCCGCGAGGCCGCGGTGATCGGCAAAGCGCACGAGAAGTGGGGCGAGGTGCCGGTCGCGGTGGTCGCGCTCAACGATCCGGCCGACGATCTCACCCTCGCGGAACTGGAATCGTTCCTCAACGAGAACCTGGCCCGCTACAAGCATCCGAAAGAGCTGGTGCTCGTGGCGGAACTGCCGCGCAACGCCAGCGGCAAGGTCGTGAAAGTCGAACTGCGCAAGTTCGATTCGTAGACAACGTTTCACGTGAATCATGCGCCGGATCGGTTCCGCCGATCCGGCGCGCACCTGCGCGGGAAACTCCGGCGCGCCCGGTGGCCAGGACTTTTCCCGGGCAGTGGTGCGCCCCGGGCGCGCATGGTCGATTATCTACGCCATGTCGGATCAACATGCTGCAGTCCTCGCCCTGCACTGGCAGGTCAACGTCATTCGGCCGGAAGGGTTCTTCGGCCCGATGCTGGCCGAACCGGTGGCCGCCAGCGGAGTGGTGCAGCGGGCTGCGGACTTCCACAAACAGGCGGCGGAGCTGGGACTGCCGATCATCTGCACGCGGTTCACCGTCCCGGAAGGGGAAGGGCGGCTGGTGCGAAATACCGGGTTCATGCAGTCGGTCGGGGCGGCCCAGCACGAGTTCCGTCCGGACGCATCGGGAAGCCAACTGATCGATGAGATCGCCGGACAGGCCGACCGGATCGTCGACAACCAGAAACTGTCGGGGCTGGCCGGTAACGATCTGCCGCGCTGGCTGGCCGAGAACGATATCGACACCCTGTTCCTGACCGGTGTCGCCACCAACCTCACCGTCGAGCAGACCGCACGCCACGGCACCGACCTCGGCTTCACCGTCTACACGGTCGCCGACTGTGTGGCCGCCGCCGACCCCCAGGTACACACGGCCTCCCTCGCAAATATCGCGCTCGTCAGCGCCGGCCTCCGCACCACCGCGGACGCCTTCGACGATCTCGATTGACACGCCGTGGCCGGCGCCCGACCGGCTCCGGTGCGACTGAGCGTGTGTGGCCGGCAGTCCAGAGACCGGCGACCGTTGCGCACTGACAGTGCAGTGGGCCTCACCAGGTTGGTCGAGGTGCACGTCTGCGTGCACTTTCCGTCTGCTCCGGAGGGTCTGCACGGTCGGGGCCCGCCTCCGGTTCCGGAGCGACAGAGCGAATGAGCGAAGCGACTGAGTGGCGGAGTGGAGAACCGGGTCACAGGGCCCCGGCCCGCGCGCCGCAAGCGCGCATATGAACACAGCTCAGATCATGTTCTTCTCGGTCATCCAGCGCATCACCTGCCAGCCGCAGAACACCGGGATCCAGCAGGTGAGCACCCGGTAGAGCAGCACCGACGGTACCGCCACCGCGGCGGGGAGACCGAACGCGGCCAGACCGCCGATCAGCGCGGCCTCGACCGCGCCGACGCCGCCCGGTGTCGGCGCGGCCGAGGCCAGGGTGCCGCCGATCATCGTGACGATGGTGACGGTGACGAAGGTCGTGCCGCCGCCGAACGCCTGGACGCTGGCGAACAGCGCGAGCGACTGCCCGAGGGTCAGTGCCGCGCAGCCGATCACGATGATCACGCAGCGTTTCGGGTCGCGGGCCAGCAGCGCCAGCTCGCCGACCACCTCTTGTACCTGCGGGAGCACCGAATTGTTCAGCCAGCGCCGCAGTTTCGGCACGAACATGAAGGTGCCGACGATCCCCACCCCGACGCCGGCGATCAGATAGAGGATCGTCGGCGAGGGGACGAAATGCGACAGGTCCGCCGAGGTGCCGGCGGCCACACTGAACAGCACCAGCAGCCCGATATGCGTGCAGACCTGTACGGCCTGCTGCAGTGCCACCGCGGCCGTGGCCCGCACCGCACCGACCCCGCCCTTCTGCAGGAAGCGCACGCTCAGGGCCAGCCCACCCACGCGCGCGGGGGTGGTGGTGGCGGCGAAGGTGTTCGCGATCTGCATCAGGACCAGCGGCCAGTACTTCACCACACTGGACGCGCACGCCCACAGTGCCGCGGCCGTACCGAGGTAGGTCAGCGAGGACAGCGCCAGGCCGGCCAGGGCCCACCACCAATTGGCCTCTCTGAGCTGGGTGAAGAAGGTCGGTACCGCGCTGATGAACGGATAGGCCACGTAGACCAGGCCGATCAGCAGGACCAGCTGGATGAGGCTTTTGCGGTTGAACCGGGTGATCTGTTCGGCCTCGATCCGGTCCTCGCCGGTCTGGGTGCGGACCTCTTCGCGGGCGGCCGACACCACCGACTTCCAGTCCGGGATGGATTTACGGATCCCGCCCGGCATGGCGAATTTGGTGAGCCGGCGCGACGCGGTGAGCACGGTCTGCTCGCCGAGCACGCCGATCGCCGACCGCACCGCCGCCTCGGCGCCGAAAACCGCCGTCATCGAAACCAGTAGCTGGGCGATATCGGATTGCAGCTGCGCGTCGGAGGCGCACAGTTCCGCCGCGGTGAAACCGCCGAACAGCGCACCGCCGGGTCCGACCCGGATCTCGGCGGGCCGCAGCTCACCGTGCGCGATCCCGTGCTCGCGGAGAACCGTCAGCGCCTGCCACACTGAATCCAGCGCCGCGGTATCGGCAGGGTCCTGTTCGATCGACCGCCCGGCCGGCAGCGTATGCGCGTAGAGCATCCAGCCACGCGGCAGTCCCGCCACCGTGACCGGCCGGTGCGCAGCAAGGCCGAGTTCGGCCAGCGCGACGGCCATCAGCGCGCGATGTTCGACCGCGCGATGCATGGATCCGTGCAGCGGCGCGGTCTCGCTGGAACGGAAGGTCAGCAACCGCCACAACTGGCGCAGCGCGCTCAGCGAACGCTGATTCTTGCCGTACAGCTCGACCACCAGCGCCCGCTCGCGCTCCTCCACGGTCGCCGAGAGCAACAGCGCGCCGGGTCCCGCCGGCCGTACGACGGTGAACCGGGTGACGGTGTAGCCGCGGTGGGCCAACCGGCGCACCGCGGCGTCCAGCGGTACCTCCAGCGCGGGGGTCCCCACCAGCAGCACGATCACCGCCCCGACCAGCCAGCCGACCACCAGGCCGAACATGGCGCGGGCCGGAACCACCGTGCTGACCACCAGGTGGATCGGCGCGAAGGCCAGCAGCAGTACCCACAACCAGCGTCGCGGCCGCACCGGCAGCCACGGGCTGGAGACGGTGAGCACCGCGGCCAGCATGGCGATCCAGCGGGGGTCGTCCAGGAACTGCTGCAGGAAGGTCTTGTCGTCCAAATTCTCCGGGACCTGTAGGTGCCACTGCGGTGCCGACAACCCACTCGGTGTGATGGACAGCAGCAGTACCGCGGTGAGCCCGGCGGTGGCGTAACCGGCGAGCAGTTTCCACTGCTGTCCGAACGCCAGTTCCACCAGGATGGCGAACGGCAGGATCAGGATGGCGATCCCGTACAGCAGATACACCAGGTTCGACTGGTCGGGGTTGAGGAATCCGACGATATTGGAGACCGAACGTTCCAGCGCCAGCCATTCGGGCCGGGTGATCAGGGAGCCGGCGATGACGACGGCCACGCCGCAGGCCGCGAAGACGACACGGAGAATATCGCTGGTCCGCCGCGTGAGCGGCTGGAGGAGATTGCCCGTGACCGGGATCTCCCGCCCATCGACTCGCATGTCGTATCGGTACTTTCGGATCGAGGTGACGCTGACGGGCCGGTCACGCCCACCAGCGGGTGAGTATGCAGGAGCCCGAGCCGGACGATACACACCAACACGCTGTCAGAATTCAGGGGTGAGTGGTGATCAACGCATCTGTTTCATAGGAGATTCTTTTGTCGCCGGGGTGGGTGACCCGCAGGCTCTGGGCTGGACCGGCCGGCTGACCGCGCACGCCCGCGCCGCCGGAGCGGCGTGGACGACGTACAACCTCGGGGTGCGCGGGCACACCTCGGCCGATATCGTCGCGCGATGGTCCGCGGAATGCCTGGTGCGCCTGCCGGCGGGGTCGGACGCGCGGGTGGTGTTCTCCTTCGGAGTGAACGACACCGTGGTCGCCGCGGGCCTGCCACTGGTCGAGACACAGAACTCGGTGACGAATCTGTCCGTGCTGCTCACCACCGCGCAGGCGCAGGAGTGGCCGGTGCTGGTGGTGGGGCCGCCGCCGGTCGACGAGACCGGGCACAATCGGCGGATCGAGGAGCTGGATAGGCGCTTCGAGCAGACGTGTGCCGAGTTCGGGGTGCCGTATGCGGCGTCGTTCCGGCTGCTGGCCGGGGATTCGGTCTGGCGGGCGCAGGTGCGGGCCGGGGACGGGGCACATCCCGCCGCGGAGGGATATGCCGCGTTCGCCGAGCGGCTGCTGCCCTCGTGGCGCCGATGGTTGGGTTACTGAGCGCCCCGTTGGATAAATAGGATAGTTTTTCCGCAAAATGGGTTTCCTCACCGGAAAATGTCCCAGACGGTGAGTCGTCCGTATCCGGCCACCGGGTGTCAGTTCGCCGAGATGCCCGGTGCCGGAGCGCTCCGCATGACCGCGAAGACCTCCCCGAGTTCGGGCACCGACCGCTCCAGTTCGTCGCCGAAATCGCATTCGCATTCCAGCTGGCTCAAGGTGCCGACCATAGTGAGCGCGGCCCGCGCGAACGGAGTGCAGTCCGGCGGCAGGGTCAGCTCCCGCATCACATTCGTCAACCGCAGGGCAGTGGTACGCAATACCTGCTTGCGCAACCACGGTGTGGTGATACGGAACCGCGGGTGCCGCACCGGCTCCGCGCAGGCCGACAGGGCCGCGTCGAGCGCCACCGCGTCGAAAGCCCGGCCCGGCAGCGCGAACCCGTGCGTCCGCACCGCCGTCTCCAGCGCCGCCGGGCCGCCGTTGAAGATCGCGTCGCACATCTCGATCACCAGCCGGGTGAACCCCGGATGCGGCCACGGCGCGCATGCACCGAAATCCACCACCCCCAGTCGCCCGTCGGCGAGCAACCGCAGATTACCGGGATGCGGGTCGCAGTACAGCAGTCCGTGCTGCTCCCATCCGGTCAGCACGAACCGCATCATCAGCTCGCCGACCCGGTCCCGCTGCGCCCGGCTCCCGGACTCGATGAGCCGGATGGCCGGAATCCCGTCGAGCCATTCCGAGACCAGCACGTCGCCGCGCTGATCCAGCACCTCGGGCACCCGGAATTCGGCGCTGTCGGCATACGCCCGCGCGAACGCCCGCTGATTATCGGCCTCGGCCGCGTAATCCAGTTCCGCCCGCACACTCTCACAGAGTGCCTCGGTCACCGATTTCACATCCGCGCCCGGCAGGAACACCGACGCCAATGTCGAAATGCGCCGCAACTGCACCAGATCCGACTCCACCGCCGCCCGGGCGCCGGGATACATGACCTTCACCGCGACTGCGCGCCCGTCGTGCCAGACCCCGCGATGCACCTGGCCGATCGACGCGGCGGCCGCCCGCCGATCGTCGAACTCGCGAAACAGCTCCCGCCAGTTCGGCCCCAGATGCTCGGCCAGCACGGCGTGCACAGTGGCGGGCAGCATCACCGGCGCCGAATCCTGTAGCCGAGCCAGCGCGACCTGGTACGGGGCAGCTATTTCGCGAGGCAGCGCCAGCTGATAGATCGCCAGCAGCTGGCCGAGTTTGGCCGCGCAGCCCTTCAGTTCACCCAGCACCGCGAACATGTGCTCGGCGGTCCGGGACTGGATATCCCGGTTCACCTCCTGCGCCGAACGGCCGAGCGCCCGGCGGCCCGCGCCCGCCGCCTGCCGGCCCGCGAACGCGATCGGTAGTGCTACGAGCTTGGCGCTGCGCAGCGCCCGGCGCACCGGCGGCGCGCCAGGATCACGTCGACTGCTCATACCTCATCCCCAGAAGCGATTCGCCAGTTCTCCTGTGCAGTCTGGCATATTTGCGCATAGACTGTCTGGGACTATCAGCTGCCGAGAAAGGTGCATCCATGGGATCCCGCACGGTGGTCGCCGACGTCGCAGACGAACTGGCACGGCGGGTCGCCGCAGGGGAATATCAGCCGGGTGAGCTGATGCCCTCCGTCCGGCAGGTCGCCGAGGAATTCGAGATGAACCGGGCCACCGCCCAGCTCACCCTCGGTAGGCTGGAGTCCTACGGATTCGTCGAGGCACGGCGCGGTAAGGGTTTCACCATCCGGGAGGTCCGCGCGGCCGGCGGCCTGGACGTCTACCGGCACCTGTTCCGGTTGTCCATCCCGATGCCCGAGGTCGCGATCGAGATGTTCCGCGATATCGTCGAGGTCGAGCGCGGCATCGTGATGGACGCACTGCTCTCCTACACCGGTCTCGCCCACGGTGTCGCCGCCGCGGCCGGGGTCGACCTCGCCGAACTGAAAGCCGAGATCGACTCCCTGGAAACGCTGGCGCGGCTGGACGTTCCCGACTATCGGCGAATTCTCGCCATCGAGATCGGGGTGGTCCGCAAACTCCTCGTAGCCCTCGAATCGAGTATGCAGCGCGCCATCCTGAACTCCATCGGCGAAATGGTCCTCGAAGTGCCCGAGGCCGTCGACGCCTACTTCGCCGGTGCCGCCGACCTGCACGTCCTGGTGTGGCGGGCACTGATCGCGGTCTGGGAATCGGAATCCGGACCCACCCCGGCCCAGCTGGCGCTCTTCGAGGACCTGTTCGGGATGTACCACAACAAGGTCGTCGCCCGCTTCGAGGAACTGATCGGCGCCGAGGACGAAGCCGAAGAGGTTCACGCGGCCACCGCCTGATCGTGGTTGGTGTATCAGGGGCGCTCGGATGGCGACCCGTGTTTCGACCGGACGACGCCGGGTCGAGTCCGGGAACTGTGCGTTGTACCGACGACTCCGAATGCCTTCCGGCGTCATATGCTCGGATCGATTCGTGCTACTGCCGAGTCCGAGGCACTGTACCGCGCGTCCCGAGTCGAGCGCGCGGAGTGGCGTCGTTGCTGGATCCGCTCGATTTCGGCCGATCTACGTCTCGTTATCCGGGACCCATCCGCGGAGTATGGCGCGCACCTCGCTTTTCGGAATGTCGGGCCAAAACTCGGGGTTCCGGGACAATACCGAGTCGTACCAGTCGACCCAGAAATCGAAGCGGTCCGGGTCGGCGGATACTTCACGGGGCATGCGCTCGGAGCAGATCACCATTCCTCGCCAGTCTTCCATCGAGCGATACGTGCTCAGGATTGCACCGGTGTCGACTGCTGAGTTCGCCGGTGTTATTCGATCGAGCCACATATCGGTGGCCTGGGCGCGAGTTGCATCATCGACTTCGGAACCCATGCGCTGGAGGAAGAATTGTGCGTTGTAGAGCGGATCCCCGGGTCCGGCGACTTCCCAGTCGAGGATCCACAGCTTCCCTTGGTTGTCGAGCCGGAGGTTGGATGGAAAGAGGTCGTTGTGGGCGAAGACAGTCGGCTCTGCCGAGCGGCTGACGTCGGGCCGGACATAGTCCGACAGTGGCCCGATGCCGAGTCGGTCCAGCCTGGACCGTCGCTCCGGTGGCAGGCTGCGATAGTCGTCGTCGGCGTGCCGGATCATCTGTTGCTGCCACGCGGGAGTATCTAGATTCATTCCCGCCGGTAAGGGGCGGGAGGATATCAACTGCACCTGATCCAGGAGATCGGGCAACCAATTCATCATCTCGGGATCGTTGAATGCCCGCGTCTCACCGGGCACGTACTGCATGATCGTGAACCTTCGGCCGGTCGACGGATCCGTCCCGGAATAGAGGATCCGGGGTGTCCGTACACCACACGAGCGCGCGTAGGCGATGGCCGCGTTCTCCGGCATCCATTTCTTCACCATGGTCACCACTGGTTGGTCCAACCCACGCCTGACCACCGCCCGCCCTGCACTCGTGTGGACAGTATTCACCCGGTTCATGTTTCCCGCCGCATCCGGTAGTAGATCCCGAACTTGTCGATACAAATTCCGGGCTTCTTCTTCGGAGATTTCGAACCGGTCGCGGCCGGTGCCGCGGTCCGCGTGCCCGGCAGACCCGAGCCGGTAGAGTTCGGCTGCGGATTGCTCATCACTACGCGTGGTCCGGTCGAGGCCGTACCGAATCCCGTGTGGGACTCGGTGATGGGCATCGCTTACCCGCGGGGCCGCCTTTTCGGCCATCGTCTCAGCGAGACGTTTGGCTGCCTCGATCATTGTGGCGGCGATCTCGCCGCTGCCGGACCTATCCAACGATTCCCGCCGCTGTCGGACAGCGACATCGAGGTAGGCAAAACCGACTTCCGCCGGCTCCGGACAGACGCGAAAGGCGAGTTCGCTGGTGGACCAGGTTCCGGGCCGACCGGTGCGAGTCGGCTGATGCGCGGGCAGCGCGCCGTGCCGGCCGATCGCTGTGTGCCGGAGTCGCCGCCGGCCCGCAGCGGGCACCGACAATGACAAGAGCGATTCGAAAGATCACCGGGTCGGCCGGCGAGGTACCGGACTCGTCAGCTTTCCCGACTCCCGTGACGTTATCGATGCCTGCACACGAAAGGTCCTTCAGCTGGATAGGGCCCCGAATCTCTGTGATCAACCCAGGCAGCCACATGTGCGGAACGAAAGTACTCTAACGTAACCAATTCGGAGCCGATGGGGTTGCCGGCAAGGAATATGCTTCAGCCGCGCACGAGTCCGCCCATCGCCGGTAGCGCGCGGGCTGGTGATGTCGCGCCCTGCTCAGTCCGTTGCGTTCGGCTCCGGCAAGTACTTGTCAGCGGCGTCCGTGACGCCTACGACCGGCTCAGGCAACCTTGCAACCTTCCGTCCTGCCGAACGTCGGTACCGACTACCGCCCCGCGGCCGAGTAACCTGCCCCATCCTCTTGCTGCCCGGCTCGGTACGCATCAGGGCACGGACATCCAGAGTTTGCCGGTACGTGCCTCCGACGCCACCGGGTCCTGAGCCCCACACAGAAAAAGGCTTTCCGCCGGTGCGCACCCGAAAAGTGATTCTCGGGTGCGCACCGGCAGGGCCTGATCAGGTATCGGCCCCGCGCCGCCGGGGAGCTCAGATATCGCCGTTGAGCTTGTTCAGCCGTTCGCAGGCCGTGACGTACTCCTCGACCAGCCGGTTCATGACGTCGGCCGAGCGTTCCGTCTTGTTCATCATGCCGACCACCTGGCCGACCGGGTTGAAGTTCACGTCCTTGGCGGCTTCCGGGTAGCGGTGGCCGCGCTTCACGCCGTCCAGGGCCACCATCATCTGCAGCGGCATGGGCAGCGGGTCGGGGGTGTCGGCGGACTCCCAGGCATCGGTCCAGTCGTTGCGCAGCATGCGGGCCGGTTTTCCGGTCCAGGCGCGGGAGCGGATGGTGTCGTGGCTGGTGGCGTCGATGTAGGTCTTCATCTGAGCGGGTGGCACATTGGCCTCTTCCACGGTCAGCCAGATGGAGCCGGTCCACGCGCCTGCGGCGCCCATCGCCATGGCGGCGGCGACCTGGCGGCCGTCGCCGATTCCACCGGCCGCGAGGACCGGCAGATCGCCCACAGCGTCGATGACCTGCGGCCACAGCACCAGCGAGGAGACCTCGCCGCAGTGACCGCCGCCCTCGGTGCCCTGGCAGACCACGAAGTCCAGGCCGGCCTCCTTGTGGTTGAGCGCGTGTTTCACCGAACCGCACAGCGCGCCGATCAGCCGGCCGGATTCCTGGATCTGGGAGACGAACTCCGGCGGCGGGGTGCCGAGCGCGTTGGCGACCAGCTTCGCTTTCGGATGCCGCAGGATCACCTCGACCTGCGGCGCGGCGGTGGTGGCGGTCCAGCCGAGCAGCTGCGGGTGGACCTCTTCTTCAGGGAGCTTCGGCACACCGTGGTCGGCGAGGATCTTTTCGGCGAAGTCGCGATGCCCCTGGGGAACGTGTTTGGCGAGTTCGGTCTCGAGCTGTTCGGGGGACAGGCCGTCGATGCCCTTGCCCTCATATTTGGAAGGGATGACGAGGTCGACGCCATAGGGCTTGTCGCCCACGTGTTCGTCCAGCCAGGCCAGTTCGACCTCGAGCTGTTCGGCGGTGAACCCGACCGCGCCGAGTACGCCGAGACCGCCGGCGTTGCTGACCGCGGCCGCCACATCGCGGCAGTGGGTGAAGGCGAAGATGGGGAACTCGATCCCCAGCCGGTCACAGATATCGGTACGCATGGCGGTGCTGTCTCCCTATGCCTGGAACAAGTTACATAATTGCCGCGCGGCGGCTGATCCGGCCGCTGTCACCCGGGCGGCCCGAATACGGCGAACACCTCCGACAACGGTGGTCGGCGCAGTGGAACGCGACGGGTGTCATACCTTGAATGTAACACGTTCTAGTTTTATTGGAACCGGTTCAACCACGCGCCCTCGGTCCGACCTCCCGCACCGGCGTCGCCTCTTCCGGATCCACGGCGGCGTGTCCCCGCGGTGCCCGCGCCGGGACCCGCAGGAACACCCAGAACAACACCACCAGCAGGGTGGCCCGGCCCCAGACGCCGAACCGGACCACCGCCTCCATCAGCTCGACCGAATGCCCGGTCCCCATCGTGTAGAAGTAGCGGAAGACGCCCACCCCGATCGCTATATCGGCGACCAGATAGCTCCACACGACCGGCCACGGCACCGCCAGCAGCACCAGGAACGGGATCAGCCACAGGGTGTACTGCGGCGAATGCACCTTGTGGAACAGCAGGAACCCGCACAGCATCGCCCCGCTGACGCCGAGCCACGGGTACACGCCGGAGTGGGTGTACTGCCACCATCCCGCCCCCAAGGCCACGGCGAACGACACGATGATCAGCGTCGGCGAAACGATCGATACGATTTCGGTGAACGCGGCGCTGCTCAGCGGGTCGGAGCCGAACAGCGGCCGCAGGCCCCAGTACCAGATCGAATTGGTGGTGATATCGGCCTCGCGCTGCTGCTGGAACTCGATCGAGGCACGCCAGCCGTCGAAACCGGCCAGCGCGAACGGCAGATTGACCGCCACCACCGTGCCGCATGCGGCGGCCGCGGTGCCCAGCGCGCCGGCCACATCCAGCCGGGTGCGTTCGCCCCGGCCGGCGCGCCCCCGCTCCCCGCCGGTCAGCACATACAGCAGCAGCGGGATCACGAAGATCGCCGGATAGATCTTGAAACAGAACCCCAGGCCCAGCAGCATCGCCGCCGTCGCCCCGCGGACACGTAACGGGCAGCGGGTCGCCGCCATCACCGCGGCGGCCGCCACCGTCGTGCACACCACCGGAAGTTCCCAGTTGTGGAACGCGTACAGCACCAGCGGTGGTCCCGCGGCCCACAGCAGCGCGGCCCGACCGGCCAAACGGGCCAGCAGCCAGGCGGTGACCAGTGCGAACGGTGCCAGCAGCAGTGCCGAACGGAGCAGGAAGGCCGCGTCGTTGTGGGCGCCCAGCGCGCCGAGCCACATCAGCAGCCCGCTCAGCACCGGATATTCCACGGCACCGCCGGTAAGGGTGCCGTCTGCGGTGATGCCGCCGTGCACGTAGGGGAAAATATGCTGATCGATATCGCGGCCCAGCCAGAGGAACTGGATATCGGAATAACAGACCCGGGCGTCCTTGACGTAATCGAAAGCGGCACTGCGACCGTCGGCGCGGAAGGGCGCTCCGGCGCAGCGCGCCTTGTTGAGAAATGCCACCATGAGGGTCGCGCCGCACAACAGCACAACCGTGAGGACGGCGGTACCGCGGCCGACGCGATCGGCCCCGGGCACACATACGGCCGGTCCGATCGACATACCGACACACTAGTGGGATCCGCCACGTGCCGCCGCGCGATCGTATCCGCCGCGGCCGCCGGTGGTGCCCGCGTTCGGCCAGGTCGGAAGGTATACGAGGAATAGTCGAAATCGACCTCGCGGCGAGCGTGGAATCCCATTTCGCGACTTCGGCGGCAAGGTCGTCACAGTGCCGAAGATCGATTTCGTTTCCGGCGGCCCGCTCGGGTACTCTTGCCCGGTTGCTGACGCGACGACCCTCCTGCCACGGACCGTCCGTGGC
The DNA here is from genome assembly GCF_040654015.1 of Nocardia sp. NPDC050799. Taxonomy (NCBI): domain Bacteria; kingdom Bacillati; phylum Actinomycetota; class Actinomycetes; order Mycobacteriales; family Nocardiaceae; genus Nocardia; species Nocardia sp. NPDC050799. The sequence goes on from NZ_JBFAHF010000008.1 coordinate 98,735, forward strand.
CGAACCCAGACCACAGGAGGTGATTGGTTCGTGCGTCATTATGAAGTAATGGTCATCCTCGATCCGAGCATGGACGAGCGCACCGTCGGACCGTCCCTGGAAAATCTGCTCGGCGTTGTCCGCACCGAGGGCGGCAAAATCGACAAGGTCGATATCTGGGGCCGTAAGCGCCTCGCCTACGAGATTCGTAAACAGGCCGAAGGCATCTACGCGGTGATCGATCTGACCGCCGAGCCCGCCACGGTGAACGAACTCGACCGCCAGCTGGGCCTCAACGAGCAGGTGCTGCGCACCAAGGTTCTGCGCAACGACAAGTAGTTCCGGCGCTACCGCCGTTTCGTCGGAGTCTGTCTCTAGGCTCTAGCGCAACAGGCGAGTGCACCTGGACTGCACACCGAGCAGGAGGAACCCCCCATGGCAGCTGGCGATACGGTAATCACGGTCATCGGAAATCTGACGGCCGATCCCGAGCTCCGATTCACGCCCGCGGGCGCGGCGGTGGCCAATTTCACCGTGGCCTCGACACCCCGCATTTTCGACCGTAATACCAACGAGTGGAAAGACGGCGAAGCGCTGTTCCTGCGCTGCAATATCTGGCGCGAGGCCGCGGAGAACGTCGCCGAGAGCCTGACCAGGGGATCCCGTGTGATCGTCAGCGGACGGCTCAAGCAGCGCTCCTTCGAAACCCGTGAGGGCGAGAAGCGCACGGTCGTCGAGCTCGAGGTCGACGAGGTCGGCCCGTCGCTGCGGTACGCCACGGCCAAGGTCAACAAGACCAGTCGCGGTGGCGGGGGCGGTGGATTCGGTTCCAACAGCGGCGGTGGTGGTAACTACAACGCCGGAAACGGTGGCGGTGGACGGTCCGAGCAGGGCGCTGCGGATGACCCTTGGGGTAGCGCGCCCGCGGCCGGCTCCTTCGGGGGCGGGCGGACGGACGATGAACCGCCGTTCTGAGACGGCCCGCATCGGCCCGCGACAGTGGGCCACCAAGAATACGGAGTGAACGAAAATGGCCAAGGCACCGGCGCGCGAAAAGGTGCTCAAGAAGAAGGCTTGCGCTTTCTGCAAGGAGAGCAAGTCCGGCATCGTCGACATCAACTACAAAGATGTGCCGCTGCTGCGCAAGTACGTCAGTGAGCGTGGCAAGATCCGCGCTCGCCGGGTCACCGGCAACTGCGTACAGCACCAGCGCGATATCGCCATCGCGGTGAAGAACTCGCGGGAGATGGCGCTGCTGCCCTACGTTTCGACGGCTCGCTGAGAAAGGTCGGTCAAGCATATGAAGCTCATTCTGACTGCCGATGTGGACAACCTCGGCGCTCCCGGCGACACCGTCGAGGTCAAGGACGGCTACGGCCGTAACTACCTGCTGCCCCGTGGACTGGCCATCGTCGCCAGCCGCGGTGCGCAGAAGCAGGTCGAGGGAATCCGCCGGGCCCAGGAGGCCCGCCGGGTGCGCGATCTCGGCCATGCCAACGAACTGAAGCAGGCCATCGAGGGTCTCGACGGGGTTTCGCTGTCGGTCAAGACCGCGGGCACCGGAAAACTCTTCGGTTCGGTCACCCAGTCCGATGTCGCCGCCGCCATCAAGTCGGCCGGGGGCCCGGTGCTGGACAAGCGCAGCATCGAACTGCCGAAGTCGCATATCAAGGCCACCGGTAAGCATCAGGTGACCGTCCATCTGCACCCGGACGTCGCCGCGAAATTTGCGCTGGAGGTCGTGGCCGCCGGCTGAGTCGGCCCACGTATACATACCCCGGAACCGGGGATCACGTCCGCTCGGCCATGGGTAGACGTGATCCCCGGCCGGTTGTGCTTTGCCATAGCAATCGCTGGTTAGCTCGACGGTTGCTGAAATTCTTGTGCTGGCAGGCGCCTGCATATGTGCAGGCGGCGCCGCTTCGAGTTGGGGGTGTCTTATCCACAAGATGTGAGTCCTGTGGATCGATCACAAAACCAACCGGACGTAATGTGACGCAGCTCATATCTGTTCGCCTGTCCGTTAACTCAACACGCCCGGATGTTCAACATCTCCGACACGCCGATACTTTGTTTATCCACACTGCGTGGCCGCGAAAAATCTAGATCTAGCTGGGCATTTTCCCGGGCTGACCTGCGTTTTCCCCAAGTTGTCCACAAGTTGTGCACAACCGGAGGTGAACTATCCCCAGGTTATCCACAGGTCTGTGCACAGGCGCGGTTGGCATGTGGATAGAACCTCGCCTAGGTTCATCGCAGCACCATGTGTGACACCACGCCACGATGCGGGGGTTCGGTTCTCTCTGGGTGATAGCTGGTACGCCTGACCACTGGTCACCGGCGCCTCGGCATACCGGCGAACTTGTCGGACCCGTGGGGTAGAACCGGTCGTCAAAGGGTGCGTCCGGTCAGAAGGAGAGGACGGTCGAGTCGGATGGCAGTCGTCGATGACCGCGGGCACACGGACTTCCCGCCGGAGCCCCCCGGCGAGGATTTCGGGCGCCAGCCGCCACACGATATGGCGGCCGAACAGTCGGTGCTCGGCGGCATGCTGCTCAGCAAGGACGCCATCGCGGACGTGGTCGAAGTACTGCGCTCCGGTGATTTCTACCGGCCCGCCCATCAGGCCGTATACGACGCCATCCTCGATCTCTACGGGCGTGGCGAACCCGCCGACCCGGTCACCGTCGCCGCCGGCCTGGACCGCCGCGGTGAACTGAAGAGAATCGGCGGTGCCCCCTACCTGGTCACCCTCACCCAGACCGTCCCCACCGCGGCGAACGCCGGTTTCTACGCAGAGATCGTGGCCGAGAAGGCGATCCTGCGCCGCCTGGTGGAAGCCGGCACCCGCATCGTGCAGTACGGCTACGCGGGCGCCGACGGCCAGGACGTCGCCGAGGTGGTCGACCGCGCCCAGGCCGAGGTCTACGAGGTCACCGAACGCCGGACCTCCGAAGATTTCCTCCCGCTGGAAGAGCTCCTCCAGCCCACCATGGACGAGATCGACTCCATCGCCTCCCGGGGCGGTATCTCCCTCGGTGTACCAACCGGATTCTCCGAACTCGACGAACTCACCAACGGCCTGCACCCGGGCCAGATGATCATCGTCGCGGCGAGACCTGGGGTGGGCAAATCGACTCTGGGAATGGATTTCATGCGCAGTGCCTCGATTCGGCACGGGCTGGCGAGCGTGATCTTCTCGCTGGAGATGAGCCGGACCGAGATCGTCATGCGCCTGCTGTCGGCCGAGGCGAAGATCAAGCTCGGGGATATGCGGGCCGGCCGGATGAGCGACGACGACTGGACCAAATTGGCGCGGCGGATGAGCGAGATCAGCGAAGCACCGCTGTTCGTGGACGATTCGCCGAACCTCACCATGATGGAGATCCGGGCCAAGGCGCGGCGGCTGAAACAGCGCCACGACCTGAAACTGGTTGTGGTGGACTACCTCCAGCTGATGACCTCGGGTAAGAAGGTCGAATCCCGGCAGCAGGAGGTTTCGGACTTCTCCCGTAATCTGAAGCTGCTGGCCAAGGAGCTGGAAGTTCCCGTCATCGCGATCAGTCAGCTCAACCGTGGTCCGGAACAGCGCACCGATAAGCGCCCACAAGTCTCTGACCTGCGCGAATCGGGATGTCTGCCGGCTTCTGCCCGGATACTTCGGGCGGACAACGGCGCAGAGGAGACTCTCGGTGAGTTGCTGGCCAGTGGAAAACAGCCCTTGGTCTGGTCGCTCGACGAGCGTATGCGGCTGGTTGCGCGGCCGATGGTCAAAGTGTTCCCCAGCGGCCACAAAGAGGTTTTCCTTGTTCGCTTGGCCTCTGGACGTCAGGTCGAGGCAACCGGAAATCACCCCTTCCTCACTGTCGACGGCTGGATACCGTTGGAGCGACTGTCCATTGACGACCGTGTTGCGACCCCGCGTACTATGCCGGAGCCGGTCTGCGCCGAGCGAATGCCGGACGCGGAGGTGGTGCTGCTGGCTCATATGATCGGCGATGGTTCATGTGTCCGTCGGCAGCCGATCCGGTACGCGAGTATCGACGAAGAAAACCTCGCGGCCGTAACCGAGGCAGCACGGCATTTCGGTATCACTGCTGTCCGAGACGAGTACCCGGCAGCTCGGGTGACGACACTGCGGCTGCCTGCGCCGTACCGCCTCGCCCGAGGAAAGCGGAATCCTATCGCCGTCTGGTTGGAAGATCTCGGGCTCTTCGGACTGCGCAGCTATGAGAAGTTCATCCCACGACAAGTATTTGCATTACCGACAGACCAAGTCGCGTTGTTCATCCGGCACCTGTGGGCAACCGACGGTTCGGTCCGCTGGGATTCCTCGGGACGCCAGGCGCGCATCTATTACGCCTCCACCAGCCGTCGGCTTATCGACGACCTCGATCGACTCCTCCTGCGCCTCGGGGTGCACGGCCGGATAAAAGCGGCTCGGAAGCCCGGCTACCGCGTGTGCTGGCACCTGACAGTGGACGGTGCCGAGAACCAGACCGTTTTCCTCCGGGATATCGGCGTGCACGGAACTCGTGGGGTGACCGGCCGTATCGCACTCGGCCACCTGGCGTCCGTGGCGGGGAATGTCAACGTAGATACGGTGCCCAAGGAGGTCTGGTCGAAGGTCCGCACGTTACTCGCGACCAAAGAGATGACACACCGTGAATTTGCGGCTGCGATGAACTCCAGATTCTGCGGATCTACGATGTGGAAGCGCTCGCCCAGCCGCTCTCGACTCGCCCGCGTCGCGGAGGTGCTGGAAGACGCCGATATCGAGATGCTGGCGACGAACGACGTCTTCTGGGACAGGATCGTGGAGATCACCAGCCTCGGTGAACAGGAAGTATTCGACGGCACAGTCCCCGGTACCCACAATTTCGTCGCGAATGGGGTATCGCTGCACAACAGTCTCGAACAGGACGCCGATATGGTCATCCTGCTACACCGGCCGGATGCGTTCGAACGCGACGACCCACGCGGCGGCGAAGCGGACCTCATCGTCGGTAAACACCGTAACGGGCCCACGGCAACCATCACCGTCGCTCACCAGCTGCATCTGTCGCGCTTCGTCGATATGGCCCGCGGCTGAACACCGGATGAGGCGGACGAACCGACATGACACTCGACTCCGACGTCGACGCGGCGCTGGCCGGCCTCGACGACAAGCGCGGCAGCATGGTTCCGTTCGCCGGCGCCTGGTTCATTGCACCGTATCCCCGTGCCCAACTGGCCTCCCGCGGATTCGGGCTAGAGATTCCGGATGACGCGGCAGGGGTTGCCGGCGGCGAAGACACGGGGCGGGATATCGCGGGTGACCACGCTACCGGCGCCGATCACCGAGTTCGCGCCGATGGTGACTCCGGCGCAGACGATGACGCCGCCGCCCAGCCAGGTGTTGTCGCCGATGCTGATGGGCGCGGCGGATTCCCAGCCGGCCCGCCGGAGTTCGTGGTCCTCCATGGGGTGTAGCGGGGTGAGGATCTGGGCGCGGGGGCCGATCGCCACATCATTGCCGATGGTGACGGGGGCGCAGTCGAGGACCACGGTGTCGTAATTGAGGAAGGTGTTGCTGCCGATTCTGGTCAGGTAACCGTAGTCGCAGCGGAACGGCGGCATGATCACGGTGTCGGCACCACACTCGCCCAGCAGTTTGCCGAGGATTTCCTGCCGTTCGGTCTCCGCATCGGGGGCGGTGTCGTTGTAGCGGGCGGTCAGCGCGTGACAGGCGCGGCGTTCTGCGACGAGTTCCGGGTCGTTGCCGCGATAGAGATCGCCGCCCAACATACGTTCCTTATCGGTCGCCATGGACTCGATACTGCCGGACCGGTGCGGTGCGTGCCGCGACCTGCCGGCCGCTCGGCGGTGCCGTGCAGCGGAAGGGCTGTGGGCGGCGCGATCCGGGTCGCGCGAAGTACCGGCGCGCGGTGTTTTGTTGTGCGCGGTGCCGCAGGGTCACACCTGGCGTCCCCGAAGCGGCGCAGTGGGGACGATCCGCTGTCGGAGTAGGTGTTTTCCCAGCTCACGGACGTAAGCTAGGGGTGTAACGTCCGCTCGTCGAGGAGGACGGCAATGGTCGAGAGTCCGCGAACGATCGCCGGAACCGAACCGGCGCTGCCCGCGGGTGCGGATGCGGAGCGGTTCGCCGGGTACGGAGTGATGGGTCAGCCGTTCGCGAGCGGCCACTACCTGGCCTTCCGGCATTTCGCCGCCAGCTCGGTGGGGTCCGGATACGAATCGGTCTGGCACCGGAACCCGGATCGGGAATGGGTCATCTACAGCAGTGTCGCGCCGGAGACCAGTTGTGTGCGGTACTACGGTGCCGCGCTCGTGGACGCGCGGGTCGCGGATATCTCCGTGACCTGGACGGGCCCCTTCGCGTTGACGGTGCAGGTGGCCGGCACGCTGGTATGGGATATCGAGCTGGGGCGGTCGCCCGCGACGACGGCGATGACGGCGCTGGGCAGCGTGCTGCCCGCAGCGCTGTGGCGAAACACTGCGGTGCTGTCGGTCATGTCACGGGTGGCGGGCCCGGCGCTCGGCGTGGGACGGGTGCGGTTGCGCGGCACCACACCGAACGGGCAATGGTTCCGGCTCGAGCCGCGGATGCTGTGGACGGTCGAGCATACGGTGGCCCGGATCGACGGGGTCGATATCGGGCCGTCCGGGCCGTTGGCCGAGCAGACAGCGCTCGGTGATTTCCGGTTGCCGCAGCGCGGCATGTTCGCGGTGGGTAAGGCGTACTTCGAGCAGTACGACGCTGCGCGGCACGAGGCGGGGGCACCGGGAACTTGACGGCCCGGGCCGGCCGGGTCGCGCGCGGCGAGGTCCGTCCGGCCGGCCGCGGGTAGGAGCGCGTTGCCGCTCCTACCCGATGAAACGGCAGTGGGAGCCGACCCTCGGGTCCGCTCCCACCGCCGTTCGGGGCGTGTCGTGTCAGCCCACCGGGGCCGGCTCCGAGGCCTCGGCGGGTTTCGTATCGTCATCCTTGCGGTTGCGCCGGATGCTGGAGAGCACCGCCGCGCCGATGAAGGCGATACCGATGAGCCCGGTGACGAGCTCGTGGACGTGAATATCGCCCACCGTGATCAGCAGGATCAGGGCCAGTGCGCCGATGGCCCAGTGGGCGCCGTGCTCGAGGTAGACGTATTCGTTCAGCGTGCCCTTGCGCACCAGGTAGACGGTGATCGACCGGACGAACATGGCGCCGATCAGGCCGAGGCCCAGGGCGATGATGATCGGGTCGGCGGTGATGGCGAAGGCGCCGATCACACCGTCGAACGAGAACGAGGCGTCGAGGACCTCGAGGTAGAGGAACAGGAAGAACCCGGCCTTACCGGTGGCCTTGGCCAGCCCGGACGGGCCGCCGGCGGCTTCTTCGGCGCGTTCCTCGGCGTTGAACATCGAACCCAGACCGTCGACGGCGATGTAGATGATCATGCCGAGCAGACCGGCCAGCAGCACGGTGGAGCGGTCATCGTCGTGGGCGAGGAACTCCGCGGCCAGCACCAGGCCGATCCCGGCGACGACCACCGAGGCCATGTCCAGCTTGCCGGCCTTGGCCAGGGGGCGTTCCAGCCAGGACAGCCAGGTGATTTCGCGGTCGGCGAGGATGAAGTTCAGGAACAGCATCGCCAGGAACATGCCGCCGAACGCCGCGATCTGCGGGTGTGCGTCGGTGAGCAGGGTCTCGTAGCTGGGGGAGCCGTCGGGGAAGAAGGCGGCGTCGCCGGGGGGTGGGTTCAGCGCGAGGTCGAAGGCTTCGACGGGGTTCAGTCCCGCGGTGACCCACACGATGGCCAGCGGGAAGACCAGCCGCATACCGAAGACGGCGATCAGGATGCCGATGGTGAGGAAGATCTTCTGCCAGAACTCACTCATCTTCTCCAAGATGGTGGCGTTGATGACGGCGTTGTCGAACGACAGCGATACCTCGAGGATGCCGAGGATGAGGCAGAGCGCCAGGGCGGTCGGGCCGCCGTAGAGGAATGCCACCCCCAGCGACAGCACCGTGACTACTAAGGATAAACCGAATATGCGCAGGACCACGCTGGGACCTTTCGTGTGCGGTGGCCGGACTGCGGTCGGTATCCCGGCCTGTACGAGAAACCTGGTCGGCGGTATCGACGACCAGTCACCAGCGTTGCCGTCTACCGCCTATTTGTCCAATTTGTCCCCTGACGCCTCTGGGACAGAGAACGAGGGGGCCCGTCACCGGACCCCCTCACGCTACCCGGAGGTGTGGATCGTCAGACGTTCACACCGTAGTCACGCGCGATACCGGCCAGGCCGGACGCGTAACCCTGGCCGATGGCGCGGAACTTCCACTCGGCCCCGTTGCGGTACAGCTCACCGAAGACCATGGCGGTCTCGGTGGAGGCGTCCTCGGACAGGTCGTAGCGGGCCAGCTCCTCGCCGTTCGCCCGGTTCACGACGCGGATGTAGGCGTTGCGCACCTGACCGAACGACTGCGAACGGCCGTCCGCCTCGTAGATCGAGACGGGGAAGAAGATGCTCTCGATATTCGCCGGAGTGTTGGCGAGGTCGACATTGATGACCTCGTCGTCGCCTTCGCCCTCACCGGTGGTGTTGTCTCCGACATGCTCGATGGCGCCGTCGGGGGACTTGAGGTTGTTGAAGAACACGAAGTGCTGGTCGGAGACGACCTTCTTGTCGGCTCCGGTGGCGATCGCGCTGGCGTCCAGATCGAAATCGGTGCCCGTGGTGGTGCGCACATCCCAGCCCAGGCCGACGGCGACCGCAGTGAGGCCCGGAGCCGCCTTGCTCAGCGAGACGTTGCCGCCCTTGGACAAACTGACACCCATGCGGGATTCCCTTTCGTAGTCGTCTGTGATTCCCAGCATGTCGGTAACCGCCGGGTACGGAATACGACAGTAGTGGGTTTCGGTGAACTTGCGTACAAACTCGGGCAAGCCGGTCACCGGCACGCGTGGGCGGCGGGCCCGGATGGTTTGAGATCGAACGCTTTCGGAGTGCGGGCCCGCGCCGCTCCGTCGCCGTCACGGTGTTCGACAGTGTGCGCGCGGAGCCCGGCGGTACGCGGTGTGGCGGCGCGCGGGCGGTGGGATCTCATACCATCGGGTCTGTGGCAGGCCGCAGGCGTGGATGGTTCCGGGCGGGGGAGGATCCGTGGTTCGAACAGGCACGGTCGGCGCTGACGACGGCATTTCTGGATATGGACCGGCGGCAGTCGGCCGCGGAGGCGGCCACCGTGGCCGCCGAGGAGATGTTCCCGGAACGGGGGCTGGGCCGTCGCTGGGCTTCGGTGCGTGAAGACTGCTATACCGCCGCTGCGGCATATCTGCAGCTCACCGGTGAGCTGGACCAGGACGAACAGTCCGGGACGCGCCGGTCGGACCGGCAACAGCGGGTGGACGCGGTGGTCCGGCAGCTGGGCTCCGTCGCGCAGCGGGTCGACCGCTTCTACCACGACGACCGGGCCGCGCTCGAGGAAGCGATCGCGGTGCGGCGAGCAGTTCCCGAACTGGTCGAGCGGGTCGCCGCCGATGCGGCACGGGTGCGCAGGCAGGCGGCCGAATCGGAATACGCCGAGTATTCCTCGGTGCGCGCGGGCACCGCGGCGGTGGATGAGGCAATGCTCACACTGACCGCGGTGCCGCCGGACGAACGCGGCCGGGCACGGGCGGCGGCGAACCGGCTGGCTTCCGTTACGGCCGATTTGTCGGAATCGTTGGCCCAGGCCCCTTCTCGGGCCCCGGCCGCGCGCAACGCCATCTCCTCGGTCACCACCCGGCTCGCCGCGGTCCGCACTCGGGCCGAGCGGATCGGACCCGCGCATTCGGCGCTGCTGCGGGAGTTCAATGCTGCGAGTTCGGCGGATCTGGCCGACAATGAGCGAAGCAGCGAGCGTCATATCGCCGCCGCGGCACAAGCCCTGGCCGGGGCCCGTGCCGCCGCGGCCGAGAACACCCCGGAGCAGGCCCTTGAACTGACCACCACCGCGCGCGGCCACCTCGCCGACGCCGAACAACTGGTCGACGCCGTGACCAAGCGGCTGGCCGAGTTGCGGGCGGTCCGCGAAGATCCGCGCCAACGCGCCGAGGCCGTACGGTTCCGCCTCCGGGACGCCCAGATGCTGGCGGTGTCACGGGGGCTGGTCGCCGAATGGGGCTCGGTACTGGACGCTCAGGTCGAGCGCCTCGACCGGGTGGCCGCATCCCTCACCGGGCGGCACCCCGACTATTGGGCGTATGTGAACGAACTCGACACCATCACCGAATTCATTGCCGGGGTGGTCGAGCGAATGCGGAAACAACCACCACCGGGACAACGACGAGGATGAGACGGGGGCTCGATGACCGCAGGCACGGCCGTCCGGCAGGAAATTTCCCTGTACAAGCAGGTACCGCGCCGACACTTCAGATATCTGCAGGGACCGGACGCCAGAGCGCTGTTCCACCGGCAACCGGAGCCGTTCGACGACTGCGCCGATCGGGAGATACTGGCGATGGCGCTCGGCGCCACCCTGTACGTACCGGCCACCCGGGCTGATCTGACGGCGACGATCGTGCGCCGGGCCGACCGCGGAGTGTGCTCGATGGTGATCGACCTCGAGGACGCCGTCGCCGACCACGAGGTCGAGTTCGCGAAGCAGCAGACCGTGCGCACGCTCGACGAACTCGCCGCTCGCCCGGATCCCAACCCGATGCTGTTCGTCCGCGTCCGGGACGCCGATACCGTGCCCGAACTGCTCGACCGGCTGGGCGCGGGCGCGCAGGTACTGACGGGTTTCGTGTTCCCCAAGTTCGACAGTTCCTCGGCGCCGAAGTACCTCGCCGCGCTGACCGCCGCCGCCGCTCGTACGGATCGGCCGCTCTACGGGATGCCGGTGCTCGAATCCGCGGCGCTGGTACACCGGCAGACCAGGGATTCCGAACTCACCCAGATCGCGGCCTGCCTGGCCGAGGTCCGGGAACGGATCCTGGCCGTGCGGATCGGCGCCACCGATATGTGCGCGACGTTCGGTATCCGCCGCGACCGTGACCTGACCATCTACGACGTGCGGGTCATCGCGGATGTGATCGCCGATATCGTGAACTACCTGGGCCGGGCCGACGGCACGGGTTTCGTGATCACCGGGCCGGTCTGGGAGTACTTCGCCGACCACGAACGGATGTTCCGGCCGCTGCTGCGCACCGCGCCGTTCGAGGAATCCGACGCGGTACCGTTCCGCAGCTATCTGGTGAGCCGGGATCTGGACGGTCTGCTGCGCGAGATCACGCTGGACCGTGCCAACGGTATCCAGGGCAAAACCGTTATCCATCCCTCGCATGTGGCGGCCGTGCACGCGCTGTCGGTGGTCACGCATGAGGAATACTCCGATGCCCTCGACATTCTGCAGGTCGAGGTCGGTGGGGTCGCCGCGTCCGGCTACCGCAACAAGATGAACGAGATGCGGCCACATCGCAATTGGGCGCGCAACACCCTGACCCGGGCCCGGGTCTTCGGGGTGGCCAAGAAAGGGGTGTCCTTCGTGGATCTGCTATCGGCGCTGGTCAAGGTATGAGCGACGGGTCCGGCGAGTCGTATTGGGCGACCCGCGCTCTCGGTATCGAACTGCGGCATCGGAAAGCGTTCCGGCACGGGGATACCCCCGACACTCTCGCGGCCGAACCGGAGATCGCCGATCTGGTGCAGCCGGGGTTGCGCAAGAATCCGCGGCGCGCGCATCTGCTGGTCTCCACGGTGCTGGGCAAACACCTGCCGACCGATCCCGTCCGGGTCCGGGACGCAGGTGACCGCCTCGGTGATCTGGTGCGCGCGGTACTCGGCGAACAGGATGCCGTGGTACTCGGGTTCGCCGAGACCGCGACCGGGCTCGGACACTGTGTGGCCACGCGGATCGATGCGGCGTGCTACCTGCATTCGACCCGCCGGGTGGTGCCGGGCGCCGTGATGCTCACCGGATTCGAGGAAGGACATTCGCACGCCACCTCGCATCTGCTGCAGCCGATGCCCGGGGACGTGTTCACCGCGGGACTGCCGCTGGTACTGGTGGACGACGAGATTTCCACCGGTGCGACCGCGCTGGATGCCATCGAGGCACTGCACGAGTTCGCGCCGCGGACACACTATGTGCTGGCCACGCTGGTCGATATGCGCACCGACACCGACCGCGACCGGTTCGCCGCGGCGGCCGCGGCGCTGGGCGCGCGAATCGATACGGTGTGCCTGGCATCGGGCGCCACCGTGCTGCCCGAGGGCTTGGTGGCCACCGTCTCGGAACTGCCCGCAGCCGAACTCAATCCGGTGGCGGAGCGTCGCGGTGTGCCGGCTCGGCTGGAACTGCCCTGGCCGCGGGATGTGCCCGAGGGCGGCCGGCACGGGTTCCTGCGCGCCGACCGGGCCGGGTTCGAGCAGGCCACCGCCGTCGCGGGGAAAATGCTGCGGGACCACCTGGTCACCGAGTACCCCGGTCGCCCGGTGATCGTGCTCGCCCACGAAGAGCTGATGTACCTGCCGCTGTGCCTGGCCGTGGGAATCGCCGAGTCCGGGGTGCCGGTGCGGTACCAGACCACCACGCGTTCCCCGGCGTACGTCCTGGACGAGCCCGGTTATCCGCTGCGCCGCGGGTTCCGGTTCCCGGCTCCCGAAGCCGGCGAGGACACACCGCGCTACCTCTACAACGCGGGCTGGCCCGACGAGCCGGGCGCGGACCCGGTGCTGGTGTTCGTGGCCGATTCGCCCGCCGACGGTGAGCGGCTCCATGCCCCGGGCGGGCTGGTCGATGTCCTCACCGCCGCCGGTTCCGATGTGGTGGTGGCGATCATCCGGGAGGCCGATCCGCGCACGCTGGCCGCCGCGCGCTCGGGCAGGTTCGCCGGACCCGCACCGCTGTTCGGCCCCGAATTCGGTTCCTACGACCGGGCCGATGTGGCGTGGCTGCTGAAGGATCTGTCCGGCGCCGACCTGGAGGCCGATACCGCCTTCCGTGAGCAGCGGATCCAGTCCGGAATCGCGCACTACGCCGAATCGCTACCCATCGAATACCAACCCGACGCCGCCTACCGGGAACTGTTCGACCGGGTACTGGCCGACAGTGCCGAGCGGCTGGCCCTGGCGGTGGGTACGGTGGCCGAACTGGTGGCCGCCGAACGCGGCACCGATATCGTGCTGGCCTCGCTGGCCCGGGCGGGTACCCCCGTCGGCCTCCTGATCCGCCGCTGGCTGGCCGCCGGGTACGGGCAGCGCCCCGCGCTGGATATCCCGCACTACGCGGTGTCGATCGTGCGCGATCGCGGGATCGACACCGTGGCCTTGGACTATCTGGCCCATCATCATGATCCCGAGTCCGTGGTGTTCGTGGACGGCTGGACCGGTAAGGGTGCGATCGCCCGGGAACTGACCGCGGCCCTCGACGAGTACCACGCGGCGGGTGGCGCCCGCTTCGACGACGACCTCGCCGTACTCGCCGACCCCGGGCACTGCGTGCGCACCTACGGCACCCGCGACGATTTCCTGATCGCCTCGGCCTGCCTCAACTCCACTGTGTCCGGGCTGGTGTCGCGGACGGTGCTCAACCGGGACCTCATCGGCCCGGGGGATTTCCACGGCGCCAAGTTCTACGCCGACCTGGCCGCCGAGGATGTCTCCGCGCGACTGATCGATACCGTCACCGGGGCGTTCGAGACGGTCCGGCCGCGGGTGAGCGCGCAGGTCGCGGCGGTGCGTTCCGGGGACCGCGCCCCCACCTGGGCAGGCTGGGCGTCGGTGGAACGGGTGCGCGCCGAATACGGGATCGACAGCGTGAACTTCGTGAAGCCGGGCGTCGGGGAGACCACCCGGGTCCTGCTGCGCCGGCTGCCGTGGCGGGTCCTGGTCCGGCAACCCGACGCGCCCGAGCACGCCCATATCCGGCTGCTGGCGCAGGCCCGGGCGGTGCCGGTGGAGGTCGTGCCGGACCTGGCCTATTCGTGCATGGGTCTGATCAAGGATGTGCAGCGGTAGATGTCGTCTCCGAAACCACTGCTGGTCGCCACGGATCTCGATCGCACGATGATCTACTCCGCCGCGGCCGCCGGCACCGTCGCCGCGGCGACAGTATGTGTGGAGCATCTCGACGGCTCTCCGCTGTCGTATATGACCGCGGCCGCCGCCGGCCGGCTGCGGGAACTCGCGGTCGCGGCGGTGGTTCTACCCACCACCACCCGGACCATCGAGCAGTTCGGCCGGATCCGGCTGCCCGGGGCGCCGTGGCCCTACGCCGTCACGAGCAACGGTGGAAACATCCTGGTCGACGGGGTACCGGATGCGCGGTGGCGCCGGGGGATCGAGGCGGCGGTCCGGGCCGGCGGGGCCGGTCTCGCCGAGGTCGAGACCGCGCTGCGGGCTCGGATCGACGACTCGTGGGTGCTCAAGTTCCGCGAGGCCGACGGCCTGTTCTGCTATCTGGTGGTGGACCTCGCCGCGACTCCCCCGGATTTCCTGGCCGACTGGGACGCCTGGTGCCGGGAGCGTGGCTGGACGGCGTCGCGGCAGGGTCGCAAGATCTACACGATGCCGACGGCGGTGTGCAAGAGCCGGGCGGTGGCCGAGGTCCGGACCCGGCTCGTCGAGTCCGGCGCGTTGGACGCGGTGGCGCCGACGCTGGCCGCCGGCGACGGCGCGCTGGACGCCGAAATGCTCGCCGCGGCCGATCACGCCATCCGGCCACGGCACGGTGAGCTCGAAGAACTCGGCTGGACCCGGCCGGGCCTGACCGTCACCGCCGCCACCGGAATCGAGGCGGGGGAAGAAATTCTCGGCTGGTTCGCCGCCGCGCTCACGGGTCCGGTGGCCGCCGGGACGGTGGGTTAGAGCATGCGCCGCCGGGCCCGCGCCTCGGCGCGCGCTCGCCGCAGCGAGATCCGCGACCACACGGCATCCTGCAGCGCCAGTGTCGCCCAGCCCGCTATCGCCATCCCGGCCAGGTTCACCACCAGCTGCAACGCGCTACCCCAGATGGCCGAACCCGCGCCGAAGGCCAGGCCGAGCGCGATATTGCCCGCGGCCGGAACAGTGGTCACCGAGATGAACACTCCCACCAGCGCACCCGATTTGGCGGAGGTCAGCGACAGCACCCCGGCCGCTGCCGCGATCAACGCGACGATGAACGACCATTTGTCCGGTGTGTAGATGAACGAGGTCTCCGGCCGGTCCCCGGTGACGACGTCGACGGTTATCCAGCCGAACAACCGGCCGACCAGGACGAGCGCGAACGTGATCGCGATGGCGGCACCGAAACCCATTGCCAGCGTGGCGACGGCCCGACCGAACAGCGCGGCACGGCGCCGGACCAGCGCCACACCCAGCGCGGCGATGGCCCCGAACTCCGGACCGAGCACCATCGCGCCGATCACCAGGATCTGTGAATCGACCACGATGGCGATACTGGCCAGTGCCGTCGCCAGCGTCATGAAACTCGCATAGGTCCAGTTGAATTCGGTCTCCTCGTAGGAGCGCTGGGTGACATCGGCCCAGACGACCGAATCGGCGCTGTAGCCCGGAGCCCGCAGCTCGGCCAGATATCCGGACAGGGACATCCAGGTGGATATCTGCTCCAATTCGATACTGCCGCGATGGTGCAGGTCGATCGCACGCAGGCGTTCGAGGACATCGTTGGCGGCTTCGCGGGCCAGATCCGCGAACACCACATCGCCTTTCGGCCGTAGCGAGCTCCCGCGTAGGACCGCCAGTCCGCTCACCGCGTCGTCGGACTCGAGGATCGCCACCACATCGTCGGTCAGTTCGGCCGGCGACATTATCCGCACATGCAGCACGTGCCAAGTCTGCCCGGGCGGTGCAGCGGTCCGCAGCCGGACGGGCCCGGTCGCGGCCGTCCGCTCAGTAACCCTGCTGCTGACCGGCGAGCTGCTGGGCGATGACCCCCTGCAGCCGCTGCAGGCCGGGCGCGGTGATCCCGCCCTGCAGCTGCCCCTCGATGGTGCGGATGAGGGCGGAATCGCTGAGGACCTTCTCGCTCGACTGGATGAGAACGGTTCCCGCGCCGGTGAAATCGAACTGGCGTTCCTCACCGGAGGTCACACCGAACGCGGCCGCCCCGGCCGCCAGATAACCCGATACCCACCGCTGATCGTAGTGATGGCTGGGAGACGGGCAATCCGCCCAGCCCACCAGTGATTCCGGATCCACCCGCAGCGGCGGTTCGGCGAAGATCACCGGGCCGTTCGAAGAGGCCAGGAACTTCCCGGTGCCGATCAGTGTCAGGAAACCGGGCACGATTGATTGATTCAGCGACAGCCCGGGCTCGAAGGCCAGCAGGTTCGCCGCGCGGATGGTGAGGTTGCCGTCGTCGAGATCGTAGGAGTTGATGTCGTAGCCGCGGTCACCGATCAGCAGTTTGCCCTGCCCCTCGGCCACCACGTAGTCGCCGGTGAACAGCGGGGCCGAGAACTGATTCGCCACCATGTGCAGGAGTTGGCCCTGCAGGCCGTGGGTGAGCGCCTGGAACCGCATCTGCCCGTAGTAGGCGATCATCGCGCCCTTGCGCATGAACCACGGCTTGTTCAGATCGATGCAGTACGCGTAGCTGTTGCCGGGGACGTTATCGCTTTCCCCGAGGTTCATCGGGTTGAGGATCTCGCTCACAATTTCTCCTCCGATGCCTGCACGTACACCAGACCCTGGCCCGCGCACTGCAATTGCATGGCCTCGCCGGCTCCGCGGCCCACCGCGTCACGCCAGCTCATCGCGGCCTTCAGATCGGTGTGCACGTTCCCGTAGGAGGCGATGAACGCCTGCGGGTCGACCACCACCGGATTCGGCCCGCCGACCTGTAGTTCGAGGAAACCACCGTGGGCCAGCAAGACGGCGCTGCCCTGCCCGGACAGCTGGGTGGTGAACATGCCCTGACCGGTGAGCGCACCCGACGCGGCACCGCGCAGGGCACCCATCAGGCCCCCGCCGCCTCCGCCGCCGGAGCTCGCCACCGATACCACCGAGGTCTGCAGACCGGCGGTGTAGGCGAGCAGCCGGGACGCCTCCACCTGCAACACCGCACCCGGCTGGACGTGGACCACCTGCACTTCCAGACCGGCGAAACCGTAATGGACGCTGCCGTTGCCCTGTGCGAGCATGGTGCGCTGATGCTCGCCGGCCATCATCTGCCCAGCCATCCGGACCAGCCCGCCGCCGCCCATACCGGCGCCACCCGGTATCTCGTGCGGTGCGAAGGACACATCGCCGGTGTAGAAGAGCATGCCGCCGGCGCGGGCGACCACACCGCCCGCCGTGGCGATATCGACGGCGACGACCTTGGAATTGATCTTCTCGAACATGACCTACCGTTCCGCCGGTTGGATCGAGACCACGCCCTGCCCGTCCCAGCGCAGCGAGAACGCCTCGCCGCCACCCTGGCCCATCGCCGCACGCCAGGAGACATCGGTGACGAAGGACTGGTTGAGGTTGCCGCGGGCGGCGACGAACGCGTCGGGGTCCACCACCAGCGGGAACTGCGGTGAGACCTCCAGGTGGATGAGCGGGCCGCCCGCCGACAGCAAGGCGACCTGTCCCTGGCCGCTGACCGTGGTGGTGAACAGCCCCTGCCCGCTGGACGCCCCGCGCACACCGGCGAATCGCACATCGGTGCGCAGGTTCCCGGCGAAGGCCAGCAACTGCTGCGATTCGACCTGCAGGGTCTCGTTGTTCAGGTTCACCACCGAGACGTACTGGCCGTTGACCGCCAGGAAGACCCGGCCCTGGCCACCGCATTCCATCAGCGAGAGCTTCTCGCCGGTGGCGCGGCGCTTCATCCCGGCCAGCACCCCGTCCCCGCCACCGAACCCGGCCGATTTGAACTGCACGGCGCCTTCGTAGGCGACCATCGAGCCGGAAATGGCGCGGATACTGGTGTTCGCCAGGTGTACCTCGATCACCTTCTTCGACTGTTCGAAGAGTTGTGCCATGGAGAGTCGCCTGTTCTCGCCGCCCCGGAGCCCGGCCCACCGCCGGCGCTCATCCGTCGCCGTCACCTTAATCGCCGCAGGTCCACCGAGTCCATGCCCGGCCCATACCTTTCGTCCGCGCCGGATGACCGGCCTCGTGGCCGGGGTCGCGAGAGCCCCGGCCCGCGGCACCGCGGGCGACGCCGGAGAATATCGCTCCGGGTGTTAACGGAGGTCGTGGTTGCCACGTATCTCGTACAGTGGCATCCATACGCACCGACAAGCGAAGGGTCTGACTTGTCCGCAACACTCGCCAAGGGCCAGAACGGTCCACTGGCCACGAACGACGTGGTGGTCTCCATCCAGTTGGCGGCTCCGGCCGATCTGTCCGCCCTATTGGTCACCGAGCAGGGCAAAGTCCGGTCCGACGCGGATTTCGTCTTCTACAACCAGCCCAGCGGACCGGGGGTGAACCTGCGGCCGGGCCCGGCCGGGCAGCCCGCTTCGCTGGCGGTGAACCTCGGTGCGGTCCCCGCCGATATCGCGCAGGTCCGCGCGGTCATCACCCTCGACGACCCGAATTCCAACTTCGGGCAGTTCGCGCCCCCGGTCGCCTATGTATCGGATCAGTCCGGCGCGCAGCTGTTCGAGTACCGGATCGACGGACTGGCCACCGAATCCATCGTGATCGCGCTGGAGCTCTACCGGCGCCAGGGCGCGTGGAAGGTGCGGGCGGTCGGGCAGGGCTATGCGGGCGGTTTCGCCGCGTTGGTCACCGATCACGGTGTCACGGTGGACGATTCCCCGGCCGAAACGCAGGCCGCCGCCCCGGCTGCCGCGCCACCTCCGCCGCCCGTGCAGCAGACCGCGCCGGTACCCCCGCCGCCCACCCAGCAGGCCTATCCCACCCAGCAGCAACCGCCGGCTCCGCCCTATCCGCCGCAGGGCGGCGGTTATCCGCCGCCGCCCGGGCCCGGCTACCCACCGCAGCAGCCCGCTCCGGCGGCGCCCACCCAGCAGCATCCCGGCGAGATCAGTCTGAGCAAGACCGGTCCGGTCAGCCTGCAGAAGGGGCAGCGGGTCAGCCTCCGCAAAGAGGACGGCGCGGCGCTCACCTTCGTCAAGATGGGCCTGGGCTGGGATCCGGTGCAGCAGCGCGGCCTGTTCGGCAGCCGGACCGTGGATATCGACCTCGACGCCTCGGTGGTGATGTTCGCCGATATGAACCCGGTGGATGTCGCCTACTACGGACAGCTGACCTCCAAGGATGGTTCGGTCCGGCACCAGGGCGACAACCTCACGGGTGAGGGCGCGGGCGACGACGAGGTGATCCTGGTCGACCTCACCCGGCTTCCGGCCCACGTCAACAACCTGGTCTTCATCGTGACCTCGTACAAGGGGCATACGTTCGGCCAGGTGCAGAACGCCTTCTGCCGGTTGATCGACGGTGCCAACAACGCGGAGCTGGCCCGGTACTCGCTCACCGGCGGCACGCCGACCACCGCCATGGCGATGGCGAAGCTGTTCCGGGCCGGCAACGACTGGAAGATGCAGGCCATCGGTGAGGGTTTCAACGCCAAACACCCCGGTGAGGCGATTCCCCAGCTGGGCCGGTTCCTGGCGGTATGAACGGAGTCGGGGGACAGGCGATGAAGCAGTTACAGGCGGGACAGAACATCCCGCTGGGCGGCGGGGTCACCCGCTTCCGGGTGAACGCCGCCCTGCCGTTGACGGTTTCGGCGCTGGTGGTGGCCGCGGACCTGCGGGTCGGTTCCGCGGCCGATGTGCTGGTGGCCGAGCGCCCGGCGGGGCCCGGGGTCCGGGTCGAGGAGGCGGCGGTCGTCGTCACACCGGCCGAGGTACGCGCGGATGCCCAGGCAGTACTGCTGGTGGCCGCCGCGCAGAGCGGGCTCGGCGTGGTGACCGCGTCGCTGTCGGAGAACGATGCCGCGGTGGCCGAGTTCGTGATCACTCCGCAGGCCGGGGAAACCGCCCTGATCTGCTTCGAACTGTACCGGCGCGGTGCGGGCTGGAAGCTGCGCGCGTTAGGTCAGGGGTACGCGGGCGGTATCGGTGAACTGCTCCGGGCACACGGCGCCGACGGTTTCGCCGCCGCACCGGTCGCGGCGGCGGCCGCGCCCACCGTGCTCGACGTGCCCGTGGCCGCCCCCACCGGAACGACCGCTGTGCCGGCTACGCAGGCCGAGAACCCGCCCCTGGAGGTCGGACACGGGCTGGAACGCCTGTGGATGATCTTCGAAGACGCCGCGCGTTCGGCCGCCGCCCTGGAATCGGCGCGCGGTTACGCGACCGAACGCCTGGACCAGGAACTGTCGGCCGCGGTCTCCGATCCGGCCACCCGCAACACCCCCGCCGCCGACGCCGCGCGGGCGGCCGCGCAGCGGCGGCACGACGAGCTCATCACGACCGCCGAACATAATCACCGGCGCGACAGCACCCAGTTGCTGCGCGAATTACACGAGGCGGACGCGGTGCTGCCCGCGGCGCTGGCCTCGTGGAAATCCCCCGCCTGGGACCGCCCGGCCGCTCCGGCGGACGGTATCCGGCTCGGTGAGCTCTACGCGCTGGACCGGGGTGCACTGCGGATCCCCTATTGTGTTCCGGTCCCGCTGAATCGTCCGCTGTGGGTGGACACCGAATCCTCGGCGGCCGTCGCACCGGTGATCGGCGCTCTGCTCGCCCGGTTGATGCGGGCCGCGCCGGGACGCCGGACCCTGGTCGACATCATCGATCTCACCGGCGCGTTCACCGGTTTCACCGGGATGCTGGCACCGGTGTCGGCGGGCCCGCCGATCACCGATCACTCCGATATCTCCCCGCGGTTACAGCAACTCGTGGACGCCGCCGAACTGGCGGAGATGGCCTACAACTCCGGGCAGGCGACACCACCGGCCGAGCACCGCATCCTGCTCGCGGCGGATTTCCCGCACGGATACCAGGCCGCGGACGCGCAGCGGCTGGTGGCATTGCTGGCCCGTGGGGATCTGATCGGCCTGTCGACCATCATCGTCGGCGCAAACGAGTCCGAGTCGGGGGACAGCGCGGTGGCCGCGCTGTCGCGTGCCTGCCGTCATCTGCCGACCGTCACCGGCACCCCGCTCTTCGATCCGTGGACCGGTAACGCCTGGCAGCTGGACCTGGACCTGCTACCGCACGAACCCGAACAGCGGGCGCGAATCCTGCGGGCGGGCTGAGTCCGGGTCGGGCGGTTCGAGCGCCGGGGCCCGGCCGGACGTGGGTTCACACGGTTGTCGCAACCTCTCGATGTGAGAGGTTGCGGCGGCCGTGCCGATTCCCGAGGATGTTGCTCGGTTCGGTAATCAGCCGGTCAGGTCGATCACGCAGTTGTCCACCGCGATGACGATCGGGTCACCCGGCGAGATCCCGAGCTCCTCACTCGCTCGGGGGAAACTCGTCTGGTTGCGGGCACCACCCGACGAGGAGTACACGGCGCCGTCCCGCACGATCCACACGTCCGAACGGGCGTCCATCTCGCCCAAGGCATCGAGAGTGGTCGCACCGAAATATGTCGTTCCGTTCTCGTCGATCACCGTGCCGTTGGCGAGTTCGTGCCCGTCGGTGGTGAGGCCGGCGGCGACCAGAGCGACGAGTTCGGCACTCGCCGGGGCGCACCGCGGGTCGGAGTAGGCCGCGGGGGCCGCGGGGGCCGGCGATGTGGTTGTGGGTGCCGATGGTGCGGCCGTGAATGTTTCCGGGGGCGCTGCCGGGCCGCTGTTCTGCTCGGTGGGCCCCGGCGCCACCGGCGCAGGTGGCGCCGGGGGCGTGACGACCTCGGTGGCGATCCGGACGGGCGCCGCGTCTTCGGCTGTCGTGTCGTCGCCACCGATCAGGTAGCCGATGACGCCGAGTAGCACGAAGGCGCCGAGACCGACCCCGGCCACGATCAGTATGTTCCGGTTCGCTCGTCCGCGCCGAGCGATATTCTCGAGCTGCTGTCGATCATCCACCGATATCCCCTGACTGATTGCGGTGGCCCGAACAGGCGCCTCCGATGATCCCGAACGTCAATCGCCGCGCGAGCGTTTCGTGTTTCACCGGGCCGGCTTCACCTCCGGCCCGGGGCGGCATCGGGGTCAGCCCAGGCGCGCGGGCGGCTCGAACTCCCGAACCTGCTCCACCGGTGCCGCGGCGGTTGCGGTGTCCCGCTTATCGATCCGCGTCGCGGCCACCGTACCGGTCCAGTGGGTGTCGAGGGAGATCCGGGGGCGCAGCACCTCCGGTAGCCACGGCAGCAGCGGGTCCGGGGCGCGGTCGACCACCCCGCCGACCGGATCGTCCAGGTAGTGGTGGCGCACCAGATCCTGTTCGGGCCGGTAGATCTGCCGGACGATCAGCACGCACAGGCCGATCACCGCGAGGTCGCGCAGCAGCACCGTCGCGGTGAACCACTGCTCCGGCAGGCCTTTACGGTCCTCGCCGAGGTAGTAGAACATGCGCGGCACCCAGACCAGTGCGTCGATCGTCATCCACGCCAGCAGGAGTCGCCGGTGTGGCAGGGCCAGGACCGCGATCGGCACCAGCCACAGCGAGTACTGCGGGCTCCACACCTTGTTCGTCAGCAGGAATGCGGCGATGACCAGGAAGCACAGCTGGGCCAGCCGGGGCCGGCGCGGGGCGGTCAAGCCGATATAGGCGATACCGACACAGGCCGCCACGAACAGCAGCAGCGAGATCAGGTTGAGGACCGTGGGTGGTTCGCCGTGGCGCAGCACACCGTCGAAACCCGACCAGTCGGTGAACGACATCACCACGTTGTAGAGCGAATCGGGATCGGCGTGCCGCGTGGTGTTGAGCCGGAAGAATTCCCGCCACCCCTGCGGGTACAGCAGCGCGATCGGCAGATTGGCCAGGAGCCAGGTGGCCGCGGCGCCGCCGCCGGTCAGCGCGGCCGCGCCGAGCGGGCGGGTGCCCAGCAACCGGATCCGCGCCGGCACCTCCGCGAGCCAGGTGCGCAGCGCCGCGGCACTGTCGATATCGCGCAACCGAGTCGCCTGATGCGCGCGGGGGATGCGCTGCATCGGATCGGCGCGCAGGCACAGCACTACGATCGGGCCCAGCAGCAGCAGGGGGTACAGCTTTGCCGCACCACCCAATCCCAGCAGGACACCGGCCAGCAGTGGCCGCCGGCGGGCCCATGCCAGCAGCCCCAGTGCGGCGAAGGCGGTCGCGAGGAAATCGAAATTGGTAAAGGCGTGCACGATCACCAACGGGGAACACGCCACCAGCGCCGCGTCCCAGACCCGCCGCCCGGCCAGCAGTGCGGTCGCCCAGATGGTGACGAGCCAGGCGACCGAGAGACCCAGGGCCACCACATTGAAGTACAGCACCACCTGTAGTGCCCCCGGCAGCGGACTGGCGTCCCAGCTCTTGGCCACCAGCATGGAAACGTACTGGTACATGCCCGACAGCACCGGATACTCCATATGCCGGACCTCGGTACCGCCGCCGGGTGTTTCCTCCACCCAGGACTTCTTGTACGGGAACGCGCCCTCGTTGAGGCGTTCGGCGCCGTACAGCGGCACGGTGTCCGAATAGCACATGGCCGTGTACTGGCGGCCGTTGTTCCAGTCCAGGGTGAGCAGCCCGCCGGTGGTGGTGGTCTGCTGGATACATCCGGCCTTGGCGAACCAGCCGAACGCCAGGAAGATCACTGTGCACGCCAGCAGCACCCGCATCGGCGTCCAGAACCGGGCGCGCCCGATCAGCGCGTGATCCCCGACCGGGCCGCCCACGACCGTGCACAGCTGGGCGGTCATGGAATCGTTGCGGCTCGGCTTGTCGCGTGCGTCGGCAGAACGCAGATCTCGGGCGAGCGGGGCGGGCGAATCGTAACCGGCTGCGGCGGCCCGACCGGTTCGCCCGTTTCCGGGACCTATACCG
Source organism: Nocardia sp. NPDC050799 (assembly GCF_040654015.1). NCBI lineage: Bacteria > Bacillati > Actinomycetota > Actinomycetes > Mycobacteriales > Nocardiaceae > Nocardia > Nocardia sp. NPDC050799. Next base: position 122,560 of record NZ_JBFAHF010000008.1, read on the forward strand.
TCGTCCGGCCCACCCACCAGTCGCTGCTCGCTCACGGCACCCGAGGTTACCTGTTACCGGGGTCCCGGCCCGGACCGAGCCGGGACCGCCGGACAGTGTTGCGGGTTTATCCGCCCGAATCCGGACGGCTGTCACCGCCGGTGTCGCCGCTGTCCCCACTGTCGCCGCCGGTGTCGGTGCCACCGCCGGAGTCGGGCGCCTGGGTGACTGTGGGAGCCGTACTGGTCTGTCCGGCAGTGGGCTGCCCGGGTAGCGGGCCTGGGCCGTTATTCTGCGGTTGATTCTGCGGTTGCTGCTGGCTACGCGGGTTGGGCGCCACCCCGGGCACCGGGATGGTGATACCGGGCAGGATCTCGACCTGGCTCGGCTGGATCACCACCGGGGGCTCGAAGGTCGGCATCGTGGTGGACGGCGCGGTGTAAGGGGCCGTCCACTTCGGCACACCGGCCTGGCCCTTGATCGGCGCGGGTTTGGGGAACTTCTCGACGGGCGTGCCCTCGAGGGCGCCGTCCATCGTGGCCTTCCAGATATCCGACGCGAGGCCGGAACCGTAGATCATCGCCCCGCCGTAGTTGCGCAGCGGCGAGTTGTCGGTAGTACCCACCCAGACGGCGGTGGACAGCGACGGCGTGTAGCCCACCATCCACACATCCTTGTTCTCCCCGGTGTCACCCAGCTGTGCGGTACCGGTCTTGGCAGCCGAGGGACGGCCTCCGGCGAGCCCGTGATTGCGGGAGTATGCGGCGATGGGTTCCATGGCCGCCGTGACATTGTCGGCGACTGCCTCGGAGACGCGCCGCTCTCCGGCCACATCGCCACGATCGAGCAGCACCGTACCGTCCGCCGACACGACCTTGCTCACGAAATGCGGTTTGTGGTACATACCCGACGCCGCCAGCGTCGCGTAGGCCGACGCCATATCCAGCGGCCGGGCCTGGTACTGGCCGAGTACGATCCCATTGTTCGGGCCGACGCCGCCGGGTTCGGTCAGCGTGGCGCCCACTCCGGGGAGTTCCTCCGGAATCCCCAGTTTGTGCCCCATATCGGCGATCTTCTGCGGGCCGTTCTGCATTTCCAGCTGCATCCGGTAGAAGCTGGTGTTCAGCGAACGTTTGAGCGCCTCGGCGATCGTGCAGACGCCGCATTGCTCGCCCTCGACGTTGGTGATCTCGATACCGTTCACCGTGATCGGCGAGCTGTCGTACATCTGTGACAGCGGGACACCGTTCTCCAGGTTCTGCGCCAGGCCGATCACCTTGAACGAGGAACCGGTCTGCAGGGCGGCATTGGCGAAGTCGTAGCCGTAGCCTTCCTCTCCGCCGTAATAGGCGCGTACCGCTCCGGTTTTCGGATCGATCGAGGCCACCGCGGTGCGCAGCTTGTCCGGTTCGCCCTCGAGGTTTTTGCGTGCGGCATCGACGGCGGCCTGCTGCGCCTTGGCATCGATGGTCGTGGTGATCTGCAGGCCGGAGGTGTTCAGCTGCTGTTCGCTGATACCGGCTTCGGAGAGTTCGCGCAGCACCTGCGCTTTGACGTGGCCCTCCGGTCCCGCGGCCTCGGTCGTTTCCCCGGCCTTGGACGACGACACCACCTGCGGATATGTCAGACCGCTCCGCTCACCACGGTCGAGATTGCCGCCCGCGACCATACCGTCGAGGACGTAGTTCCAGCGGGTCTCGGCCCCTTCGGGGTTCGACTCGGGGTCGAGCAGCGACGGCAGCTGAATGGTCGCGGCGAGTACCGCGCCCTCGGCCACGCTCAGTTCCTGCACCGGCTTGTCGAAATATGCCTTGGCCGCGGCATTGATGCCGTAGGCGCCGCGCCCGAAGTAGATGGTGTTCAGGTAGGCGGTGAGGATCTCGTCCTTGCTCCACTGCCGGGCCATCTTCGCCGAGATCACCAGCTCGTGCAGCTTACGGGTGAGGCTGCGTTCGTCACCGACCAGGGCGTTCTTCACGTACTGCTGGGTGATCGTCGAACCACCACCGGCGCTTTCGCGTCCGAGCACGTTGTCGCGGGCGGCACGGGCGAAGCCGGAGATCGAGAAACCGGGGTTGCTGTAGAAATCCCGGTCCTCGGCGGCGATCACCGCGTTGCGCACATGCGGCGGAATCTGATCGATCGTCACATCGGTGCGGTTGCCCTCCGGCGGCACCACCCGGGTGATCTCGGTTTCGCCGTCGGCCGCGAGAATCGTTGCGACCTGGTTGGTCTGGATATCGCCGGGTTCGGGCACCGACACCGTGGAATAGGCGACCAGGAACACCGTGCTCGGCACCACGATGGCCAGGGCGACCAGGACGTAGGCGATCCGGCGCGCGATCTTCCAGCGGTTCTTGCGTTTCTGGGCCGGTCCGCGTCCGTCGGGGCCGCCGGGTCCACCCGAGCGGCCGCCGGGCCGCCGTGGCGGCGGACCGCCCGCGGCTCCGGAGCGGGACGGCCGGCCTTCCGGCGCGTCCGCACGGCGCTCACCGCTGTTCGGACCCGGGCGACCCGTTACGGGGCGCGGGCCGGTCGTGGTGCGTTCGCGCCGGGTGCTTTCGGCGGGCGCGCCCGGTTGCGCCATCTTCGCGGTGCCCTGCTCACCGCGCGGCGCGCCCGGTTCCCCGGGGCGGCCCATGCGCTGGGTGGGCTGGTTCGGCGGCTGACCCTGCGGCGGGCGTCCGGGCGGCGGACCGGGACGCTGCGGCGGCTGCGGACCCCGCGCGGCGCCGGGCATCCCACCGGTGTTCGGTCCCGGCCGGCGACCTTCGGGGCCGGGCCGGGGACCCGGCGCCGGCGGTCGTCCCGTGCCGCCCGGCCCGGGACGCGGCCCGTCCGGCCCCGGCCGCGGTCCGCCTGCGGCGGGTCGCGGACCCGTCACCGGGCCCGGTCGCGGCCCACCCGGTCCGGGGCGCGGTCCGCCCGGCGCCGGCGGTCGCCCGCCCGGTCCGGGGCGTGGTGCGTTCGCATTCGGTGCGGGACCGCGGTTGGGTGCACCCGGTCGCTGCTGCGGCTCTCGACCCGGAAGCGGTCCGCGCTGGGTGCGACCACCGCGCGGGTCATCGCCGGGTGGGGGGTCGTAGGGCGAAGTCACTGACAAGGTCTCCAAAGCTCGTATCGGTCGGATGGGCTCGCTCCGCGGCGCCCCTGGGGGCTCGGCACGCGCACCATCGTCGGGCCGGGCGGTCTCATTCCGCGGCGGTGCGCCGATTCGCCCGGGAACCGGAACGCCGGCCCTGCGGCGTCTTCCCGAGCATGTAGGACTGCACCAGATGATTCCAGCTGCATGTCCGGCACACCTCGACCACGTGAACCGAGAATTCCTCTCGGGTCTCGGCCAGGCGTACCAGCTCTTCCGGGCTGCGCGCGGAACCCGCGACCGGCCCCAGGCCGTCGCCGTAGACCCAGGATACGAGGGTGAGTTGTTCCTTCCGGCAGATAGGGCATGTGACCTCGCTCCCCCGACCGTGAAATTTGGCCGCACGCAGCAGGTAGGGATTGGCGTCACATACCTCGGCGACATCGACACGGCCCGCATAGACGTCAGCCAGCAGCGACTTGCGCCGGAGCGCATAGTCGACCACTTGCCGCTGTATTCGCACGCTCCCAGAGTAGCGGTGATGTAATGGCGCCGCCCACGGCCGCATTGGATTCGTACCTCCGTCGCGGCGGTTCGGTTCCGGTGCCGGCGGGGCAGGTCCGGCCCGGCACGGATTCCCCGCGTGCGGAGAGGGGGCGGGGTACCGGCGCTCGGTCGCGTCACTCCGGGCGCGATCGGTTGGCGCATGTGTGCCATCTGTCCCGTGGGTGCCCGTCCGGTTACCGCCGTATGAAGGGGGGCCGTGGAAACCCATGGAGAGCTGCCCGCACCGTAAGATTCGAGGGTGTCCACGGTGTCTCCCGGTCGTCTGCGTGCGCGTGATATCGACCGTGCCGAAACCGCGACCGTGCTCGACGGCGCGTACGCCGAGGGTCAGCTCGGCGCCGCCGAGTACCACGATCGCATCGCGCAGGCCCGGGCCGCGAAAACGCTCGGTGAGCTGTCCGAACTGGTCGCGGATCTGCAGACGCCGGATGCCCGGCGGGTGCGCGCCGAGCGGGGTGCCGCCGCGGCCGCCACGGCATCGGGATATCCGCCCGGTACCCGCGCCCGCACCGCCGACCGCGACGCCGCCGGCGCGGTCCTGAGCCGTGCCCTCGCCGAGGGCCAGCTCGCCGAGGACGAGTACCACGTCCGCGCCGAACTGCTCGCCGACGTGGTCACCCTCGACGATCTCGCCGAGCTCACCGCCGATCTCCAGGGCGCGCGGCCGGCCCCTGTCGCGCCGCCGCCCGTCCGGTCCGGCGGGCAGGGGCGGTACTTCGCGGTGATCGGTGCCGCCGGGCTCGCGGTCGCGTTCGGCACCTTCGCCCTCGTCCATCGCGAGGCCGAGCCGGCCCCCGCCGTCCCGCCCGCGGCCGCCGCGCCCGCCCCGGTGCCGTATGCCGCCCTGAACGATATCGAGCCGCTGGTCATCCCCACGCCCGATCTGGTGACCGCGGCCGGCCTCGCCCACTTCGTCGACCGCTATCGGATCGAATTCGGCGATACGGTCGCCGACGAGATCACCCTCTTCCCGGCCCATGCCCGGGTGACCCGCGCGCTGCCGGGGCAGCCGAACCGGAAGGTGACCTACACCTATCGCGGCGGGTTCCACCAGGACAGCGATCCGACCACCCGTCCGGTCGATACCCCCACCGTCGACCTGGCAGCGGTGGACATCGCCGCCATCGGTGCAGCCGCGGGCACGGCCGCGGCCACCACCCGGGTGCCCGACGGGGTGGTTTCGATGATCGAAGTGGATGTCCCCTCCTTCGACCCGCTCGCGGGCCGGCCGGCGGTGAGCATCCATGTGGGCAATACCTTCGACGAATCCGGTTGGTTCGTCCTCAGCCCCGCCGGTGAGGTGCTGAGGGTGTGGCCTTTCGACGGCTAGAGGAAGCGACCGTGGCGAGAAGAGAACAGCTCCGGGCACGTGACAGCGACCGGGTGGAGGTGTGCGCGCTACTGGACGCCGCGTCCGCGGACGGCCAGCTCTCCGCCGCGGAGCACACCGCGCGTACGCGGTCGGCGATGCGGGCGAAATACACTGCCGACCTGGACGTGCTCATCGCGGACCTGCAGGTCCCCGGCGAACTCGCCGGTGCCGCGATCCTGAACCGCGACCGGCCGGCGCGGCCCTGGTGGGTACCTGTCGCCCTGCTGGCGGCGGCCGCCGTACTCGGCGCGGTGGTGGGCCTCGCCCTGCCCGACGACTCCGCGAGCGCGGGTGACACCGCCACCGCGGAGGCCGTCGAGCAGGCCGCCGCGGATCTGGCCACCGGCAGTGGCCTGGCTCTTTTCGTCGACAGCTACCGCCGGAAGTTCGGTGACACGATCATCGACGCGGCGACGGTCTTCTCCGACCGGATCCTGGTCCAGCGTCTGGACCGGGGGGCGGAGCAGGTCTACGAGTTCGACGGCACGGATTTCACCGCCACGACCTCGAGCGTATCGAGCTATTCGGAGGGTCGTCCGATCGATCTCGCGGATATCGATCTGCCCGCCGTGGCCGCGGTACTGGCCGGGGCGCCGGCCACGGTGAAGCTGGCCGACGGGCAGATCGGTCATATCGGTATCGGCTACGAACTCATCGCGCCCGAGGCCGCCGCGCCGGTACTCGAGATCTACGTCGGCGACGGCGGCGATCGCACCGGAACGATGCAACTCGCACTCGACGGGACGCCCCAGGAAGTCCATCCGGTCGACTGACCGGTCGAGGCCCGATCCCCGCCGCTGCCGAGACCGGCTGCCACCTGCACATATGCGTCCCCGCCCGCATAGAACTATGCGTGGTTATATCGCTCCGATATAGTGGGTAATCGCATCCATTGGTTAGGTCTGTACGGAAGTCAGGGGGTGAAGCCCGTTGCTCGAACTGGCAATCCTCGGGCTGCTCCTGGAATCGCCCATGCACGGCTACGAGCTGAAGAAGCGGCTCACCGGCCTGCTCGGGGCGTTTCGGGCCTTCTCCTACGGGTCGCTGTATCCGACCTTGAAGCGCATGCGGGCGGATGGACTGATCGCGGAGGAAGTACCCGAGGGACTGTCCACGACCCGCCGGGCCCGGCGGGTCTACCAGCTGACCCCGACGGGGCGCGAGCGTTTCAAGGACCTCGTGGCCGATACGGGTCCGCAGAACTACACCGATGACGGCTTCGGCGTCCACCTCGCCTTCTTCAGCCGCACCCCCGCCGAAGCGCGGGTGCGAATCCTGGAGGGCAGGCGGCGTCAGGTCGAGGAGCGCCGAGAGGGGCTGCGGGAGGCGATCAAGAAGGCGAGCGGATCGCTGGATCGCTACACCCGCCAACTCCATCAACTCGGACTCGAATCAAGCGAGCGCGAAGTGCGCTGGCTCAACGAGTTGATTGCGGCGGAGCAATCGACGCAGGCGGCACCACAGAAAGAGGGAAATACCGGCCATGAGTAGTGGAGACACCAACAAGTCCAGTGTTCGCGTCGCCATCGTAGGTGTGGGCAACTGCGCCTCTTCGCTCGTCCAGGGCGTGCAGTACTACCGGGATGCCGACGATTCCACGACGGTGCCCGGACTGATGCACGTGCGGTTCGGCGAATACCACGTGCGGGACGTGCAGTTCGTGGCCGCCTTCGACGTGGACGCCAAGAAGGTCGGCTTCGACCTGTCCGAGGCGATCTTCGCCAGCGAGAACAACACCATCAAGATCTCCGATGTGCCGCCGCTGGGTGTCAGCGTGCAGCGCGGTCCGACCCTCGACGGCATCGGCAAGTACTACGCCGAAACCATCGAACTCGCCGAGGCCGAGCCGGTCGACGTGGTCAAGGCGTTGCAGGACGCCGAGGCGGACGTCCTGGTCTCGTACCTGCCGGTCGGGTCCGAGGAAGCCGACAAGTTCTATGCCCAGTGCGCGATCGACGCCGGCGTGGCGTTCGTCAACGCGCTGCCGGTGTTCATCGCCTCGGACCCGGAATGGGCCGAGAAGTTCCGCGCCGCGGGCGTGCCGATCGTCGGTGACGACATCAAGAGCCAGGTCGGCGCCACCATCACCCACCGCGTGATGGCCAAACTGTTCGAGGACCGCGGGGTCCAGCTCGACCGCACCATGCAGCTGAACGTCGGCGGCAACATGGACTTCAAGAACATGCTCGAGCGCGAACGCCTGGAATCGAAGAAGATCTCCAAGACCCAGGCCGTCACCAGCAACCTGAAGAAGGAAATGGGCGCCGGCGATGTGCACATCGGCCCTTCCGACCACGTCGGCTGGCTCGACGACCGCAAATGGGCCTACGTCCGCCTCGAAGGCCGCGCCTTCGGCGATGTGCCGCTGAACCTGGAGTACAAGCTCGAGGTATGGGACTCGCCCAACTCGGCCGGCATCATCATCGACGCGGTCCGCGCCGCGAAGATCGCCAAGGACCGCGGTATCGGCGGCCCGGTTATCCCGGCGTCGGCGTACCTGATGAAGTCCCCGCCCCAGCAGCTGGCCGACGATATCGCCCGCACCCAGCTCGAGGCCTTCATCATCGACGCTTGAGTTCTTGGCGGTGCCTTCGGCACCGCGGGGTTGCGGCCCCCTTGTGTCTCGCCGTTTCGGCCTCGGGACTCGGGCCTTCGGCTCATGCGACGTGCGGTCGGCCTTCCGCGGAAGGCCGACCGTTGAGCACCTTCGGCCAAGGGGCGAGACGGGCCTCAACCCTTCGAGGTGTCTCGTAAAACTCGACGCATGCGGGTCGCGTCGGCGTTCGATGTCAGGTCTACAGGTGGGCTGCCCTCGCCGGCGGGGCGGTGAGCAGCACATCCCGCCGGGGAGGCGCTCCGCTTCTAATCTGTTGCCATGGTGTCGAAGCGGTGGGCCGTGACGGTCGTGCAGCGGTATCTGGCCGATGAGGCGGCGAAGAGCGGTGGGCCGCCGGCACTGGTGGTAATGGACGCCGGGCCGCACCGGTTGGGTTGGGTGATCAGCTGCCGAGGTGAACGTTATCTGCGCACCCGCAGAATCTCGGACATGCTGGTCGGCCATGGGTACTTCTTGGTCGATGGAATGGACGGCAGCCTGCACATGGTGCATGCGGCCGCTGATCTCGAGCACGGTGAGTGGATCACCGAATATCTCGAGCGGGTTCGCGGAGCCGAGCGTGTCGATCCGCTGCGATCCCGAATCGCTGCGCTGCTCGCGCGGGGGCAGCGCCTCGATGCGCTCAGGGTCGTGCGGGCAACAGCACCCGATATCGGGCCGCGAGAGGCCAAGGAGTACATCGAGGCAGTGGCGGCCGGCGCGCCGGTGCCCGAGCGGGTGCGCTCGCGCTTGCCCCGACCACCGGTCGGGTTCAGGGATTGCACGGCGTTGTCCGGGCCGAACCCCGAGCCGATCGCGTGAGGACCGAACCTTGCCCGGCGCGGTGCACACCGTGTGGAGCCGGCGGGCCCCGGAGTGGTCGTCGCCGCGGGTGATTCCCGCACCACGATGGCGACGTCGACCCCGTCTCGTCCGTCGATGCATTACATCCGACAGGACACACGAAGCCGCAGTACATTCACGGCGCCGAGTTCACCGAGGGCCGCAGCGGCGGGGAGCCCGCTTCACGCATGGACCGGCCCCGCTCGAACCTCGATCCGCGGCCGGCGTCAGTCCAGCGAGACGTAGACCTCCACCGATGTCGGACCGGTGTAGCGTTCCAGTTCGGCGGTGTGGGAGCGGGTTATCGTGCCCGCCTTCTCCGCTTCCCGGACCCGCGCCCACGCCGTGCGAAGCAGGTCGTAGGGCTTCTCGGTGACGACGAATTTCGCGTAGCGGCCGGTGGGGACCCGGGTGAGTACATCGCCCGGATCCAGGTCGGTCATCTGCTTGATCTCGTAGCCGAGTACGGCTACCGCGTGATCCCCTTGGCCGATGTAGGCGGCGACCCGGGGGACGTTTTTCTCGCGGCCGAGGTACCGGTCCCAGGTGAAGTTCACCAGGTCGAGGTCTCGGGCGGTCACCTCCCGGCCGGCCAGCGGGATGGTGAGCCCGGCCACCAGGCTTTCGTCGAGTTCGACAATTTCGAAGTCCACAGCTGCTTCCTACCTGCTCGCCGCATCGTCTGCCGCCAGTGCCACGAACACTTCCACCGTGTGCTCGTCGGGGTAGCGCTCGTAGTCACCGGTATAGGAGCGGACCAGCCGGCCGGCGGCCTCCGCGTCCCAGATCGCCCGCCACAGGGTCACGATCGTCTCGCCCAGGTCGTCACCGCTGAGGGTGAAGCGGGCGTAGCGGCCGGCGGGGATACGGGCGAGGACATCGCCGGGTAGTAGATCGTCGAGGCTGTGACAGCGGTAGCCGATGATATGGGTGAGGTAGGAATTGATCTCCGGGGCATGATCGACGAAGGCGCTGGCGGGGTGGCCGGGTAACGATCGGGCCAGTGTGGTTTTCCAGGCTTCTTCGACTCTCGTGCGGCGCGGTCCTTCCACGGCCAGTGCCGGGCTGCGTAGCACCATTCCCGCCACCAGCGTTTCCGGGCGGTCAACGACATTGAATTCCACCGGCGTAGCCCCTATGTCTCGTCATACGTCGTCGCTCCAGCGCATATCCTCCCGCACGCCTGTCCCGGCCCGGGCGTCGGCCCGTGCCGGTCGGTCGGATGGGCGACATCTCACTCTGGCCAACGATGCTGCCATGCCGACCGTTCCTTCCGTGGGATCACGACCGGAATCCGTAGGTCACGGTACGGGTATCGTTACGCCGGGCAGGATTTCGACCACGCGTGGGGCCGGCGGCAGAGGTGCCACCGGTGGTGCGGGCGCGGGCGCTTCGGCCGGGGGAGCCGCGGGCGCCTGGGGTTCCGGCTCGTATTCGGGCTCGGGGACAGACGGTTCGGCGGCCGGGGGGATGACGATGAAGGGTTGCTGCTGTGTCGGTTGTTGCTGCGGCTCCGGCTGTTGCGGGGGTGGCGGGCTGAGGATGTCGTACGGGTTGCGTGAGGGCTGCTGGGGTGCGGCCGGAACGACCGGTGCGGGGTGCGGGGCCGGTGCGCCGATCTGCTCGGCCGGAGTGTCGGCCAGGGCACCGTCCATGGTCTGTTTCCAGATATCGGAGGGCAGCCCGGAACCGTAGATCCGGCCGCCGCCGGCGGTGACGATCGGCAGGTTCGACTCGGTGCCGACCCAGACCGCCGTGGACAGCGACGGCGTGAAGCCGACCATCCAGGCGTCCTTGTTCTGACCGGTATCGCCCAGCTGGGTGGTGCCCGTTTTGGCGGCGGAGGGGCGCCCGCTCAGCGCGTGGCCGTTGGAATACGAGGCGATGGGCGACATGGCCGTGGCGGTCTGCGCGGCGATGGTCTGCGGTATCCGCTGCTCCGACGGTGGCGGCTGGGCGCCGGTGCGCTGCCCTGGATCGCCGCCGCGGTCCAGCAGGACGCGGCCGTCCCCGCGGACCACGCGCTGTACGAAGTACGGCTGGTGGTAGCGGCCCGCACCGGCGATGGTGGCGTAGGCCGAGGCCATGTCGAAAGGCCGCACCAGATAGGTACCGAGCACGATGGAGGGCATGGGCGGCGCACCCATCTCGGTGAGCGACTGTCCCGGGACGCCGGGGATGTCCTGCGGGATCCCGGCCTGGTGGGCGGCGTCGGCGATCGCCTGGGGACCGTTGTTCATGGCGAGGGTGAGCCGGTAGAAGCTGGTGTTGAGCGAGCGTTTGAAGGCCTCGCTCAGGCTGCACGTACCGCAGGACTCGTTCTCGACATTGCGCACCAGCACACCGTTGACGTCCACCGGCGTGCTGTCGAACGCCCGGGACAGCGGGATGCCCTGCTGTAGCGCCGCGAGTACCGCGAAGGTTTTGAACGCCGACCCCGTCTGCACCGGGGCCTGGGCGAAATCGAAACCGATCCCGTCGGCGCCGCCGTAGTAGGCGCGGACCGCACCCGATCGCGGATCGATGGAGGTCACCGCGGTGCGCAGCTCCGGCGGCTGCCCGTCGAGGGCGCCGGTCGCGGCGGCGGTCGCGGCCTGCTGGGCCTTCGCGTCGATGGTCGTGGTGATCTGCAGTGCGCCGGTGTTCAGCTCCTCATCGGAGATCCCCGCGTCGGCCAGTTCACGCAGCACCTGGGTTTTGATATGGCCCTCCGGGCCGCGGGTGGTGTTGACATCCTCGGGGGCGGGTAGCGGGATGGTCGGGGGAAAGACGATCGTGTCGCGTTCACCGGGGGCGATCGTGTCCATCTCGACCATTCCGTTGAGCACGTAGTTCCAGCGTTGCAGCAGCTGTGGGAGCCGGGTCTGCGGGTCCAGTGCGGAGGGTGAGCGGATGAGCGCGGCCAGGACCGCGCCCTCGGCGACGGTCAGCTCGGGAACCGTTTTACCGAAGTAGGCCTGGGCGGCGGCGGCGATTCCGTAGGCGCCGCGCCCGAAGTAGATGGTGTTCAGGTAGGCGCCGAGGATATCTTCCTTGCTCCATTCCTTGGCCATCTTCGAGGAGATGATCAGCTCGTGCACCTTGCGGCTGACCGTGCGCTCGGAGCCGAGAAAAGCGTTCTTCACGTACTGCTGGGTGATGGTGGAACCGCCACCGGCGTTCGCCCGGCCCAGCACATTGTCGCGGACCGCGCGCAGCAGACCCGACGCCGAGAAACCCGGGTTGGTGTAGAAGTTGCGGTCCTCCGCGGACAGGACCGCCTCACGGACGTGCTCGGGCACCTCCGACAGCGGTACGGGAGTGCGGTTGCCCTCGGGCGGCACCACCTTCGCCAGCACGGTGGAGCCGTCGGAGGCCGTGATGGTGGCGGTCTGGTTGATCGGTACCGTCCCGGCGGCCGGAATCTCCGCACTCCAGTACACCAGGGCGATCAGCAGCGTCGGGATGGCGATCAGGATGGTGAACAGCCACAGCACCAGATGCCGGATGCGCTGGCCGCGGGTCCGGTGTGGGCGGATATAGGTGGGTGGCCGGGGCGGACGGGGACGCGGCCCGGGATCGTCGAGATCTTTCCAACCGGCTATCGAGGGGTACTGCGGTGGCTGGGGAGCATTGCGGCCACGTCGAGAACGGAACGAGCTCACGATCATCTCCTTTCGGAGCGTCGGAAAAACTCAGGCGCACCACCGCCAGACCTCAGGATACCCAGAGATCAGCTCTTGACCCCGCCCGCCGTGAGTCCGGAGATGATTCGCCGCTGGAACACCAGTACCAGGATCACCAGCGGCACGGTCACCAGCGTGCCCGCCGCCATGATCGCACCGTACGGGGGGACCAGCGGATTGTTCCCGGAGAACCGGGCTATGGCCACCGTCACCGGTTCCGTTTCGCTGCCGGAGAGCACCCGGGCGAGCAGGTACTCGTTGACCGCCGCGATGAACGCCAGGATCGCAGTGGTGAACACGGCCGGCGCGGCCAGCGGCAACATCACCAGCCGGAACGCCTGCACCTTGGTGGCGCCGTCGATCCGGGCCGCCTCTTCGAGTTCCCACGGCAGTTCGGCGAAGAACGAGGCCAGGATGTACACCGTCAGCGGGAGCACGAAGGAGATGTTCGGCAGGATCAGCGCCTGGTACCTGCCGATCCAGCCGATCTCGGTGAACAGCTGGAACAGTGGGGTCACCAGGACGACCACGGGGAACATCGACGCGCTCAGGATCACGCCGGACACCAGGTAGCGGCCCTTGAAGGTGAGCCGGGCCAGCGCGTAGGCCGCCATGATCCCGATTACCAGCGCGATCGCGGTACTGGCCGTGCCGATGATCACGCTGTTGAGCAGCGCGTGGGCGAAATTGTTACCGCGGCTGGTGTCGAACGCGTCCCGGAAGTTGTCCAGGGTGATGTGCGTGGGCCACGGGGTGGAATCGAAGGTGTGGTCGGGATCGCGGAAGGCGGTCACCGCCATCCAGTAGAACGGGCCCAGCCCCCACACGAGCACGATCAGGGCGCCCACGTAGATGCGCGCCGAGCCGAGCCTGCGCCGCCACGACGACGCGGGACGGGCGGTACCGATTTGCTGAGTTGTCACCGCGGCCATCACGCCTTCCGCTGTTCTTCCTGCGTCCGCACCGCGTTCGCGCCCAATATCTTCACCAGTACGAACGCCGCCGCGAAGATCAACAAGAAGGTGATCGTCGATAGTGCGGCCGCACTGTTGGGTCCCTGCCGTGTCTGCTCGACAACCAGGATCGACAGTGTCCGGGTGGCCGGGAGATTGTTGGTCATGATGGCGGGCAGGTCGTACATGCGCAGCGCGTCCATGGTGCGGAACAGCACCGCGACCAGCAGCGCCGGTTTGAGCAGCGGCATGGTGACCTGGGTGAACCGCTGCCAGGCCGAGGCGCCGTCCACCCGGGCCGCCTCGTAGACGTCGTCGGGGATGATCTGCAGGCCGGCCAGCAACAGCAGCGCCACGAACGGCGCCGTCTTCCACACATCAGCGGCGATCACCGCGAAACGGGCCGGCCACGCGTCGGAGGTCCACAGGATCTCGGTACCGAACACGGTGTTGACCACACCGTCGTACTGGAACATGAACTCCCAGAGCCGGGCCGTCACCGCGGTCGGGATCGCCCACGGGATCAGCACCGCCGCACGTAGCAGCGCCCGGCCCTTGAAGGTCTTGCCCATCACGATGGCCATCCCGAGCCCGATCGCCACCTCCAGCGTCACCGTGACAACCGCGAAGAACAGCGTGACGCCGACGGCCCCCCAGAACTCGGCGCCCAGATTACCGGTGGGGCATTCGGTGACGCCGCCGGTGATGACCTGGCATTGGCCGAGGATCCAGTGCAGGTAGTTGTAGAAGGTGCTTTCGCCGCTGTCGACGAAGCGGCCGGTCGTCTCGTCGAGCCGATCGTCGTAGGTGAACGACATCCACAGCGCCCGTAGCACCGGATAACCGATCACCACGGTGAGCGCTATCAGCACCGGCGCGACGAACAGCCACGCCCGGCCCGACATACGGACTTCGTCGCGAAGCCTGCTGGACGTCCCGCGATCGTTGGTCGCGTTCGCGGGCTTTACTGTGCGGACCGACGCCTGCGCGTCCGTTCCGGAAGGATCCGACACCGTTACTCTCTCCTACGGGCTCGCCGGGTCCGGTTGAACAATATCTACGATCCGGCCGTCTCGATGCCCTTCTGCATGCCGATGATCGCGTCGTTCACGGACTTGGTTCCGGTCAGGGCAGCATATGCGTTGTCCTGAATGGCTTTGGACACCGCCGGATAGAACGGGGTGACCGGTCGGGGCACCGCGCTGGCGATGGAATCCTTCAAGGCGGGCAGGTACGGCATCTTGGCGATGAGCGCCGGATCGTCGTAGATCGAGGCCCGTACCGACGGCAGCGCGCCGGAGGCGATGATGTGCTGGGCTTCCTCGCTGATCAGGAACTTCAGGAAATCCAGTGCCGTGGCCTTGTTCTCGGAATATGCGCTGATCGCGGCGTTGTAGCCGCCGAGGGTCGAGGCGCCGATCCCGGTGTCCCCGGGCAGCGGCGCGACCCCGAACTTGTCCTTGACCGCCGAGGCCTCCGAGGAGGCGTCACCGTAGGTGGAGGGCCAGCTGCGCAGGAACATGAGTTTGCCCTGGGTGAACGCGGCGCCGCTCGTCGGTTCCTGGAAGGTGATGGCTTCGCGGGGGATATCGCCGACTCGGAAGGCATCGACCAGCTGCTCGAGCCCGGCCCGCGACTCCGGGCTGTTGACCGTCGGGGTGCGGCCGTCGGTGCCGACGAAGGTCCCGCCGAACGCGTTGATCACCTCGGCGGTGTTCACCGTCAGGCCCTCATAGGGCGCGAACTGGCCCGCGTAGCAGCCGATCTGGTTATCCCGCGCCAGCGGGCAGCCGGCGCGCATCTCGGCCCAGGTGAGCGGGGGGTTGGGCACCAGGTCCTTACGGTAGAACAGCAGGCCACCGTTGGTGTTGCGGGGCGCGGCATACAGGGTGCCGTTGTAGGTGGCGCTGGCCACCGGCGGCGACAGCAGCGGCGAGGTGTCGATGGCGAACTGGTCCTCCAGCGGCTGGATCCAGCCTTTGGCCGCGAACTCCGCCGTCCACGGCACGTCGAGGGCGACCACGTCGTAGTCGGCCGATTTCGCGCGCATGTGCTCGACCAGATCGTCGTACTGGGCCGAGGCGTCGTTGGACTGTTCCTTGTAGGTGACCCGCTCGTCGGGGTGGGTGGCGTTCCAGCGGTCGATGACCTGCTTGACCGCACCGGTCTCGGTAGTGTCCTTACCTTCGACGTAGGTGATCGGGCCGCGGCCGTCCTGGTTCATGCCGAGCTGCTCATCGGTGTCGCTCGTGTTGCAGGCGGTGGCAAAGGTCACGGTCAGCAGCGCGATCGGCCATAGGACGAGCGCGGCACGTAGAGACGGCGCCTTCTTGAAAGCCATCGCGGAACTCCAGGGTCGACACAGTGAGCGGCAGCACAACGCAACATACATGGTGTGCACGCTCGGTGTCGGATACTCCCGTATCGAAGTGAGCGGAAGCTCGAGTGCCCGAGGTCGTCCCTGACTCCGCCGGGCCCGACCGGAAGGCCGGGCGGTCGGCGGCGTCACGGGTATAACGACTGGTAGGCGTACCTCCGCATCCGCTCCGGCCGTGCGCGGATCAGGGACGGGCTGTGCCCGGCTGTGCCGATCGGGCGTACCTCCGCATCCGCTCCGGCCGTGCGCGGATCAGGGACGGGCTGTGCCCGGCTGTGCCGATCGGGCGTACCTCCGCATCCGCTCCGGCCGTG